>NZ_JBFBKN010000001.1:0-444078 GCF_040702225.1 Rhodococcus sp. NPDC080181
CAAAACGCTCGGCTGGAAAACTCCAGCCGAGCGTTTACGTGATCTACTGACAGGCATCTGACCATCAGGTGTTGCGAGGACCCCTAGAATCCGCCCAATCGCGTCGGGCCCTTCGTCGTACAGCATGTGATCGTCAGTGCATGTGATCGTCAGTGCATGTGGTCGTCGAGGAATTCGGCGACCACCGTGGTCACGGCCTGGTGAATCTTTTCGTGCAGCAGATCGTGTCCGCCGTCCTCGAACTCGCGGAGGCTCGCCTGCGGAACGCGCTCGATCCATTCACGCACGGCATCGACCGGTGCCAGACGATCGTCGACACCGTGCACGGCCAGCAACGGGATGACGTTGTCGGACAGGTCGTCGGCAGAACCGGTCACGGACTTGGGCGTGCCGCACACGATTGCGCAGCGGACGGCCTCCGGATGCGCACCCAGCGCTGCGATGGCCGTCGCGGCACCGAGCGAGTGGCCCATCAGGGCGAACGACAGCTCGGGGTGCTCGGCCTCGGCGATGTCGATCAACTGCAGCGCGTTCTGTGCGAGACCGGGGATCTGTGCTGCGTCGGTCAGTTCACCCTCGGTCAGGCCGTGCCCCACGTGATCGACCGCCCACACGTCCACCCCACGCTCGTTCAGCAGCCGCGCGAAGCGGTGGTAATGGGCGCTGTTCTGGCCGAGACCGTGCAGGAAAACGAGACCGAATCGAGCGTCGGCGACGGTCCAGGTTCGATAGTGGACAGCACCGGTGGCTCCGTCGAAAAAAGGCATTGAATCATTTTGCCTGTTCCCGCCGGCTTCCGCGCGCAACGTGACCGGTGCCGCTGTCGTGGGTCGCTAGGGTGGACGCTTGTGTTCCTCCTCGGCGATCAGGTCGTCTACAGCGCCAGCGACCTCGCCGCGGCGGCGTCCTGCGAATTCGGCCTGCTCCGACGACTGGACGCTGTCTCCGGCCTGATCCCCCGGCAGAGCGTCGCAGCCGACCCGATGCTCGACCGCACGTCCACACTCGGATTCGAGCACGAACGACGCCAACTCGAGGCGTTCGAGCAGCGCTTTCCCGGTTGCGTCCTGACCATGGACCGACCGGGCCGCACCGCACAGGAACTGGCGGACGCGGCGTGGGCGACCTTCACCGCCCTGACCTCACGCACGCCGGTGCTCTACCAGGCCACCTTCTTCGACGGACGGTTTCTCGGTTTCTGCGACTTCTTGGTTGCCGACGGTTCTCGTTACACCGTCTACGACACGAAACTGTCGAGACACGCAAAGGTGCCGGCGCTGCTGCAGTTGGCCGCGTACGCCGACGCCCTGCACACCGGGGGTATCACTCCGAGCGAGCAGGTCCATCTGATGCTCGGCGACGGCAGCGACTCCGCGCACGCACTGGCCGACATTCTTCCGGTCTACCGGCAGTCGCGAGCACACCTGCAGCACATTCTCGACGAGCATCACGCCGAGGGCACCGTCGTCGAGTGGTTCGATCCGCGGTATTCGGGATGCGGGCAGTGCGATGCCTGCACCGCCGAGGTGGAGCAGCATCGCGATCTGGTGCTCGTCGCCGGCATGCGCGGCAGCACCAGGGACCGCCTGCTGGACGCAGGGATCTCGTCGATCGACGAGCTCGCCGAGTCGAGTACCCCGGTGGACGGCATGTCCACTCGAACACTGGAGAACCTGCGGGCGCAGGCAGCCTTGCAGGTACGCCAAGAGCGCAGCGGGGCAGCCGAATTCGAGATCTTCGACGCCGAGGCACTGGGGGTCATTCCCGAGCCCGACGACGGCGACATCTTCTTCGACTTCGAGGGAGATCCGCTGTACGCGGAATCCGGTTCGTCCGACTGGGGTCTCGAGTACCTGTTCGGCGTCTACACCGCGGACGGCGACTTCCTGCCGTTCTGGGCACACGACCGCGCGCAGGAACGTCGTGCGCTCATCGACTTCCTCGACTATGTCGCCGCCCGCCGAGCCGAGTATCCGAAGATGCACGTGTATCACTATGCGCCGTACGAGAAGACGGCCCTGCTGCGGCTGGCCGGCCGGTACGGAGTGGGCGAGGACGCCGTCGACGATCTGCTGCGGGAGAACGTTCTCGTGGATCTCTACCCCGTCGTGCGGTCGGCTGTTCGGATCGGTGCCCGCTCGTACAGCATCAAGAAACTCGAACCGCTGTACATGCCCGCGGCCCGTGACGGAGACGTCACCGACGCGGCGGCGTCGATCGTCGAATACGCGCACTGGTGCGAACTGCGCGATCGAGGCAAGGACGCCGAGGCGGCAGCTCTGCTCGCCGACATTGCCGAGTACAACCGCACCGACTGCGAATCGACACTGCGACTGCGTGATTGGTTGCTCGATCGGGCATCGGACGCCGGGGTGGCACCGCGGTCCCCGCAGCAGCTGGACCTCGAGGAGGTCGTCGACCGCACCGCGACCCGACTCGAACTCGAACTGGCCGAGCACGCCGGGCTGCCGTGGGATCGCACGCCGACGCAGCACGCGCTCGGATTGTTCGCCGGTGCCATCGGATATCACCGACGAGAGAACAAGCCGTTCTGGTGGGGCCACTACGACCGCCTGACCCATCCGCTCGACGAATGGGCCGACGCCGCGGACGTATTGAAGGTCGAGCGCGCCGAGCTGGTGCACGACTGGATGAAAACTGCACCCGGACAACGGGTGCTGCGTCGTCAGGTCAAACTGGTCGGGCACCTGAGCAACGGCGTGCTGTCCGGCTCGAAGGTGAAGCTGCTGTACGAGAACCCGGCGCCGGAGGGTTTGACGAAGCAGCAACCGACGCACCGGGCCACCACATCGGTCGAGATCGTGCAGACCGGGTACGAGGAAACCCTGGATGTGGTTGTCGTACAAGAGAATCTACGCAAGGGTGTGGAGGAGTACACCGATTTCCCAGTTGCCACCGCCCCCGAGCCGCCGCCGAACACCAAGCATCTCGAGCAGGCGATCGTCTCCGTCGCGACCGAGGTTCTCGGCGGGTTGCCGACACTACCGCGAACGGCCGTCGCCGATCTGCTGACGCGCTCGACGCCCCGAACTCGTTCCGGCGCCGGCCTTCCCGTGGTCCACGACAACGACTACGCGCATGCGATCACGGCCGCGCTGCTCGATCTCGACAATTCGTACGTCGCGGTGCAGGGCCCGCCCGGCACCGGGAAGACCTACACGGCGGCGCGCGTCATCGAACACCTGGTGAACACTCACCATTGGCGGATCGGGGTGGTCGGCCAGTCGCATCACGTGGTGAACAACCTGCTCGACACCATCGTCGGGGCCGGGGTCGACGCCTCGAAAGTGGGCAAGAAGGCCCCGACCGCGCACACCGTCGTGGACATCACCGGATACTCGCACTTCGTCACCGAGGCCGACGAGGGCTGCGTCATCGGCGGCACCGCCTGGGATTTCTCCAACCCCGGCCGAATTCCACCCGGCTCCCTCGATCTACTCGTCGTCGACGAGGCCGGTCAGTTCTCCCTCGCCAACACCATCGCGGTCTCGGTATCGGCGCGCAATCTGCTGCTTCTCGGCGACCCGGCGCAGCTCCCTCAGGTCAGTCAGGGCACCCACCCCGAGCCCGTCGACGAATCGGCCCTCGGATGGCTGACGACCGGGCACGCCACCCTGCCCGCCGACCGCGGCTACTTCCTGGCGACGACGTGGCGGATGCATCCGGATCTGTGCGCGCCGGTGTCGACGCTGTCGTACGAGGGCAAGCTCGAATCGAACAAGGATGTGACACAGTCACGTTCGCTGTCGGGTTTGGAACCGGGCCTGCACGTCGTCCTTCTGGACCACCACGGCAATTCCACCGACTCGATCGAGGAAGCCGACGAGATCGTCACGCAGGTCCGGTCGTTGCTCGGTCGGCCGTGGGTGGACCCCGCACACGGCAGCGACCCGCGCCCGATGCAGCAGTCCGACTTTCTGGTGGTCGCGGCCTACAACGCGCAGGTCGCCGTCATCGTCGAGCAACTCGCAGCCGCCGGGCTCGACGAGGTGTCGGTGGGAACCGTCGACAAATTCCAGGGCCGTCAGGCACCGGTGGTCCTCATCTCCATGGCAGCGTCGGCCATCGAGGACGTGCCCCGCGGAATGGGATTCCTGTTGTCGCGCAACAGACTCAACGTCGCCATCTCCCGCGGTCAGTGGGCCGCGATCCTGGTGCGCTCGCGCGCGCTGACCCATTATCTGCCGTCGACCCCGGACGGACTCGTCACGCTCGGCACGTTCATGCGGCTATGCGAGAACGCACGTCAGCCGAACGCCATACCCTCGCCGCGGTAGGTGGGAACGGCGTCGACCGATCCGTCGGAATGCACCAGGGTCAGGGTGTCGAACCGCTCGCACAACTCCCCGGCCTTGGCGTGGCGGAACCAGATTCGATCGCCGATGCGCACCTCCTCGGCGCCGCTCACCGGGGTCTGCACCTCCCCCGCGCCCTCGTTGCGCAGCAGTTTCAGGCCCGACGCGACAACGCCCGCTGCCCTCCTGGACCAGCCGACCGGTCGGGGTGATCGCGACCAGGACGCCGGGCCCGACGCGATGTAGCCGCCGCCGAACGCGGTGGCGATCCGCGGAGTCGGCTTGCGCACCACCGGCAGTGCGAAGAACAGCGAGGGTTCGGCCGAGAACGCGCGATACCGATCGAACAGGGTCGGCGCGAACAGACCCGAACCCGCGGTGACCTCGGTGACGGCCGGATCCGCGGCAGAGAAATCGATCGACCCGGTACCACCGCTGTTGACGATCTCGAGCGGCCCGATCGCCGCGGTCACGGCGTCCACCACTGCTGTTCTCCGCGCACCGATCTCACGAGACGACAGCGACTTCATCAGCTCGACAGCGACGTTGGCGTCGGGAACACCGGCGATCTGTGCCTCGTAGAACATCAACCCCACCACCCGGAACCCCCGCGAACGAGCCTGACGGGCGAACTGCGCCACCTGCTCCGGATCCCGAAGCGGAGAGCGCCTGACCCCGATGTGCAGCGGCCCCACCCGCAACGATGCGTCCACGTCGATACAGACGCGGGGCTTGAGTAGGTCGCTCCGCGCGGCGTCTCGGACGAGGTCCAGTTGCGCGACGTCGTCGACCATCAACGTGATGCGTCCCGACAGCACGCGGTCGTTGACCACCTCGGCGAGCGCTGTTCGATCGACCGTCGGATACCCCATCAGAATGTCGTCGACGCCGGACTGCGCCAACCAGATCGCTTCGCGCAGCGAATAGGCCATCACTCCGGATACACCCTGCGCCGCGAGGACCCGATTCAACACGGCTCGGCACCGCACCGACTTGCTGGCGATCCTGATCGGTACACCGTTCGCGCGTGCGCGCAGTGCTGCAGCATTGGCATCGAGAGCTGTCAGATCGACTGCTGCCGAAGGAGATTCGAGACCCTCGGTGGCTGCGGCAATGCGGGACAGCGGGGTCGTAGCGGTGGTGGTGTCACCGGCGATCGAACTCATTCGGCACATTCCTTCGTCGTCGTTGCCGGGCCGACACAGTCAAACACTCCGCAGCCGAGAAGTCCCGTCGAGCGGTTTTCCACTCAGCGATCTTCTGCCTTCGCGGCGATCAACCCGGACAGGTCGTCGATCTGGGCCAACACTTCGAGATCGTCGCCGTCGACCAACCACCGCAGCACCAAACCGTCGAGAGTCGCCATCCCGAAGCGGGCGATCGACTCCACTGGTTCGAGCCACCGCGTGCCGGTGTGGTCGGAACAATTCTCGAAGAACAGCTGCGCCTCGGAATCCCGGATTCGATACTGCCCGCTGGCGATCTCGGCGGCCGTGGCCGAACCCAGTGCGCGATGCCGCAACAGATACGTCTTGATCTCGTACGCCAACAGCTGCCGACCGTGCGATTTCTCGATCAGCAGCCACACCGCGCTCAGCCCGCTGTGCACCAGCTCGCGCAGCCCCCGAACACCGGGTAGTTCGTGTGTTCCGACCGCGCTGTCCAACGCGGCGTGCAGTATCTCGGTGACGTCGACGATGAGGTGCTCGCCCATCGCGATCACCAGATCCTGCTTGGTCTCGAAGTGGTATTGCACGATGCCTTTGGTGACGTCGGCATATTCCGACAGCGCCCGAACGGTGAGCGACTCGATACCGACCCGCTCGGCGACGTCGATTGCCGACTGCACCAGTTGTGCGCGGCGCACGTCGGCGGGCAGCCTCGATTGCATGACCCGATACTAGGTCGCGGTCGACATCTGTGCCTTGGATTGCCCCAGGGGAGCGCGCTGCGAGATAGTGATTCGATGATCGAGCGGTCGTGGCAGAACTGGGCGGGCAATCAACATGCATTCCCGGCGCGTCGAGCCGAGCCCTCGTCGGTCGAGGAGATGCGTGCGATTCTGCGCGATGCCGCCGAACGCTCTCTGCCGGTGCGCTGCGTCGGGGCAGGGCATTCCTTCACTCCCATTGCCGTCACCGACGGTATCCAGATCGTCTTGGACGCGCTGAGCGGTATCGAATCCGTCGAACGCGACGACGACGGATCTGCTCAGGTGACGGTGCTGGCCGGCACTCGACTCCGGGAGTTGTCGGCGCGGTTGTGGGAGCTCGGTCTGGCGATGACCAATCTGGGCGACATCGACGAGCAGTCCGTCGCCGGGGCCATCTCGACGGGCACTCACGGAACCGGTGCCGGATTCGGCGGCATCGCCACCCAGGTGCACGCGCTGGAGCTGATGACCGCAGACGGACAGTCGGTGCAGTGCTCCCGAGACGAGAACACCGAACTGTTCGACGCGGCCCGCATCGGTCTCGGCGCTCTCGGCGTCATCACGCGTGTGACGGTGAACTGCGTCGCGGCGTTCGCGCTGCAGGCCGTCGAGACGCCGTCGACGCTGACGGCGACGCTGCGTGATCTCGATGCCACCGTCGCCGGCGTCGACCATTTCGAGTTCTATTGGTTTCCGCACACCGATCGTGTGCTCACCAAACGCAACACCCGCCTGCCCGGTGACACCGATCTGCGTCCGCTGGGCAAGGTGCGCTCGTATCTCGACGACGAACTGCTGTCCAACACGGTCTTCGAGGGCCTCAACCGAGTGGTGACGCGGGTGCCTGCGTTGATTCCCAGGGTGAACGCGGTCTCGGCCCGAGCACTGTCGGCTCGCGAGTACACCGACCGCTCGTACCGGGTGTTCGCGTCGTCGCGGACGGTCAAGTTCGTCGAGATGGAATACGCCGTGCCCGTCTCCGAGATCGCCTGGGTGCTGCGCGAGGTGGATCGCTGGCTCGAGCGTTCGGCAATCTCCATCGCGTTCCCGGTCGAGGTGCGGTTCGCGGCCGCCGACGACATCTGGCTGTCCACGGCATCCGGGCGGCCGACGGCGTACATCGCCGTGCACCAGTACCACCGGCGTGATCATCGCGAGTACTTCGACGCTGTCGAAGCCATCTGCCGCAGCGTCGGAGGTCGACCACACTGGGGCAAACTGCACTCTCTCGGCAGCGCCGAGCTGCGCGATTCCTACGAGCACTTCGACGACTTCCTCCGCATCCGCGGTTCCCTGGACCCGATGCAGCTGTTCCGCAACGACTACCTGGACCACCTGCTGTCGTGAGCGGTATCTCGTACCCTGCTACGAAATACCGCGCACGACGAGTTCGCTTACATTGGACTCGGTGAGCACAGGAAAACGCGCGCTGTCCGGCATCATCGCCGCCGGAGTCGTCCTCGGCGTCGGCGAATTGATCGCCGTCCCCATCGGACCGAACTCGTCACCACTGACCGCCGTCGGATCCTCGGCCGTCGACAACAGTCCGGCACCGGTCCGTGAATGGGCCATCGACACGTTCGGCACCTCCGACAAGCTCGCCCTGTTCCTCGGTATGGCCGTGGTCATCGGCGCTATCGCCGCCGCGGCAGGAATCGCTCGCAAACCGATCGGGGCCGCGGTGTTCGCCGCCTTGGGCGTAATCGGCGTCCTCGCCGCGGTGACCCGACCCGACGCGACGGTGTTCTATGCAGTCCCGACCATCGGCGGCGTCATCGTCGGCATCGTCGTGCTGCACGCCCTCATCGGATCCGCCACCCCGGCGACCGACGGAATGAACCGACGCAGTTTTCTGACCCTCGCCGCCGGTGCCGCAGTACTCGGAGTCGTCGCAGGGACGGCCGGACGAATGCTCACCTCGGCGCGAGCGGTCACCGCCGATCGACTCGGCTTCATGCTCCCGACCCCGACGCCGCAAACGCCGATACCGTCGGGGGCGGACCTGAAGATCGACGGCCTCGCGTCGTACATCACCCCGAACGAGGACTTCTACCGCATCGACACCGCGTTGGTCGTGCCACGCGTGGCGTCGGATACGTGGTCGCTGCGGATCCACGGCATGGTGGACCGCGAGATCGAGTTGACGTTCGCCGATCTGGCACAGCGTCAGGCGGTGGAGAAAACAGTCACGTTGACGTGCGTGTCCAACATCGTCGGCGGCGACCTCGTCGGCAACGCGACGTGGATCGGCTACCCACTGAAGGACATCCTCGAAGAAGCGGGCATCTCCCCCGACGCCGACATGGCCCTGTCGTCCAGCAGCGACGCCTTCACCGCAGGCACTCCCCTCGAAGTGCTGCTCGACGGCCGCGACGCACTGTTGGCCGTCGGGATGAACGGCGCCCCGCTACCCGTGGAGCACGGTTACCCGGCCCGACTGGTCGTGCCCGGACTGTACGGATACGTCTCGGCCACCAAGTGGGTCACCGACATCGAGATCACCCGATTCGACAAGGTGACGGCATACTGGACCGACCGCGGCTGGGGCGTACTCGGTCCGATCAAGACCGCTGCCCGCATCGACACCCCGCGGTCGGGCAGCTCCGTGTCCGCGGGAAAGACCGTGTTCGCGGGCGTCGCCTGGGATCAGCACACCGGCATCGAGGCCGTGGAAGTACAAGTGGACGAGGGCAATTGGGTGCCGGCAACCCTGTCGGAGGAGTACTCCAAGGACACGTGGCGGCAGTGGATGATCGAGCTCGACCTGCCGGCGGGCCAGCACGCGATCCGCGCCCGGGCCACCAACTCCGCCGGGGAGCTGCAGACCAACAAGACTGCAGACACCGTCCCCGACGGAGCAACCGGCTACCCGAAAATCTCGGTGACGGCGAACTGATTCAGGTTGTCGCGAAGCTGGCGCGAACCGAGTTCTCCGCCAACTGCTTCCGCTCGTCCGCGGTCAGACCCATGCCCTCTTCCAGCGCGACGAAGTTGTCGTCGACGTACCCGCCGAAATAAGCGGGGTCGTCGGAATTGATCGACACCGACAACCCACGTTCGAGCATCTGCCGTAGCGGCAACTGCGCGACGTCGTCGATCACCTTGAGCCGAACGTTGGACAACGGGCAGACGGTGAGCGGAATCTGTTCCTCGACAAGTCGATTCACCAGCGCCTCGTCTTCCAGGCACCGGACGCCGTGATCGATGCGCTCCACCTTCAGCAGATCCAGTGCCTGCCAGATGTAGTCGGGCGGGCCTTCCTCACCGGCGTGGGCGACCACGTGCAGGCCCTCGGCGCGTGCCTTGGCGAACACGTCGACGAACAGCGAGGGCGGGTAGCCGACCTCGGCGGAGTCGAGACCGAGACCGATGATCGGTGCCTTCATCGCCAACAGCTCGTCGAGCAATTGGTTGGCGTGCAGCACCGGCTTGTCTCGCAGGATCGACGCGATCAACCCGCTGGTGACGCCGAATTCGCGCTCACTGGTCGCGCAGGCGTCGGCCAATCCCTCGACGACGGCCTGGAGCGGTACACCGCGCTCGGTGTGCGCCTGTGGATCGAAGAAGATCTCCGCATGCGTCACCCCGGCCTGCGCGGTGCGGCGGAAGTACGCGCGCGCCAGATCGGCGAAGTCCTCGGCGGTGCGTAACACGGCCATGTTCGCGTAGTACAGATCGAGGAAGGACTGCAGGTCGGTGAACTCGTACTTCGCCTGCAATTCGTCGATATCGTTGTACGGCAGCGTGATTGCGTTGCGCTCGGCGAGATCGAAGATCAGCGGCGGTTCGAGCGACCCTTCGATGTGCAGGTGCAGTTCGGCCAGTTGATCATTACTCACTCATACGATTCTACTTGCCGGTGTACGTCGCCTTACCAGGGCCGACCTCGAGGAAGCTCGTCACCGCACCGCGCAGATCATCGGTCTCGAACAATGCGCCCGACACCTCCGACGTGATGTCGTCCGCGTGCGCCACACCGCCCGAACGCCACGCCGCCACAATCTGTTTCGTGGCCGCATGGGCGACGGTAGGGCCGTCGGCCAGTCGGTGTGTCAACGCGAGCGCCGCGGCATCGACGTCGTCGTGGATCTGGTTGACCACGCCCCACTCCTTCAACGTCTGGGCGTCGTACAGATCACCGGTCATGACGAATTCACGTGCCCGACCCGACCCGGCCCGCTCGGCCAGACGCTGCGGTCCGCCCATCGACGGCGTCAACCCGACGACGGTCTCGACCAGACCGAACTTCGCCTTGGGTCCGGCCAGAACGATGTCGCAGGCCAGCGAGATCTCGAACGCCGCGGTGAGCGTCAAACCGTGCGCGGCGTAGATCACCGGACACGGCAACGCCTCGAGCGGGTGAATGATGCCGGCGAACAACCCACGCCACAGATCGGCACCCTCGGCCGCGGACAATCCCTCGAACACGTGCACGTCGACGCCCGCCGAGTTGACCTTGCCCTCGGCACGCAGCAGAACCGCACGCGGCGGGTTCGCGGCCAGATCGGCAACGTTCGCGGCCACCGCGTCGAACATTGCCTGATCGAACAGATTGAGGGGGCCGTGATCGAACGTCAGGACAGCGACCTCGGCGCCGGCCGCAGTGGTCGATCGGACGAGCGAGGTAGGTGCGTCAGCCATGCCTCGCATAGTGCCATACGCGTTCCGGGGCGTAGTTACCGACGAGTATTGTGCGCGTATCAGCCGTTACCGAGAGGAACAAGTAAGTGAAGCGCAGCCTGTTCGAGTCCGACCACGACGACTTCCGCGCATCGGTACGCGAGTTCGTCACCAGGACGATCACACCGGCCGAGGAAAAGCTGATCGAACAGCGATACATCGACCGCGAGATCTGGCTCGAAGCAGGACGCAACGGTTTCCTCGGCCTCGAGGTGCCCGAAGAATACGGCGGCAGCGGAGCCGAGGACTACCGATTCAACGCCGTCCTCGGTGAGGAACTCGCCCGCTCGAGTGCCGCGGTGGCGTCGTGCTTCGGTATCCACGTCGACATCGTCGCGCCCTACCTCGTCAAGCTCACCACCGAGGAGCAGAAGAAGCGCTGGCTGCCCGGGTTCTGCAGCGGCGAGATCCTCACCGCCATCGCCATGACGGAGCCCTCCGGCGGCTCGGACCTGGCCGCGCTGAAGACCACCGCCGTCAAGGACGGCGACGACTTCATCATCAACGGCTCGAAGACGTTCATCACCAACGGCAATTCCGCCGACCTCGTCATCGTCGCCACGCGCACGACGCCCGAGAAGAAGGCGAAGGGCATCACGCTGTTCGCCGTCGAGAACGGAACCGAGGGATTCACCCGCGGCCGCAAACTCGACAAGGTCGGCCAGCCCGAATCCGACACCGCGGAACTGTTCTTCGAGAACGTGCGAGTACCCAGCGCCAACATGATCGGCGAATTCGACGGCGGCTTCATCCACATGATGCAGCTGCTCCCCCAGGAACGCATCAGCTGCTCGGTGGCCAACCTCGGACACGTACGGCCCATTCTCGAAGAGACGCTGCAGTACGCCAAGGACCGCAAGGCATTCGGTCAGCAGATCGGCTCGCTGCAGTGGAACAAGTTTCTGCTCGCCGAGCTCGTCACCAAACTCGATGTGGCACAGGCATACATCGACAACTGCATCGTCGCCCACGGCCAGGGCGAGCTGACGGCCATCGATGCAGCCAAGGCCAAGTGGTGGAGCTCGCAGGTGCAGAACGAAATTCTCGACCACTGCGTCCAGCTGCACGGCGGCTACGGATTCATGAACGAATACCGCGCCGCCCGCGCGTGGAAAGACGCTCGCGTGACCAAGATCTGGGCCGGATCGAACGAAATCATGAAGGAACTGATCGGCCGGGATCTGGGGCTGTAGAGCGGCTTCGCCGCATGTGAGTGGAACTTCGTAGCAGGGGTCGAGGTTCCACTCACATGGGTTTCTCGAACGCAGGCCGGGCGTAGAAGCAGACGGCGACCATGCCGACCAGGAGCACGACGGCGGGCAGAATCAGCGACTGCGCCATGGCGGTGGTGAAGCCGTCACGCAGCATCTCGGGCACTAGGCCGGCGAATTCGTTTGCCCCCGAAGCCGATCCACCGGTAGGTAGTTCGGCGGCCAAGCGCGATTGGATGAGCGCGCCGATGCCCGCGCTGCCGAGTACGGACCCGATCATGCGGGTGGTGTTGTAAATTCCCGAACCCGCGCCCGCCTGGCTCATCGGCAGATTACGAGTGGCCGTCGCTGCCAACGGAGACCAGATCAACGCATTCGCCACACCCATTGCAGCGACGGGGAGCAGCAACTTCCAGATGGCCGTCGTGGGCGTCATCTCGTATGCGAACCACAGCAGCGACGCGGCGAGGATGAACAGTCCCGATCCGGCGATGTACCGCGGATGCGTCTTGTCGACGAGCTTGCCGATATTGGGTGCGAGCAGTCCGGTGAGCAGCGCCATCGGAACGAACAGCAGTGCCGACCGGGTGGGCGTCAGACCGGTGACGCTCTGCGCGTAGAACATTATCGGCAGCATCATGCCGGACATCGCGAAACCCATTGCGGCGATACCGATATTGGACAGCGAGAAGTTGCGGTCGCGGAACAGGGCCAAGGGCACCAGCGGCTCGCTGGTATTCACGGACTGCCAGTAGACGAACCCCGCGAAGACGAGCAGACCGACACCGATGAGAATCCACACGCCGGTACCCCAGTCGTACTTCTGACCCTCCTGGATACCGAAAACGATGCAGAAGAGTCCGACGGCGCTGAGCGCAACGCCTACTAGATCGAACTTGTGATCGTGGGTCGGCAATACCGGAACGAACTTCAGCGCCAACGCAATTGCGAGAATGCCCACCGGCACGTTGATGAAGAAGATCCATTCCCAGCCGAGCGAGTCGACCAGCACACCGCCGAGAATCGGCCCGACGAGCGTTGCGACGCCTGCAACGGCACCCCATGCCCCCATCGCCGTTCCGCGCTTCTCGGCCGGAAACACGCGAGTGATCACTGCCATCGTCTGCGGGGTGATCATCGCCGCGCCGAGGCCCTGAACCGCGCGGGCAGCGATGAGCATCTCGATCGATCCCGACAGTCCACACCACACGGACGCGAGGGTGAACAGCACCAGGCCGGCGATGTACAGATTCCGAGGACCGAACTTGTCGCCCAATCGGCCCGTGACCAGCAGTGGAACGGCGTAGGCGAGGAGATACGCGCTGGTGACCCAGATGACGTTGTTGATGTCGGTGTTCAGCCCGGTGAGGATCGCAGGTTGCGCGACCGCGACGATCGTCGTGTCCACCAGGATCATGAAGAAGCCCAAGCACAGTGCCCACAGCGCCGGCCACGGTCTGATCTCGTGCTGCGACGGGGCAGTCTCGACGGAATTCATGTAGCGCTCCCTATCCCCGAAATCGGGTTCGTGTGATGTGCGGAGATGTGATGCGGCCAGTCGAGCTCGCCGCTGTCGATCCGATCGAGGTAGCGCGTCAGCCACTGCACTTCTGCGCGCAGCATGTGGTGAATGTAATCGATTCCGGCCCAATAGATTTCGGATATCTGGCGATCTGCTGCGAGCTGTTGATAGCCCGACAGTTCGTCGATGTCCGCGGTCAGGTCCACGATTCGCTCCCGTAACAGGGCGGTCGCGTCGGATGCGGGTAGGTTGTGCATTTCGGACAGGCCGAGGACGAACTGCGGGTATTCCCGCACCGGGGTTCTCAGAATTTCGGTCAGCCGATCGGTCAGCACGTGCCGTCCGGCCGAGGTGATCCGATAGGTGGTCCGCTCCGGACGGTTGCCACCCCGGTCGGTTCCGACCTCGTCGACCAGTTCCTGCTCGTGCAGACGTGCGACCGCGTGATAGAGCGAACCCGGGCGAATCTTGACGATTCGATCTTCCTTGCGGGAGAGCAGCAATTGATACATCTCGTAGGGATGCATCGGGCCCTCCGAGAGCAGAGCCAGAATCGAGACGCCCAGCGGATTGACGGTTCCGGCTCGCATCGATCCCCCTGTCACCTATCCCGCACGAATTATTCCAACTGGAATATAGGGCCGGCGATAGCCTCGGAGCAACCCGGACAATGCGCCCACCAGGGGACAAAGGCGTCTTTCGACGCAGAATGGGCACCGACCGCGGTCGATGCCCTCACCGAACAGACGAAGGCCGGATACTCGGAAATACTTCCGTGTATCCGGCCTTGTCACCGAGTTTCTGGTGCTGAGAAAGTCTAGAGTTTCAGTCCACCAGGAGAAATCGGGTTACGAAGCTTGAATCAGATGGCGCGGACGCCGGTAGCCTGGGGGCCCTTCTGACCCTGGCCCACCTCGAACTCCACGCGCTGGCCCTCGTCGAGCGACTTGAAGCCGCTACCCTGAATCTCCGAGTAATGAACGAAAACGTCCGGTCCGCCACCATCCTGCTCGATGAAGCCGAAGCCCTTTTCGCCGTTGAACCACTTCACACTGCCCTGCGTCATTCTGTAAACCTTCTGTAAGCGAGCTAGATCTTCACGTCGAAGCTCTAATCTCAAAACCGAGTCTGCCATCTATCGGCGCTGAGCGAAACACCGGGGGCGAAAAAGTTCGAAAGATTGCTTTGGGACGGTGAAACAGAAATGCCGCCACAGCTGCCGCAGCCCGTCGGTTCCGGTGCCGTCGCTACTGTCGAACCGTGGAATTGCCTGCCTACGATGCCGACCGATTCGATCCCCACCGACTCGACATCGTCCGACTCGCCTGGTGCCGACGGCTGTCGTTGGACGACCGTGCCCTCGATACCACCGCGAACCGCGTCGAACATCGGACCGACACCGAGAACATCGTCGTACTCCGACTGGCGCAGACCACTCTGATCGTCGGGCCGTCCTGGGCCGTGGACGCCGCACGCGGCATCGAGGGCCAGGCAGACACCGGTCGGACGTGGTTGTCGACGCTGCTGGGCGATCGCGTCGAGCAGTACGATATCGATTCCCACACGCTGGCCTACGGATCCGAGATCGGCCACACCATCGACGTCCACGATCCGCTGATCTCCCACGACGCAGAGCACGCCCGCGCTCTGGCGGAGCACTGCAGCGAGGCCGACGTGACGGAGGCATTCGGCGAGCCGGTGTCGCGGCACTGGTTCACTTTGCTCGGAGACGACCGACCCGCGGATTCGGCGCGATCCCTGGCCTCGGCCGGGTACTCGGAAGAAAATATGATCCTGGCCGACATGCGCGTTCTCACCGACCCGGACCACCGACGACACGGACACGCCGCGGTCGTCGGGCGGCTCGCGACCAACGATGCCATCGACGACGGCCTGATACCGCAGTGGCGAGCGCGACCGGAGAACACCACCGCTCGACGCCTTGCCGCCCGGCTCGACTACGTGGAGATCGGCGCCTGCCACACCGCCGTGCGTCGAACCTAGGCGCTTGAATCCGGTCCGGACTGGGTAGCGTTTCGTGAGACCGACCGATGTGAGGAGTTCGATCATGGCCGAGGACGCCACCTACGTGAAGCCGGGCGAGGAATTCAAGCGCGATACCAACTACATCCCGACGCGCATCACCGCCGACGGCCGGGACGGGTATCCGGTGGAGCCCGGGCGTTACCGGTTGATCGCGGCGCGGGCCTGCCCGTGGGCCCATCGATCCATCATCGTGCGTCGACTCCTCGGACTCGAAGATGTTCTGTCCCTTGGCATTCCAGGTCCGACCCACGACCCGCGCAGCTGGAACTTCCAGGAGGAGCCGGGCGGCGTCGACTCGGTTCTACAGATCCCTCGGCTGCAGGACGCCTACTTCGCACGGTTCCCGGACTACGAACGAGGCATCACCGTGCCGGCGATCGTCGACGTTCCCACCGGCCAGGTCGTCACCAACGACTACCCACAGATCACCCTCGATCTCAGCACCGAGTGGACGCAGTACCACCGCGAGGGCGCGCCCGATCTGTACCCGGAGGCGCTCCGCGGCGAGATCGACGAGGTGGCCGATCTGGTGTTCAAGGACGTCAACAACGGCGTCTACCGATGCGGATTCGCCGGCTCGCAAGATGCATACGAGAAGGCGTACGACCGCCTGTTCGCTCGCCTCGATTGGCTCGTCGAACGGCTGTCCACCCGGCGGTATCTCGTCGGCGAGCACATCACCGAGGCCGACGTGCGACTGTTCACCACCCTCGTCCGTTTCGATCCCGTCTACCACGGCCACTTCAAGTGCAACCGCAGCAAGCTCACCGAGATGCCGGTGCTGTGGAACTACGCACGCGACCTGTTCCAGACCCCCGGATTCGGTGACACCGTCGACTTCGATCACATCAAACGGCACTACTACGAGGTGCACACCGACATCAATCCGTCGGGCATCGTGCCGAAGGGGCCCGATCTGGCCGGCTGGCTAGAACCGCACGGACGCGAATCACTCGGCGGATCGCCCTTCGGCGACGGCACCGCGCCGCAGCCGCCGAAGCCGGACGAACTGGTCCCGCCCGAGCACTGGGTGTAACAGTGACGGCTATGCCCCGGCGTAGGTGCCGAAGCTCCAGTAGACCCCCTCGGCGTCGCGGCAGGTGAAGCCGCGGCTGCCGTAGTCCTCCTCGCGCAGGCCCTGCGTGACGGTGCCGCCCGCCGCGACGACGCGATCGTGGATGCCGTCGGGGTCGTCGGTGACGATGTAGATCGACCCGACACCCGGCGGCAGTTCGCCGATGGCACTCCCGTCGCGAACACTGCCCAGCATCACCCCGCCTCCGTCGGGCCAGCGCAGTTCCGCATGATCGACGCGGTCACCTTCGCCGTGCACCGCGCACTCCTCGAATCCCAACACGTCGACGATGAATCGGATCGCGTCGCGTGCGTTGTCGTACTTCAGAGTGGGCCAAACGTGTGTCGTCATGACGCCATACCTTCCTCGTCTGCCGCGCGGATCGTCACCGGCCGCGATGCCGCTCGCCAGGGTCTCGAACACGCCCGCACCCCGACGCGGCGCGCGCCACCGGACACCACCTCGCTCGGAGGAATCTGCACGCCACGAGTCTAAATTGCCCCGTACGTGTGCAACGAAGAATTCGCGGGTAACTCCCCCGACCAGCGTCACCGACGCTCGCAACCGAAAGAGGTACCGATGGCAGGCAAGAAGGACGACGCTCAGGTCGAGATCTCGAGCGGAGGCAAGCTCGAACGGGCCCTGGTCAACATCCTGGACAACGCCAGCCGCCTACAGGGGCCCGCCGTCGACAAATACGTCGCGCACGTGCGTCGAGCACACCCGTACGACACCCCGGCCCAGATCATCGAACGGCTCGAGAAGCGATTCCTGCTGGCGGTCACCGGCAGCGGATCGGCAGTGGGAGGCGCAGCGGCGGTCCCTGGAATCGGTACGGTCGCATCGCTCGCCGCCGTCGGTGCCGAGACCGCGTTCTTCATCGAGTCGTCCGCTCTGCTGACGCTGTCGGTCGCGTCCGTGCACGGCATTCCCGTCGAGAATCACCAGCAGCGACGCGCGCTGGTGCTCTCGGTGGCACTGGGCGAATCGGGCATGCAGATCGTTCAACGAACAGTGGGCAAGACAGCCAAGAACTGGGGCCCACTCATCACGTCGCGCATCCCGGGCGGCTCGATGGCCAGCATGAACAAATCGCTGGTGAAGAAGTTCGTCACCAAATACCTGGCCAAACGCAGTGCACTGCTGGTCGGCAAGATGCTTCCCGCCGGAATCGGCGCGGCGATCGGCGGCGCGGGCAACCGAGTGGTCGGCAAAGGCGTCATCAAGAACGCCCGTGACGCCTTCGGCCCGCCGCCCGCACGGTTCCCGGAAAATCGCATCATCGAACCGGACGAATGAGAATGCCCGGAATCTTCGAGAGGCTGCTGCGTTGACTTCGAACATGACTTCCACACCTGAACTCGGCAAGTACGGCGTCTGGCGACTGCACTCGGCGTTCACGCCGGAGTTGTCCCGCGCCATCGAGTCCTTCGGCTACGGGACCATCTGGCTCGGCGGATCCCCGCCCGCGGACCTGACGACCACCGAGGAGATCCTCGACGCCACGGACACCATCGTCGTCGCCACCGGCATCGTCAACATCTGGTCCGATGCAGCCGCCGACGTCGCCGCGTCGTATCACCGCATCGAGAGCAAGCACCCCGGACGGTTCGTCCTGGGCATCGGTGCCGGTCACCCCGAGGCCACCCAGGAATACCGGAAGCCGTACGACGCATTGGTGAGCTACCTCGACGACCTCGACGAGGCCGGAGTCCGATGGAGCGTCGGGTCCTCGCCGCGCTCGGCCCCAAGGTGCTCGCGTTGGCCGCGAGCCGTACCGCAGGCGCGCACCCCTATCTGACCACTCCCGAGCACACCCGTGAAGCCCGAGAAGCAGTGGGGCCGAACAAGATTCTCGCTCCCGAGCACAAGGTGGTGCTCGAGACCGATCCGGAGAAGGCACGCGCGATCGGTCGGCCACCGGTGAACAATCCCTACCTGCATCTGCGCAACTACACCAACAATCTGAACCGGCTCGGCTACTCGGACGAGGAAATCGGCGACGGCGGCAGTGACCGACTGATCGACGCGCTCGTCGCACACGGCGATGCCGACGCCATCGCGGCGCGACTCGACGAGCACCTCACCGCCGGCGCGTCGCACGTGACGCTGCACTCGCTGCCCGACGACGCCGACCCGCTCGAGACGTACCGGGAGATCGCTGCGGCGTTGCATCGCTGAAACCGGGGTCATCCCGCCCGTCGGTCCCACCCCGTAACCTCGTGTACCGGTTGCCGCCAAGCAACCGGCACACGAGGTGCACCGACGGCCAGGGGGACACCGCACAGATGACCAGCTACTCGGCTCCGGCGCTGGAAGCGCAGGCTCTGACGAAACAATTCGGTACCGTTCGCGCGGTCTCGGACCTGAGCTTCGTCGTTCCACGCGGAACCGTCACCGGCTTTCTCGGGCCGAACGGCTCCGGCAAATCCACGACACTGCGGATGCTGCTCGGCCTCGTCGCCCCGACTTCGGGCGTCGGCCTCGTCAACGGCGTTCCGTTTCGCACGGCGACCCACCCGGCCCGTACCGTCGGGGCCGTCCTCGACTCGCTGAGTTTGCACCCCAAACGCAGCGCCGAGCACCACCTGAAGATCTACACCGCGGCGATCGGGGTACCCGACAGCCGCGCCCTCGACGTCCTGAACCTCGTCGGTCTGGGCGACGCCGCGCACCGCGCAGCAGGCGGGTTCTCTCTCGGCATGCGTCAGCGACTGACGTTGGCAACAGCTCTACTCGGCGATCCCGAGATCCTCGTACTCGACGAACCCGCGAACGGCCTCGATCCCGAGGGGATCGCCTGGCTTCGAGACTTCCTCAAAGCGTTCGCGGCATCGGGGAGAACCGTCCTGGTATCGAGCCACATCCTGCGCGAGATCGAGCAGACCGTCGACACTCTCGTCATCGTCAGCGCCGGCACCCTGATGTACCAGGGATCCATCGCTCAGCTGCGATCCACCCGCCCGAGCCGCGTGCTCGTCGCTGCGTCCGACCCGGCGAAACTGGCTCTGGCGTTGGCGTCCACAGGACTCACCGACACCCAACTGCTGCCCGACGGCCGCATCGGCGTCGCGGGTGCCGACGCCGCCACCGTCACGCGCATCGCGACCGACACTGGGGTCACGGTCTTCGGCACCACCAGCGAACACGTCGACCTCGAGCAGGTGTTCCTGTCCATGACCGCCGGGCAGTACACCGCAGCACCCGTCCAACCCACTGCATACGGACCGCCTCCGGGATACGGACCACCGCCTGGTTACGGGCCGCCGCCTGGTTACAACCAGGGGTACTCACCGCCGCCACAGAACTACGGACCACCGCAGAACTGGACCGGGGGTTCGCGATGAACGCGCTGTTGACATCAGAGATCCGCAAGGTCACCACACTGAAGTTCTGGTGGGCGCTGGCGATCGCACCGATCGTTGTCGGCGTGTTCGCGTCCGTCATCACCTCGGTGATCGCGAACCAGCTGGGCGAGTTCGAGGAAGATCTTCAGATCGCCGGCGGTGTCGCCTCCATCGGCCTGTACGTCGCCGCCGGTGCCGCCATCCTGTTCGCCGGCATCTTCGGCGCAGTCAACGCCGGAACCGAGTTTCGACACAAGACCATCACCACCAGCTTCCTGACGGCCCGCGGCAGAGACGGCGTCGTTGCCGCCAAACTCATCGTCACCGCCCTGTTCGGCCTGGGGTACGGCCTCGTCGTGCTCCTGGCGAGCCTGGTGTGTCTGCTGATCTTCAGCCAACGAACAATCGTCCTCGACGGCGCTTTCATCGGCGTCGTCGCGTCGTGCCTGCTCGCCGTGGTGCTGTGGTCGCTCATCGGAGCCGGGCTGGGGTTGCTGCTCAAATCCCCGACTTGGGCCGCCATCGTGCTCGTCGCCTGGCTGCCGTTCGGTGAAGGACTGCTGTCCCTGATTCTGTTCGGAGTCGGTTTCGGACCGGTGGCAACCGCGCTGCCGTCGAACCTGACATTGCCGACGATGGCCGCGACACAATTGGACGATGCGGGCGACCTCGCGTCGTGGCCGTGGGCTCCGCTCGGACTTGCCCTGTGGGCCGTGATCCTCACCGGTGGCGGTTGGTTCCTCGCCCGTACCCGGGACATCGACTGACCACCGCATCGGTGGGGATGTTCGCCCGATCCTGCTGTCGGTAGCCGGGTCTACCGTGTGAATCGATGGCACACAGCGAATACGTGAAGGATCGAGCAGCGTCGGGCAGCAATACGGGCAGTACCCGTCTGCTGGAAACCGACCCCGGCTCGTCCGGCGTACCCACCGACTCCCGGCCGACCACCGCGTCGTCGATCACCGCGTCGTCGATCACACGGCGTGGCTGGATCAGACGTCTGCTCGCGCAGTGCATGTTGCACCGGCGGACGGCACTCGGCGCACTGGGCGTGACGATGATCGCCGCGCTCATCGACATCTCGTTTCCGCTGCTGACGCGCCTCGCGATCGACGACGCCAGCGCAGGCAAGAACGACGTGATCGCCGGAGTCGCGATAGCCATCGCACTGCTGGGTGCTCTCCGGTTCGCCTGCCAGTTCGGTCGGCGCATGCTCGCCGGGCGCCTGTCGATCGATGTCCAACACGATCTGCGGATGGACCTGCTGGCGTCGCTGCAGCGACTCGACGGTCGCAAGCAGGACGAAATCCGAACCGGCCAGGTCGTGTCGAGATCGATCACCGACCTGCAGTTGGTGCAGGGTCTGCTCGCCATGGTGCCGCTGTCGGCCGGGGCAATTCTGCAGTTCGTCCTGGCCCTGGTCGTGATGGCCTACCTCTCACCGCTGCTCACCCTTGTCGCGGTCGTCATCGTTCCCGCGGTCAGCGTCGTCGTCTACCGGATGCGACCCACCCTCTTCGCTGCCACCTGGTCAGCACAACAGCGCGCCGCCGATCTGGCCCAGCACGTGGAGGAGACCGTCACCGGAGTCCGGGTGGTCAAGGGCTTCGGGCAGGAAGCGCGTGCGGTGGATCGCATCGAAGCTCTCGGGCGCAGGCTGTTCGCCGAACGTATGCGCTCGGCCCGCATCAATTCACGGTTCGCACCGACCATGGCAACCATTCCTCAGCTCGGACTGGTCGGCGTCATCGCTCTCGGCGGCTGGTTGGCACTGCACGGCCACATCACCATCGGCACCTTCCTCGCCTTCGCCACCTACGTGGCCACGCTGTCGGCCGTCACCCGAACCGTGTCGTCGGTGGTGATCATGGCGCAGCTCTCCCGCGCGGCCGTCGAGCGCGTCTACGAGGTGGTCGACACCGAGCCGACCGCACCGGAACCGGCGCACCCCATCGCACTGCCCGACGGCCCCCTCGGCGTCCACCTCACCGGCGTCACGTTCGGATTCGAGGCAGAGCGCAACGTTCTCAGCGGCCTCGACCTGAGCATCGCCCCCGGGGAGACGGTGGCCGTCGTGGGACAAGCGGGCTCGGGAAAGACCGCGCTCTCCCTGCTGCTCCCCCGCTTCTATCGCCCTACTCGCGGCCGGATCGCGGTGACCTCCGGGGACACGTCCATCGACATCGACGACCTGGATTCCGCGTCACTGCGCGAAGCGGTGTCGTTGGTCTTCGACGAGCCGTTTCTGTTCTCCGACACCATCGCCGCCAACATCGCGCTCGGCAGGCCCGAGGCAAGCGCGGAGGAGATCGAACACGCGGCTCGGCTGGCTCAGGCCTCGACCTTCATCGACGCTCTGCCCGAGGGCTACGACAGTCTCGTCGGCGAACGCGGCCTCACCCTCTCTGGCGGGCAACGCCAACGCATCGCCCTGGCTCGCGCCCTGTTGGTCGAGCCGCGGATTCTCGTCCTCGACGACGCCACCTCCGCCGTCGACGCCGAGACCGAGGCCGCCATCTTCGACGCATTGCGCGGCGTGCGTACCCGGGCGACCCTCGTCCTCGCACACCGCCGATCGACGCTGACGTTGGCCGACCGAGTAGCCGTCCTCGACGGTGGACACATCATCGACACCGGCACAGTCGACGAACTCGACGAGCGCTGCCCACTGTTCCGCGCTCTCCTCGCGGGCGGAGACGAGAACGAACACAGCGACGCCGCACCGGAACCGCGCACGGAACCGTCGGCGGCGATGCTCTGGCCGGACGATGCTCTGGAAGCCGCATCGAACCCCGGTGGCGCGATGCCGCCCGCAGGTGCCGGAGGCGGAGGCACCCACGGCGCAGCGATGGCCGGCGCATTCGGCTCGTTGGCACCGACGCAGGCCATCTCCGACGCGGTGGCAGCCCTGCCACCGGCAACGGAGGAACCAGGCGGATCGGGACAACAGTTGCGTCGACCAGACCCGGAATTCCGGCTCTCACGACTGCTGAGTCCTGTCCGGCTGCTGCTGGCAGGTGTCGTGGTGCTGCTGGCGCTGGACTCGATCGCCTCGATCGCCTTTCCCTCACTCGTCCGGTACGCGGTGGACAGCGGCGTGGCCCGCGGGGACTCCGACACCCTGTGGATCGCAACATCGATAGGCGTCGCCCTGGCTGCTGCCAGCTGGTTCGTGGTCTGCGCGACGACCGTGCTCACCGCACGAGCCGGCGAGCGGGTGCTGTTCGGATTGCGAGTACGCAGCTACGCGCACATTCAGAGACTCGGGCTGGACTACTACGAGCGCGAGCTGTCCGGGCGCATCATGACGCGAATGACCACCGACGTCGATGCGCTGTCGTCGTTCATCCAGACCGGCGCGTCCACGGCCGTGGTCAGCGTGCTGACCGTCGTCGGCATCGCGATCGCACTGCTCGTCACGGATACGACACTCGGGCTGGTGGCCCTGGCGGTCGTGCCGCCACTCGCCGTTGCAACCGTCGTCTTCCGACGCATCTCCTCGGCTGCGTACTCGACCTCGCGCGAACGCATCTCCATCGTCAACGCCGATTTCCAGGAGAACGTCACCGGACTGCGCGCAGCGCAGGCATACCGACGTGAGGAGTACGCAGCCTCTCGCTTCGCCGAACGCAGCAACCGCTACCGAGCGAGCCGCATGCGATCGCAGACCGCGATCTCGGTGTTCTTCCCGTTCATCACACTGCTCTCGGATGTCGCGCTGGCCGTCGTCGTCTTCGTCGGTGCGCATCAGATCGCCACGGGCACCGCCACCGCGGGCACCCTGGTGGCGTTCGTGTTGTACCTCGGACTCCTCTTCGGCCCGATCCAGCAACTCTCGCAAGTATTCGACGGCTACCAGCAGGCCCGCGTCGGCGTCGGCCGAATCGGAGACCTTCTACGCACGACGAGTTCGATCGAAACAGCGACAGCGACCGGGTCCGGTGCAGTCGTCGGCGATCGCCTGCACGCCGACATCGACCTCGTCGACGTCAGCTTTCGGTATGCCGGAGCTCACTCCGACGCGCTCAGTGAGGTATCTCTCAGCATCCCGGCCGGCACCACCGTCGCATTGGTCGGTCGCACCGGAGCAGGCAAATCCACCGTCGTGAAGCTGCTCGCTCGGTTCTACGACCCGACCTCGGGATCGGTACGCGTGGGTGGCCACGACCTTCGCGACTACCGGTTGTCCGACTACCGCCACCGGCTGGGCGTCGTACCGCAGGAAGCCCACCTGTTCACCGGAACCATCGCGTCGAACATCGCGTACGGCAGGCCCGACGCCAGCAGGGCCGACATCGAGAACGCGGCACGCTCGGTCGGGGCCCTCGACACCATCGCTGCACTTCGCGGCGGTATGCAGCAACCTGTCGGCGAACGCGGCCAAGGGTTGTCGGCCGGCCAACGACAGCTCATTGCGCTGGCCCGCGCCGAACTGGTGGATCCCGATCTACTCCTGCTCGACGAAGCGACCGCGACCCTCGATCCGGCCACCGAACGCAAGGTCCTCGAAGCCAGCAACGCCGTTGCGCGAACCCGCACCGCTGTGGTCGTCGCGCACCGATTGGCCACCGCCGCACGAGCGGATTTGATCGTGGTCGTCGACGGTGGTCGTATCGTGGAAGTCGGACGACATTCCGAACTTCGCAAACGGGACGGCTTCTACGCCACATTGTGGGCTGCAGCCGAAACGAACCGGGGGAATAATTCGATAGTCAACGGGGTCATCGACAACGAGGCCGATGGTTACCGGTGAGTACATATCACAGCTACGTCCCGGACGCACGCGATCTCGACCGGAGGTCTAGCCTGGAGTCGTACGCGCGCTGATCGGGAACGAAGACAGAAACGAGGCGAACTACTGCCGTGAGCAGCAGCTCTACTACCCAATTCGGACAAAATCAATGGCTGGTCGACGAGATGTACCAGCGGTTCAAGCAGGACCCGTCCTCCGTCGACGCGAGCTGGCACGAGTTCCTCACCGATTACGACCCCGAAGCCGTGATCGACGAGAACCCCATCTCCAACGGTAAGTCCGGTTCCAACGGCTCGGCCTCGAACGGCAGCTCGGCCAAGTCCGCTCCTCCCGCAGCACCCGCGCCTCCTGCGAAGCCCGCCGCCTCGGCCGCGAAGACCGAAGCTCCCAAGAAGACCGAAGCCCCCGCGAAGGCCGCAGCTCCCAAGGCTGCTGAATCCAAGCCTGCTCCGGCGAAGTCGGCCCCGGCCAAGCCGGCCGAGAAGAAGGCAGCCCCGGCCAAGCCCGCCGCTGCCGAATTCGGTGAAGAGTCGAGCAAGATTCTGCGCGGCGCAGCTGCAGCGGTTGCCAAGAACATGTCCGCTTCGCTGCAGATTCCGACAGCTACCAGCGTGCGAGCCATCCCGGCCAAGCTCATGGTCGACAATCGCCTCGTCATCAACAACCACCTCGCGCGTACCCGCGGCGGCAAGATCTCGTTCACGCACCTGCTCGGCTACGCCATCGTGCAGGCCGTCAAGGCGTTCCCGAACATGAACCGCCACTTCGCCGAGGTCGACGGCAAGCCCAATGCCGTCACTCCGGCGTCGATCAACCTCGGTCTGGCGATCGACCTTCCCGGCAAGGACGGCAACCGTTCCCTCGTCGTCGCGGCCATCAAGAACACGCAGGACTTCACGTTCACGCAGTTCTACAACGCGTACGAGGACATCGTCCGGCGTGCCCGCGACGGCAAGCTCACCGGCGAGGACTTCCAGGGCGTCACGATCTCGCTGACCAACCCCGGCGGAATCGGCACCGTCCACTCCGTCCCGCGCCTGATGAACGGCCAGGGTGCCATCATCGGTGCCGGTGCCATGGAGTACCCGGCGGAATTCCAGGGTGCCAGCGACGAGCGTCTCGCCGAGTTCGGCGTCGGCAAGCTCATGACGCTGACCTCGACGTACGACCACCGCATCATTCAGGGTGCGGAGTCGGGCGACTTCCTCAAGACGATCCACAATCTGCTGATCAGCGACGAGTTCTACGACGAGCTGTTCCACTCGCTCAAGATCCCGTACGAGCCGATCCGCTGGCGCAAGGATCTGCCCGAGGGCACCGTCGACAAGAACACCCGCGTGCTCGAGCTCATCGCGGCGTACCGCAACCGCGGTCACCTGATGGCCGACACCGACCCGTTGCAGTTCACCAAGGACAAGTTCCGGATGCATCCGGACCTCGACGTGATCAGTCACGACCTGACGCTGTGGGACCTCGACCGCGAGTTCAAGGTCGGCGGATTCCACGGCAAGGACAAGATGAAGCTGCGCGACGTGCTCAGCGTCCTGCGCGACTCGTACTGCCGCCACGTCGGCGTCGAGTACACCCACATCCTCGAGACCGAGCAGGTCTCGTGGCTGCAGGAACGCGTCGAAGCCAAGCACGTCAAACCAACTGTGGCGCAACAGAAGTACATCCTCAGCAAGCTCAACGCAGCCGAGGCCTTCGAGACGTTCCTGCAGACCAAGTACGTCGGACAGAAGCGCTTCTCGCTCGAAGGTGCCGAGTCGGTCATCCCGATGATGGACTCCGTCATCGACCAGAGCGCCGAGTACGCCCTCGACGAGGTCGTCATCGGCATGCCGCACCGCGGTCGTCTGAACGTGCTGGCCAACATCGTCGGCAAGCCGTACTCGAAGATCTTCACCGAGTTCGAGGGCAACATGAACCCGGCTGCCGCACACGGCTCCGGTGACGTGAAATACCACCTCGGCGCCGAGGGCACGTACATCCAGATGTTCGGCGACAACGACATCAAGGTCTCGCTCACGGCGAACCCGTCGCACCTCGAAGCCGTCGACCCCGTTCTCGAAGGCCTCGTCCGGGCCAAGCAGGACCTCCTGGACAAGGGCACCGGCCAGGGCGGTTACTCCGTGCTGCCGCTGATGCTGCACGGCGACGCGGCCTTCGCAGGCCAGGGCGTCGTCGCGGAAACGCTGAACCTGTCCGATCTGCGTGGCTACCGCACCGGCGGAACCGTGCACATCGTCGTCAACAACCAGGTCGGCTTCACCACCTCGCCTGAGTTCTCGCGCTCGTCCGAGTACTGCACCGACGTGGCCAAGATGATCGCCGCGCCGATCTTCCACGTCAACGGCGACGACCCCGAGGCATGTGCCTGGGTGGCTCAGCTGGCAGTGGACTTCCGTCAGAAGTTCCACAAGGACGTCGTCATCGACATGATCTGCTACCGCCGTCGCGGACACAACGAGGGCGACGACCCCTCGATGACCCAGCCGGCGATGTACGACGTGATCGACACCAAGCGCAGCGTCCGCAAGAGCTACACCGAATCGCTCATCGGCCGTGGCGACATCTCGCTCAAGGAAGCCGAGGACGCGCTCCGCGACTACCAGGGTCAGCTCGAACGCGTCTTCAACGAGGTACGCGAACTCGAGAAGTACACCCCGGAGCCCAGCGAATCGGTCGAACTCGACCAGCAGTTGCCGACCAAGCTCACCACCGCCGTCGACAAGGCCGTCCTGCACCGCATCGGTGATGCGCACCTCGACATCCCCGAGGGATTCAACGTGCACCCCCGCGTCAAGCCGGTGCTCGAGAAGCGTCGGGAAATGGCGTACGAGGGCAAGGTCGACTGGGCCTTCGGCGAACTGCTCGCACTCGGCTCGCTCGTGGACGAGGGACGCAACATTCGTTTCTCGGGCCAGGACACCCGCCGCGGCACGTTCACGCAGCGGCACTCGGTGATCATCGACCGCAAGACCGGTTCCGAGTACACGCCGCTGCAGAACATCGGCAGCGACAACCCCGGCAAGTTCATGGTCTACGACTCCGCACTGAGCGAGTTCGCGGCCGTCGGCTTCGAGTACGGCTACTCCGTGGGCAACCCGGACGCGCTGGTGATGTGGGAAGCGCAGTTCGGCGACTTCGTCAACGGTGCCCAGTCCATCATCGACGAGTTCATCTCGTCCGGTGAAGCCAAGTGGGGACAGCTCTCCGACGTCGTGCTGCTGCTCCCGCACGGCCACGAGGGTCAGGGCCCGGACCACACGTCCGGACGCATCGAACGCTTCCTGACGCTGTGCGCCGAAGGATCGATGACCGTCGCACTCCCCTCGACCCCCGCGAACTACTTCCACCTGCTGCGTAGGCATGCGCGTGACGGAATCCGTCGCCCGCTGATCGTCTTCACCCCGAAGTCGATGCTGCGCAACAAGGCAGCAGTGAGCAACATCGAGGACTTCACCGACGGCAAGTTCCACTCGGTGTTCGACGAGCCCACCTACGACACCGGCACCGGCGACCGCAGCAAGGTCAAGCGCGTGCTGATGGTCAGCGGCAAGCTCTACTACGAGCTCCTCGCTCGCAAGCAGAAGGACAACCGCGACGACGTCGCCATCGTCCGAATCGAGCAGCTCTACCCCGTGCCGACGCGTCGAATCCGGGAAGCACTCGAGAGCTACCCGAACGCAACGGAATTCCGCTGGGTTCAAGAAGAGCCTGCGAACCAGGGTGCCTGGCCGTTCTTCGGTCTCGCACTGCCCGAACTCATGCCCGAAAAGCTGGTCGGCATCAAGCGCATCTCCCGTCGCGCCATGTCCGCACCGTCCTCGGGATCGAGCAAGGTGCACGCCGTCGAGCAACTCGAAATCATCGACGAGGCCTTCAACAAGGTCGGCGAAGACTAGAATCTCCGACAGCGACAAGCGGCCCACTCCTTCGGGAGTGGGCCGCTTTCGTCGTTTCTGTGCGCACCCGGGTTGGGATCAATGTGGGATTCAGTCGGTCAGACTGCAACAAAGCCGCATTCATTCGGCTGTGGCCTCGGCCGCACTTCGGATGAATGCGGGATTCAGTCGGTCAGACTGCAACAAAGGGACATTGATCCCAACCGGGGAGGACCTGCAACCGGGGAGGACGTCCAACCGGGGGGACCCACACTGGGGCGGGGCTCAGGCGTCGGCGTCGGCTCCCAGCAGCGCGGAGATCATGCCCGGGGCCAGGGCGACAGCAGGTAGGGCGTTGACGTTCAGGTCGATCAACTCGTCGCGAGTGATCTGTGGATTTCTGAGCCAGGTGATGGTGGCTTCTTCGACGAAGGCGATCCACCCGCGGACGGCGAGGTCGATGGTGGGGGTGACATCGACGTCGAGTTGAGCGAGTTGGACGAGAGTGCGATCGGCCATGGTGGTGCGGGTCTGCTCGAACACCTCGCGCATCTGGGGGTCTCCGCTTGCCGTGCCGCGGAGCAGGGAGATGAAGGTGTCGCGTTTCTCGCTGACGTAATCGACGTAGTTGGCGATGGAGTCGCGCAGAATCTCGAAGGGTTCGAGGTCGGGGTCGGGTGCAGTCCGTTCGATCATCGACCGCGACGCCTCGCGGACTATTTCGAGGTGAAAGTCCTGCTTGGACGCGAAGTAGTGGAACAGTAGACCTCGGGAGACTCCGGCCTGATCGGCGATGTCCTCGACGGAGATCTGTTCGAGTGGCCGATCGGCGAGCATCTCGGTGCCGAGCTCGATCAGCTGCGCTCGTCGTTGCTGCGGACTGAGTCTGGTCCTTTTCGTCGTCGATACTCCAGCGCGGTTCACATCCGCCATGCAATCATCCTATTGAATAGTAGTCAATAACTATTGACTCACACTCAGTAAGCTTCTAGTCTGCTCTACATGAGTCTCCCCGTAACAGATACTTCGGACCGCGCAACGTCGCCGCGTCACGTCGATACGCTGATCATCGGCAGTGGTTTCGCCGGGCTCGGAGCGGCGATCAAGCTGACCAAGGCAGGCAAGAAGAACTTCGTCGTCGTCGAACGCGGCCACGATGTGGGCGGTACCTGGCGCGACAACACCTACCCCGGTGCAGCCTGCGACGTGCCCTCGCATCTGTACTCGTACTCGTTCGCGCTGAACCCGGAGTGGACTCGTTCGTTCTCCACCCAGCCCGAGATCCAGAAGTACATCGCCGGAGTTGCGCGCAAGTACGGCGTCATGGACAAGCACGTCTTCGGCACGGACGTGACGTCGGCGCGATGGAACGCCTCCACCAGCCGCTGGGACGTCGAGACGACCACCGGCAACTACACCGCCAAGATCGTCGTCTCGGCCGTCGGCGCACTGTGTGAGCCGAACCTGCCCGATATAAAGGGAATTCACGACTTCGAGGGCGACGTCTTCCACTCCGCTCAGTGGAACCACGACGTCTCGCTCGCCGGCAAGCGCGTCGCCGTCATCGGGACCGGCGCATCGGCGATCCAGATCGTTCCCGCCATCGCAGGCCAGGTCGAGCACCTCGACGTCTACCAGCGCACCGCGCCGTGGATCCTCCCTCGCGCCGATCGCCCGTACACCAAGCTCGAGCGCTTCGCCTTCAAGCACGTGCCCGGCTTCCAGCGCCTCGCCCGCGCCGGCATCTACGCGATGCGCGAGACCCAGGTCGTCGGGCTGGCGAAGAACCCCGCGTTCATGAAGCCGCTGCAGTGGGCGTCGGAGAATCATCTGCGCACGCAGATCAAGGACAAGGCGCTGCGCGCGAAGGTGACCCCGAACTTCCGCATCGGCTGCAAGCGCATGTTGATCTCCAACGCGTACTACCCGGCTCTCGCGCAGAGCAACGTCGACCTCGTGACCGACGGCATCGCCGAGATCCGCACGGGATCGATCGTCACCAAGGACGGCACCGAGCGCCCGATCGACGCACTCGTCGTCGCCACCGGCTTCCACGTCACCGATTCGCCTGCTTACCAAGCCATCGTCGGCAAGGACGGCCGAACGCTGGCGCAGACGTTCGACGACGGCGGACAGCAGGGCTACAAGGGCGCTGCGGTGGCGAACTTCCCGAACATGTTCTTCCTCGTCGGCCCCAACACCGGCCTCGGGCACACCTCGATGGTCTTCATGATCGAGTCGCAGATCAACTACCTGGTCGACGCCTTGAACACCATCGACAAGCACGACATCGGGACCATCGAAGTGCGCAAGGATGTGCAGGACGAGTACAACGTGACCCTGCAGGACCAGCTCGCCAAGAGCGTCTGGATGAACGGCGGCTGCGCCAGCTGGTATCTGGACAAGCACGGAAACAACACCACCCTGTGGCCCGGGTTCACGTTCGAGTTCCGTCGTCAGACCAAGCATTTCGATCTCGATGCGTACCGTAGCGTCGCAACCGCAGATCTGACCCCCGCGTCGGCGAGCACGGCCGCCGGCAACAACACAGACAAGGTGTCCGCACGATGAGCACATTCACAGGCAAGGTAGCCGTCGTCACCGGCGCGGGTTCGGGAATCGGCCGGGCCCTGGCCCTCGAGCTGGCCGGACGCGGAGCCAAGCTCGCACTGTCCGACGTCGACACTGCCGGACTCGACGAGACGGTGCGCCGCGTCGAAGCACTCGGAGCCGAAGTGAAGTCCGATTTCCTCGACGTCTCGCAGCGCGAGACCGTGCTGGACTATGCCGAGGCCGTCGTCGCGCATTTCGGCAAGGTCAACCAGATCTACAACAACGCGGGCATCGCCTACCACGGTGACGTGGAGAAGTCCTCGTTCAAGGACATCGAGCGCATCGTCGACGTCGATTTCTGGGGTGTCGTCAACGGCACCAAGGCATTTCTGCCGCACATCAAGGCCTCCGGCGACGGCCACATCGTCAACATCTCCAGCCTGTTCGGCCTGCTAGCGATGCCGTCCCAGTCCGCGTACAACGCTGCGAAGTTCGCCGTCCGCGGATTCAGCGAGTCGCTGCGCATGGAGATGTTGATCGCGAAGGCTCCGGTGAAGGTGACCGTGGTGCACCCCGGCGGCATCAAGACTGCCATCGCCCGCAACGCCACCGTCGCCGAGAATTTCGACCAGGCCGACGTGGCGAAGTTCTTCGACAGCAAGTTGGCGAAGACCACCCCGATCGACGCGGCCAAGACCATTCTCAAGGGCGTCGAGAAGGGCAGGGGCCGCGTGCTCATCGGTTCCGACGCCATCGCGCTCGATCTGCTGCAACGCATCACCGGCTCGCGGTACCAGGGTCTGATCGCTGCGGTGTCCAAGCGTGCCATGCCACGGTCGAAGAAGTAGGCGGGTCGCGTCGTGAAAGCCTTCTACGTTCCACTGCCGATCGTTGCGGCGGCGCTCAAGCCCTTCTACCGCCTCGCGCTGAATCCGCGTCTGTCCTTCCGGGCGCAGCGGGCGGTCCTCGAGGCCGCGGCTCCCGTGCAGACGCTCCCACACGGGACCGTCGCGCAGAAACTGACGCTTGCGGGCAGGCGGGCCGAGCGCATCACCGTCGGAGCCACCGAACGCGACACCGCCATCCTGTACCTCCACGGGGGCGCGTTCACGATCGGTTCGATCAACACCCACCGATCGCTCGCCGCCCATCTGGCCCGAGAGTCGGCCAGCGCGGTGTACGTGCTCGATTACCGCCTCGCCCCGGAGAACCCGTACCCGGCCGCGCTCGACGACGCCGTGGCGGCGTTCCGAGAACTCGTGCGTTCGCACGGCTTCACCCTGGATCGCATCGCCATCGCCGGTGATTCGGCCGGCGGCGGACTGACCGTCGCGACGGCGAGACGGCTGGTGGACGACGGCGCGAGGCCGGCAGCACTCGGATTGATCTCACCGTGGGTCGATCCGGGCGCACGCGACGCGGTCAAGCCGCGCGACCTGGTGGTCAACACCGGGTGGTCGAACTCCTCGGCCGACGCATATCTCGGGGCGGGCGACCCCCTGGATCAAGGCTTCGCGCCGCTCCAGGGCAACCTCGACGAGCTGCCTCCGGTCGTCATGCACGTCGGGACGGACGAGGTGCTCTATCCGCAGATCACCGCGTTCGCGGACAAGCTGCGCCTGTCCGGCGTCGAACTCGAGTACATCGAGTACAAGAAGCTCTGGCACGTGGCGCATCTGCAGGCGTCGATCCTGCGGGAAGCAGCCGAAGCCGTCCAGCACATGGGTTCCTATCTGGGCCGCAAGCTCAGAGCAGAGCAGAAGTCCGACGTGTCAGAGGCTGTGCTCGCCGAGCCAGCGGCCGGCGACATCGCCTGACGCAGCACCCCCGCGGACCTCGCCGATCATGTCGGCGAGGTCCGCTGTCGTCAGCTCCCCCGCCACCACCGAGAACGACTTCACCGCACTCTCGTCCAGCACACCGGTGCGGTACAGCGGAACGACGTTCTGCGCTGGATACACATGATCGTCGTCGGGCAGAGTCGTCAGATCCTTGGCCAGCGGACCGAACGACGCCGTCCGAATCGCGAGAGCATCCACCGCACCGGAATTCAGGTCGTCGACGGCGAACTGCGCATCCGGGTAGACCATGAACTCGGAGAAACGGGCCCGGGTGAAGCTGGGACTGCCCACACCCTCCATCCTCACGTCCATCGGATCGACCTCCCCCTCGACCGTCCCGACTGTCACGTCGTCACGACGAAGAAATTCTGTGACTGTCGTGCCCTCGTCCGAGGTCGCGTCTGGAGCGAGAGCAATGGCCAACCGATCCTCGGCGGTTGCGTAGTCTCCCACCGACAGTCCGGCGGGCAGCGATCGGTTCAGTTCGGTGAACACGTCCTCCGCTTCGGTTGCCCCGGCCAGGGTGTCGAAGGTGCGCAACAGGTCCCCGGTCAGGTCGGGGATCATCGATACCTCGCCGCGGTCCAGCGCCGCGAGGTACGCCGTCCGATCCCCCAGGTTCTCGGCGACGGAGACCTCGGCTCCCGTCGACCGGAGTCCTCCTGCGTAGATCTGTGCGAGCAACCGGGAGAGGTCGGAATTCCCGGCTCCGACGACGACGGGCACGTGCCCGGGTTCGGCCCGGTCGGCCGCACTGCACCCACCGACGGAACCTGCAATAGTGACCGCGAGGGCCGCTGCCAGAATCGACGAACGCACTCTCATTTTCTCCTGTTCACTGCCCGTGGGGTTTACCGATCCCGACCGCGGGGCACAGATGCGAACGAGAGGGTAGTCGAACCAACCTTATGGGCACGGCGACGTCGACTACCATCCCGAGCAGCCCGAGTCCTGGTTCGGCGGTGTCCCCGGTGATCGGGCGGCACCTGTCGGAGTTGGGGCTTCGTCTGTGCCCGAACCGATGGAAGGACACCATGACCACCTCCCGAATCACGCGCGCGTTCTCCGCCCCGAAGGCAGTGGCGGCCGTTGCCGCGCTCGCCCTGTCGGTCACCGCACTGACCGCCTGCGGCGGAAATTCGGATCCGCTCTCGAGCGGAGGCGGCGAGAGCAACGACGACACGAACTCGATCATCGTCGGCTCGGCCAACTTCCCGGAGTCCGAAACCGTCGCGAACATCTACGCAGAAGCATTGCGCGCCAACGGTTTCGAGGTGAGCACCAAGCTCAACATCGGTAGCCGCGAGGCGTACATTCCCGCCGTCCGCGACGGCTCGATCGACCTGATTCCCGATTACACGGGCAACCTGCTCCAGTACTTGGACGAATCTGCCACGGCCACCTCGTCCGAGGACGTGCTGGCGGCACTGCCCGCTGCACTCGGCGACGACCTCTCGGTGACGGCCCAGGCACCCGGCGAGGACAAGGATGCCGTCGTCGTCACCCGCGCGACCGCAACCGAGCGCAATCTGAAGACCGTCGGGGATCTCGCACCGTTCTCCTCGGAGGTGACGTTCGCAGGCACGCCGGAATTCCAGGAGCGCGTCGGCGGACTGCCGGGCCTAAAAGCGAAGTACGGCCTGGACATCTCCCCCGGTAACTACGTGCCCATCTCCGACGGCGGCGGACCGGCCACGGTCGAGGCACTCGTGTCGGGCCAGGTCGTCGCGGCGGACATCTTCACCACCTCGCCGGCCATCGCGCAGAACGATCTCGTGGTTCTCGAAGACCCGGAGAACAATTTCGCCGCTCAGAACGTCATCCCGGTGCTGCGGACGTCCAAGCAGTCCGACAAGCTCACTCAGGTCCTCGACGCCGTCTCGGCGCAGATCACCACCGAAGAGCTCATCGCACTGAACACCTCGGTGTCCGGCGACCAGAAGGTCGAACCGGCTGCGGCGGCAACGGCGTGGGTCAAGGACAAGGGTCTGGACCAGCCGGTCAGCTGATGATCACCTTCGAGAACATCACCAAGACGTACCCGGACGGCACCACGGCAGTCGACTCGTTGGACCTGGTGATCCAGCCACACTCGTTCACCGTGTTCGTGGGGCCGTCCGGCTGCGGCAAGACGACGTCGATGCGCATGATCAACCGGATGATCGCTCCCACCTCAGGCGTCATCACGGTCGACGGCCGCAACATCGCCGACACCGACGCGGTGAAACTGCGCCGGGGAATCGGCTACGTCATCCAGAGTGCCGGGCTGCTGCCCCATCGTTCCGTCGTCGACAATGTTGCGACGGTTCCGGTCCTCAACGGTCAGTCCCGGCGCGCTGCCCGTAAGGCGGCGCTCGAGGTACTGGAACGAGTGGGCCTGGATCCGGCTCTCGCGTCCCGCTACCCGGCACAGCTGTCCGGCGGGCAGCAACAGCGCGTCGGGGTGGCCCGTGCGCTCGCCGCGGACCCACCGATTCTGTTGATGGACGAACCCTTCAGCGCCGTCGATCCGGTGGTGCGTGAGGATCTGCAGGCCGAGATGCTCAGGCTGCAGGCCGATCTGAAGAAGACGATCGTGTTCGTCACGCACGACATCGACGAGGCCGTGCGGCTGGGCGACCACATCGCGGTCTTCGGACCGCAGGGTCGTCTGCAGCAATACGACAAGCCCGAGACCGTGCTCGCGGCACCGGCGACGTCGTTCGTGGCGTCGTTCGTCGGCCGCGACCGCGGCTACCGAGGCCTGTCTTTCCGCTCGGCGCAGTCGGTGACGATGCATCCGATCCATACCGCGACCGAGGACGAGATGAGCACCCTGCGACTCGACCAGGGGCAGTGGGTTCTGGTCGTGGACTCCCAGCGTCGTCCCCTCGGCTGGATCGACGCCACCGGCGTCGAGAAGGTACGCGGCGGCGGCAGCCTGGACGAGAGCACCGCGGCCGGTGGGTCGCTGTTCCTCGAGGGCGGCGATCTACGGCAGGCGCTCGACTCGGCGATCTCGTCTCCGTCGGGAATCGGCGTCGCCGTCGATTCGACCGGTGCCGCCGTGGGCAGCGTCGACGGTGCGGAGATTCTCGAAAACCTGGCCGTACAGCGCAAGTCGGAGGACGAGGAGCGCAATCGCCACCACTTCGGCGCGACCGGGAACGACGCACAGTGACCTGGCTGTTCGACAACTTCGGCGTCGTACTCGGGTACACGAAGACACATCTGTATCTGTCGCTCGTGCCCCTGCTCATCGGACTGCTCATCGCGGTTCCGGTCGGCACCCTGATTCGCAACACGCGGTGGGTCCGCCGAATCACGTTGACGGTGGCCAGCATTGCGTTCACGTTGCCGTCACTGGCACTGTTCGTCACCATTCCTGCGGTCGTGGGACTGCCTGTGCTCGATCCGCTGAACGTGGTGATCGCACTGACGGTGTACTCCACGGCTCTGCTCGTTCGCGCGGTTCCGGAGGCACTCGATTCGGTTCCGTTCGCCGTCGTCGATTCGGCTCAGGCCATGGGCTTTTCGTCGTTACGACGTGCGGTGACCGTCGAGCTCCCCCTGTCCTTGCCGGTGCTCATCGCCAATATTCGAGTTGTCACGGTCACCAACATCTCGTTGGTCTCGGTGGGTTCGGTGATCGGTATCGGTGGTCTCGGCCAGCTGTTCACCCAGGGCTACCAACGTGACTATCCCGATCAGATCTTCGCCGGCATCATCTCGATCGTGTTCTTGGCGTTGATCTTCGACGCCGCCCTGTACCTGGTGGGCCGTCGACTCACGCCGTGGACCCGGCAGGGCAGCTCGTCGACGAGGAAGGCGCGCGCATGAATCTGTTCTCCGAAGCGTTCTCGTACATCCTCGACGGTGCCAACTGGGCCGGGCCGACGGGAATCGGCGCTCGACTGCTCGAGCACATGTGGTATTCGCTGTTGGCCGTTGTGCTTTCGGCCGCTGTCGCGATTCCCATCGGACTGATCATCGGTCACCTGCGCCGCGGCGAAGCGGTGGTCGTCGGACTGGTCAACGCTCTGCGCTCACTGCCGACTCTGGGTGTGTTGGTGTTCCTGGTCCTGGTGATCGGATTGGGTCTGATCCCGCCGATCATCGCGCTGGTCCTGCTCGGGATACCGCCGCTGCTGGCGGGCACCTACTCGGGAATAGCCAACGTCGACGCCCACGTGGTCGACGCCGCCCGTGCAATGGGGATGACCGAATCACAGGTGCTGCTGCGGGTAGAGATCCCCAATGCACTGCCACTGATCCTCGGCGGACTACGGAACACCACCCTGCAGATCATCGCCACCGCGACCGTTGCGGCCTACGTCAACCTGGGCGGGCTCGGTCGCTACATCTTCGACGGTCTCGCGCTCTACGACTACGGCCGGGTTCTTGTCGGGGCGATCCTCGTCGCGCTGCTCACACTCGTCGTCGACGGCCTTCTCGCCCTTGCGGTGTGGACGTCGGTGCCGGGAACCGGTCGCCTCCGGCGCATGCCGACCGGACTGGCAAAAGTCTGACGACGACTCATACGAACGAAAAGCACCCCGAACCACCGGCCCGGATAGGGCGGGGTTCGGGGTGTTTTTCTGTTTTCCTACGCGACGCCCTCGGCTCGCGCTGCTGCCGCAACTGCGTCCGCAACGGCCGGGGCGACGCGAGGATCGAGCGGGCTCGGGACGATTCTGTCCGCGGCCAACTCGTCGCCGAGAACCGAGAGGATTGCCTCGGCAGCGGCGAGCTTCATGCCTTCGGTGATGCGGCGTGCGCCGGCGTCGAGCGCGCCCTTGAACACACCGGGGAAGGCCAGAACGTTGTTGATCTGATTGGGGAAATCGCTGCGTCCGGTCGCGACGATGGCCGCGTACTTCCTGGCCACCTCGGGGTGGATCTCCGGATCCGGGTTCGAGAGCGCGAACACGATGGACTCGGGGGCCATCGAGGCGATGACGTTCTCGTCCACCTTGCCTGCGGACAGTCCGAGGAACACGTCGGCTCCGGCCAGCGCATCGCCCGGTCCCCCGCTCAGTCCACGAGGGTTGGTTCGCGCAGCGAGGTCGGCCTTGACGCCGGTGAGGTCACCGCGATCGGCCGAGACGACGCCCTTGGAGTCGAGGACCACGACGTCGGAGATGCCGGCGGCGAGCAGCATGTTCGCGCACGCAACGCCTGCAGCGCCTGCGCCCGAGACGACCACTCGGAGCCCGGCCAGGTCCCGGCCCTGTACCCGTGCAGCACCCGTCAGCGCCGCAAGGACGACGATGGCCGTGCCGTGTTGGTCGTCGTGCATCACGGGGCAGTCCAGTGCCTCGACGACGCGTCGTTCCACCTCGAAACACCGCGGGGCGGAGATGTCTTCGAGGTTGACGGCTCCGAAACTGTGTCGCATCCGCACGATCGTCTCGACGATCTCGTCGACATCGTGGGTATCGAGCACGATCGGGATGGAATCGAGGCCGGCGAACTTCTTGAACAGCGCCGCCTTGCCCTCCATCACCGGCAACGACGCGCGCGGACCGATATCGCCCAGGCCGAGCACCGCGGAACCGTCGGAGATGACGGCGACCAGCCGGTCGGTCCAGGTGTAGCGCTTGGCCAGTGCCGGGTCGGCGGCGATGGCACGGCTGACCTGGGCCACTCCCGGGGTGTAGGCGATCGAGAGATCGCGCTGGGTCTCGAGCGGCGCGGCCAACTGGACCGAAAGCTTGCCGCCGAGATGCCCGGCGAAGATCTCGTCGTCGGTGATCGCGGCCGCAACTGCCGATGGTGTTCCTGTGGTGTCTTCGACTGCCGTCACGGTGAAAGCTCCTCGCACTGTCGGCCTCGACGAGGCAACACGTGTCTACGAAGTGATTGATGCTCGAAAGGGTCGCGGACTACCGGAGGGCGCCAGTACTGGCTGCCGACTGCCGAAAAGCGTGTCTCGCACGTGCGGCGGGTGTGCCTGCACAGTCAACGATGGGCTGTAGCCGCATCGCTGCAACGGCCCAAGTGTGCCATACCGCCCACCGAACTGACCATAGAGTCAGAAACCAGCGTGAACTACTGCCACCATTGGGTCCACAGGACGAGACCGGTGACCACGAAGACCACGATCGCTCCGAGGAAGGCGGCGAATCCGCGTCGATGATCGGCAATGCGCTGCGCGACGATGGCGACGACAGCGGCAACGATGTGCACGGTGACCGACAGCGCGCCCGGTCCCGGGTAGCCGCGGGACTGACCGAGATATTGGGTGACGCCGACGCCGATCGCCAGCACCACCAGTCCGGCGGTGACGATGCCGCTGAGACCGCGCAGGAAGCGCAGCCCTGCACCCGCTCCGGCCCCGCTCATGCTCCGGCCACGAATCCGCGGACGGAGTCCGCGATCAACTGCACCGCGATGGCGGCGAGCAACAGGCCTGCGATGCGTGCCAGCAGCGAGATGCCGCCCTCGCCGAGCAGCCGGATAAGGACGGTGGAGAAGCGCAGAATCACGAAGAACAGGACGTGAATCGTGATGATGCCCAAGGCGATTGCGAGCAACGAGCTCGCGTTGCCGTCGGCCTGACTGACGTAGACGATCACCGCGGCGATGGCTCCGGGGCCCGCCATCAACGGCGTTCCCAGCGGCACGAGTGCGACGTTGACGTCCTCGGCCGCCGCGTCGCCGCCCGCGCCCTTACCGGTGAGCAACGACAGCGCGATGAGCAGGAGCAGAAGTCCACCCGCGCCCTGCAGTGCCGGAATGCCGATGTGCAGGTAGCTCAGAATGGCCTGGCCGCCGATCGCGAACACCGAGATGACGGTGAGCGAGACCGCGGGTGCCTGCCATGCGGCCTTGTTGCGCACTTCCTTGCTCTTGCGTCCCACCAGGGACAGGAACACCGGAATCGCGCCCGGTGGATCCATGATCACAAACAGCGTGATCAGAACCGTCAGGTACAGCGTCACGTCGAAGTTCATGACCGGGCCGCCGCGATCAGTCGGTCGTACTGCTCCGGGTCAGTGGTGTACTCGCCCAGCTTCACGGTCTTGTTGGTGCCGTGATAATCCGAGGACCCGGTGACGATGAGGTCCAACTCCGCGGCCAACTCGGCCATCACCACGGTGTCCTCCGGCGAGTGGTCCATGTGGTGGACTTCCACACCGCCGAGCCCGAGCGGGGTGAGTTCTCGGATGTGGTCCAGATCCAGGATGCGTCCGCGCTTGCGGGCCCGGGCATGCGCGAGCACGCTGACGCCGCCTGCGGCGGCGATCATCTCGACGGCGACGTCGAGTGGAGTGTCGACCTTGCCCACGTAATACTTGCCACCCGTTGCCAGCGGACCGGCGAACGCCGCGTCCATGTCCGAGACGTAGCCGGCCTCGATCAGAGCCTGGCCCAGATGGGGACGACCGGCGGCCTCCCCGGCCGAGGCGAGAACCGCGTCGGGATCGATGGGCAGGCCGTCCGCGGCCATGTTCTCGGCGATGGCCCGCAGCCGGGTCACCCGCTCACCGCGCAGTCGTGCACGCTCGGCGGCGAATGCCTCGTTCTCGGGGTCGAACAGGTACGCCAGCAGGTGCACCGGGACGGGCGTGCCGTCCTCCCCACGACCGGTGCACGACAGTTCCATGCCGCGCACGAGCGTCAGGCCGGCGGGCGATGCGGCAGCGGCCTCGTCCCATCCCGCCGTGGTGTCGTGATCGGTGAGCGCCACCACCGACAGGCCCGCTGCCGACGCAGCGCGAACCAGCTCGGCCGGGCTGTCGGTACCGTCGGACGCTGTCGAGTGGGTGTGGAGATCGATGAGCACCAGAACAGTGTCCCAGGCGTACCGCCGTGATGTTCCGGGCCCACTGTTCTGTCGTTTTCCTGGCGTACGATTGCCCGCCATGCCGTCCCTTCCACCGCGTCCCTCACTGCCCTCGCTGCACCGACGAGGAAACAAGGCCGTTCCCGATTCGAGTCCACGAATACCGGTGCCGACGGCGCGCGCCATCGTCGACTGCGCTGTCTACGTCGACGGCTCCCGGCTACCCGGCCGGTTCACTCACACTTCCGCGATCGCCGAAGTACGAGCCCGCGGCGAGGGGTTCGTCTGGGTGGGCCTGCATGCGCCGGACGACCGTCAGATGAACGCGATCGCTCAGTGTTACGACCTGCACGAGTTGATGGTCGAGGACACCGTGCACGCGCATCAGCGGCCCAAGCTGGAGCGATACGACGACGTCGCATTCCTCGTCCTGCGCACAGTCAAGTACGTCGAACACGAGTCGGTGACGACGGCGAACGAGATCGTCGAGAGCGGCGAGATCATGGTGATGGTCGGTCGAGATTTCGTCATCACCGTCCGACACGGCGAACACTCCGGATTGGCCGGCGTGCGCCAGCGCCTCGAGGACAATCCGGAGCAGCTCGCACTCGGCCCGTCGGCGGTGCTGCACGCGGTTGCCGACCACGTCGTCGACGAGTACCTGGCCGTCACCGACTCGATCGAGAGGGACGTCGACGGCATGGAGGAGGAGGTGTTCTCTCCGCATCATCACGTGCCGATCGAGAACATCTATCTGCTCAAGCGGGAGGTCGTGGAACTGCGCCGGTCGGTGACCCCACTGTCGACGCCTCTCGCACGGCTGGTCCAGGAGCCCAGTGTTCCGAAATCCGTCCGGCGGTACCTGCGCGACGTGCAGGACCATCACACCACTGTCGCCGAACGTATCTCCGAATACGACGAGGTACTCAGCTCGCTCGTCGACGCCGCCCTGGCTCGGGTGACGATGCAGCAGAACCTCGACATGCGCAAGATCTCGTCCTGGGTGGCGATCGCGGCGGTGCCGACCATGGTGGCCGGCATCTACGGCATGAACTTCGACAACATGCCCGAGCTGCACTGGACCTATGGGTATCACACGATCGTCGCGATCGTCGCCTGCGTGTGCGTCGGTCTGTGGCGAACGTTCCACAAGAACAACTGGCTGTAGATCCTGCGCCGGAGATCTACAGCCAGGGACGAACTCCGACAGAAGCGGGTAGCCACCGGAAGTCGACACCCTGTGCGCAGGAGCGCCCGATCAGAGGCTGGCTGCGGACCGGTTGGGGTCTCGAACGTCGATCCCCGCTTCCTTCCAGGCCTCGCGCAACGCATCCGCCCCGCGTAACCGCACCCAGGCGGCCTCGGTTCCGGTCAACGGCACCGCGGCGAAGAAATGAACCGGATCGAAAGGCTCCGGCAGCGGCAGGTCCGCGATGTCGCTCGGCCCGAGCAGCACGGCCGTGAACGGCGCGTTGGTCCACAGCGGCTCACCGAGATCGAGCAGGGCGTCCTCCACCAGCACGACGCCCTCCACCGCGGGCGAGGCCGCGAGCACGGCCAAGCTCTTGTGGACGCCCGACGCCACGCCTGCGCCACCGCGAAGGGTCAGTACCAGTTCGGCGCGAGGGCCACGGGACGGATCGGCGACCATGTCGTTCGGGTCTGCCATGGGATGACGCGAGCAGCCGAGGCTGACGTACCGCACCACCTCGGAGTCCGCTCCGAATCGCAGCACGTCCAGTGACTCCAGGCCGAGGAACGTCACGGACGCGGACGACGGGTTGTCGTCGCCGATCTCGGTCACCAGGTGTGCGCGTACCGCGGTAATGACACTCTCGCTCACGAGACCCATCCAACACCACCGGTGCCCGAGAAGTCCGTTCGGAGGTGCCCACCGCGGACGAGGTGGGTACCGTCGTACCCGTGGTATCCGTTCTCGCTGTGTCCGACGAAACGATCGAATCTCTGTGGAGTCCGCAGGTGAAGTCGCTCGGCGTCGATCTGATTCTCGGCGCGGGCGACCTTCCGTTCGATTACCTCGAGTATCTGACCGACGCGTTGAACGCTCCGTGCGTGTTCGTGCCCGGCAATCACGACGCGGACCTGACGGGTTATTCGGCCGGGAAGGCCGGCTGGATGCGCGCCGGGCTGCCTGCCACCTGGCCGGGGCCGGTGGGTGCGATCAACGTCGACCGGCGGATCGTGTCCGCTGCCGGTCTGCGTATCGCCGGTCTCGGCGGGTCGATCCGCTACAACGGCGGACCCAATCAATGGACGCAACGTCAGCAGCGCAGACGCTCACGCACCCTCACTCGAACATTCGCGTGGAATCGCAACGTCCGCAAGGACGTACGGCCGGTGGACATTCTGCTCACTCACAGCCCACCCCTCGGAGTCGGCGACGACACCGACCCGGCACACGTCGGCTTCGACTGCCTGGACGAGGTGACGCGTCGGCTCTCCCCACAGTTGTTGTTGCACGGCCACATTCATCCACACGGCCACACCCCGGACGATCTGGCCCTGCACGGGGCGACGGTGATCAACACCGTCGGATACACCCTGCTCGACGTCGAACCGGGTGGGCAGCGACAGCACGTCGAAGCACCGAGGATCGTGAGGCGCAGACATGGCACGTGACACCGGATTTCCGGCCGCCGACGCGGAGAACGACTTCACCCGCCAGCGTCGACGCGCCGACGTGGCGAGACTCGTCGGGTGGCTGCGGCGTCAACCCGACGACGTCAACACCATCCTGCCGTTCGACGAAGTGGTTGCTGCCCTCGGCAAGGTCGGTGAACGGCACCTGGGTCTGCAGGTCATTCGCGTCGAGACCATCGTCGGCAGCGTCGACCGCACTCGCGACTTCGACAGGTTCTTCAGGCCGACCTCGGCGCGGATCAGGGAACGCTGGCAGCGGCTGGCGGCGGCGCAGCGCCGCGGTGAAGCGATGCCGCCGATCCAGGTGTATCGCATCGGCGGCATGCACTTCGTCGTCGACGGGCATCACCGGGTGTCGATTGCGTTCGCGATGCATCGCACGACGATCGATGCCGTCGTCACCGAGATCATCACGCGTATCTCCCCCGAGGGCATCACCCGGCGCGGCGATCTGTTGATCAAGGATCATCGCCGCATCTTCCTGAGTCGGGTGCCCCTGGTGGGACGCGCACGCGAGGCGGTACAGGTCACCGACCCGTTCGATTACGCGCAACTGAGCGAGTCGGTGGAGGCCTGGGGATTTCGGCTGATGCAGGAACTCGGGGAGTTCGTCGACCGCGGAACGGTCGCACGACGCTGGTTCGGTGAGGAGTACCTGCCAGTGGTCCGCATGGTCCGGGCGGTCGAGATTCTCGAGGACCGCACCGATGCCGAGGCCTATCTGTGGATGAGCCGTGAGCGCTACCGGTTGGTGCGCGAGCACGTCTGGAACGACGAGATCGTCAGTGAACTCCGGCAGAAGGCCCTGGGGAAGCCCAACCGGGCCCAGTAGCTCGTCCGAGGCACCTCGGCTCACACCGGGGAAACCGGTACCCGATAATTAATTAGATGCGTTCAACATTTTAGTTTGATCGGTTCGTATTTTCGGTTGTCATAGGTAACGAGGTTGTTCTTCCATGTCCACCCGCCGCACGCTGCTGCCAGGACTCTGTTTCATCGTCATGACCCTCGCCGTCCTGCAGACGATGGTCGTTCCCATCGTGGGCACCATCGGCACCCAACTGGGCGTCAGCACCACCGCTGCCGGGTGGGTGCTGACGGCGAACCTGTTGGCCGCGGTCATCGCCACCCCCGTCATCGGCCGACTCGCCGACCTGCACGGCAAACGCCCCGTGCTCATCGGCGTCCTGACCGTCGTGCTGGCCGGGTCGCTGCTGGCAGCGTTGACCGATTCACTGACCTGGCTGCTGGTCGGCCGCATTCTGCAGGGTGTCTCGTACGCCCTGTTCCCCATCGCCCTGGCGGTGTTGCGCGACGAGGTGCCACCGCGCGCACTCGTCGGCTCGATGTCGATCCTGTCCGGCACTCTCGGCGTGGGCGGCGGCTTCGGATTGGTGCTGACGGGGCTGCTCACGGCCAACGGTGCCGACTACCACCGCGTCTTCTGGCTCACCGTCGCCATCGTCGTGGTTGCACTCGGCATCGCGTGGTTCGGTGTCCCGGCCCGACCGCGTAGCGGCAGCGGGTCGGTCGACTGGTGGGGTGCCGTACTTCTGGCGGGCACACTCCTGCTGCTGTTCCTGGCCCTCACCCAGGGCCGCACGTGGGGCTGGGGTTCGGTGGCCACCATCGGATGCGCTGTCGCGGGCGTGCTGCTGGGAACCGTCTGGTGGATCTTCGAGAAGCGCATCGATGCCCCGCTCGTCGCACCCCGCATGCTCACTCACGGGCCCCTGCTGGCCACCAACGTCGCCACCCTGTTCGTCGGCGTCGGAATGTTCGCCAACTTTCTGGCCTGCTCCTACTTCGTGCAGACCCCACGTGCCGTCGCCGGCTACGGATTCACCGCCAACGTTCTCGAAGCGAGTGTCGTGTACCTGCTACCCGGTGCAGCGGTAGGAGTGGTGGCCGCGGTGATCAGCGGTCGCCTCATCGGATCGTTCGGGCCGCGCCGAGTTCTCGTCGGCGGCGCGGTGATCGGCGTTCTCGGATTTGCGTTCGTCGCGGTGGCCCACGATCACACCTGGCAGCTGATCACCGCAGGCATCGTCATCAACACGTTCGTCAGCCTCGCGTTCGCGGCCCTGCCCAACCTGCTCATGGCCGAGGTCAGCGCAGCGGACACCGGCGTGGCCAACAGCGTCAACTCGATCGTGCGCACCGTCGGCACGTCGATCGCGAGTGCGTCATTGTCCACCGTGCTGGCGATGTTCACCATCGACGGCACAAACGTGGCCCGCGAGAGCGCGTACACCGCAGCCTTCGTCGCCGGTGCCGTGGCCTGCACCGTCGTCGCCGCGGCAGCCCTGGCCATCAGAAGCACCCCGGCAGCGCGGCAATCGGTGCGGGTTGCCGAGTCCGAACCGAACACCACGTCGAACGTGCCACTGTAGAGCCTGCGGCATGTGAGTGGAACTTCGTAGTGGGCTACGAAGTTCCGCTCACATGCGGCGCAGCCGCTCAGATTGTCAGGTTCGCACCCGACGCCTGGTCGAACACCGAGATCTTGCCCGGGTCGAACCACAGTTCCACCTGACCACCCTCGGCGGCCTTGGATTCGGCTGCCAGACGCGCAACCACCTGTGCGCCACCGAGATCGGCGATGCCGGCATCGGCGGCCAGCTCCTGGAGTTCGCTGGACTCGACCTTGGCACCCTTCAGCGTGAAGTAGACGTACTTGTCGCTGCCCATGGACTCGAGCACGTCCACGGTTGCGGTGAAGGTGGCGCCGCTCATCTTCTGGTAGCCGTCGATCAGTGCCGCGTCCTCGAAGTGCTCGGGGCGGATACCGACGACCACCTCGCGGCCCGGGTTCTTGGCCTTGATCGCGTCCATTCGCTCGAGCGGGATCTCGATGTCGCCGAGGGCCGTGGACACTCCGTTCGAGGTGAGCTGTCCCGGAACGAAATTCATCGAGGGCGATCCGATGAAGCCGCCCACGAACAGGTTTCGCGGCTTGTCGTAGAGCTCCTGCGGAGAACCGATCTGCTGCACCAGCCCGCCGCGCAACACCACGACGCGGTCGCCGAGGGTCATGGCCTCGGTCTGATCGTGCGTGACGTAGACGGTGGTGGTGCCCAGACGCTTCTGCAGCCGCGAGATCTCGGCGCGCGTCTGGACTCGCAGCTTGGCGTCGAGGTTGGACAGCGGCTCGTCCATCAGGAAGGCCTTGGGGGTGCGAACGATGGCGCGTCCCATCGCAACTCGCTGTCGCTGACCACCGGAGAGGTTGGCGGGCTTCCGGTCGAGGTGCTGACTGAGATCTAGGATCTTGGCAGCCTCTTCGACCTTGTCGTTGATCTCGGTCTTGGAGAGCTTGGCGAGCGTCAGCGGGAAGGCGATGTTCTGCCGGACCGTCATGTGCGGGTACAGCGCGTAGGACTGGAACACCATCGCGATGTCGCGATCCTTCGGCGCCTTCTCGTTGACGCGCTCCCCCGCGATCCGCAGCTCACCGGACGAGATGTCCTCCAGCCCGGCGATCATGTTGAGCGTGGTGGACTTTCCGCAGCCGGACGGTCCGACGAGGATGATGAATTCGCCGTCGGCGATGGTGATGTCGACGTCGCTGACGGCAGCGGCGCCGTCCGGGTAGAGCTTGGTGACTTTGTCGAGAACGATTTCGGCCATGACGGTTATCCCTTCACTGCGCCGGACGTCAAGCCCGCCACGATACGTCGTTGGAAGAAGAGCACAAAAATGATGATCGGGATCGTGATGACGACGGCGGCTGCCGCGATCGATCCCGTGGGCTCCTCGAACTGAGAGCTACCGGTGAACTGCGAGATGGCCGCCGGGACGGTGACCGAACGTTCCGTCGCCGTCAGCGAGATGGCGAGCAGGAGGTCGTTCCAGGCGAAGATGAACACCAGGATCGACGCGGTGACGATGCCGGGTGCTGCCAGCGGGGCGATGACCTTGCGGAAAGCCTGTGCGGGCGTCGCTCCGTCCATCTTCGCTGCCTTCTCCAGCTCCCACGGGATCTCGCGGAAGAACGCGGAGAGGGTGTAGATCGCCAATGGCAACGCGAAGGTGATGTACGGGATGATCAGACCCGGCCAGGTGTCGAACAGCCCGAGCGAGCGCGAGATGTCGAACAGCGGTGTCACCAACGAGATCTGGGGGAACATCGCGATCAGCAGAGCCGCACCAACCAGGAGCTTCTTGCCCGGAAAGTCCAGCCGGGCAACGGCATACGCGGCCATGGTGCCGATCACGACGGCGATCACAGTGGTGATCAACCCGATTCCGATGGAGTTCACCAGCGCCGAGGTGAACTGGTTGGTGGAGAAGATGCCCTTGTAGTTCTCCAGAGTGAACGACTGCGGGATGAACTTTCCGTCGGCGATCGTGGCCGTCGATTTGAACGACAGGCTGATGATCCACGCCAACGGAACGAGCGCGTAGAGGAGGACGAGGACGTTGACGACCGTCCAACCGACCTTCTTGCGAGGCGTAACAGTGGTCATTACTTGCGGCCTCCGTCGTCGGATCCCGGTGCCGAGGCACCGAACAACTTGATGAACACGAACGCGATGATCGCGACGCAGAAGAAGATCAGGATGCTGATCGCCGACCCGAGTCCGAGGTTGAACGCGCCGAACAGGTTGTTGTAACCGAGAATCGACACCGATCCTGTCTCGTTGCTCCCTCGGGTGAGGACGTAGATGTTGTCGAAGATGCGGAACGCGTCGAGCGTGCGGAAGAGCACCGCGACGAGAATTGCCGGCTTCATCAACGGAATGGTGATCCGCATCAGCCGCGTCCAACCACCCGCTCCGTCCACCTCGGCGGCCTTGAGCAGATCGTCGGGCACCAGAGCCAGGCCTGCCAGCAGCAGCAGAGCCATGAACGGGGTCGTCTTCCACACCTCGGCCAGAACCACGATCGCGAGCGACGGGAACTGCTCGGTGAGTGGCGCGCTGCCGTCGGGCAACAGGTTGGCGAGATAACCGGTGCCCGGGGTCCAGGCGTAGTACCAGCTGTACGCGGCGGCGACGGTCACGATGCCGTACGGAATGAGCACCACGGTGCGGACGAGTCCGCGGCCGAAGATGGTGCGGTGCATGACCAGAGCCACTGCCAGACCGAGGATGAACTCGATGATCACCGAGATGATCGTGATGCCGGCGGTGACGCCGAATGCCGTCCACCAGTAGCCGTCGGACAGCACGGTCACGTAGTTGGAGATGCCGACGAATTGGCGATCCTCGGGGAACGCGAGGTTGTACTTCTGCAGACTGAGCCAGAAGGCGTACACGATCGGGTAGCCGGTGACCGCGAGCATCAGGATCGCCGCGGGTGCGACGAGGAGCAATCCCAGGCGTCGTTCGGCTTTCTTACCGTCGGAGATGTTCTTCAGAGCCGCCTGCCGATCGGCGGGCTGCGGCTGCGATTCGGTGGGATCGCTCATGGAATCAACCCTTCGGAATTGACGGCCTTGCTGACCAGTTCTGCGAGCTTGTCCACGTCGGCAACCGGATCGATGTTCTGCGGCGGGTTGAGGGCATCGGTCAACAGAATCGAAATGCTCTGGTAGGCAGGCGAAACGGGCCGCACTGCCGCGGACTCGATGGAACCGAGCACCCCTTCCCATGCGGGATAGACGGCCTGGAACTCCGGATCGGAGTACAGCGACTTCAGCACCGGGGGCACGCCGCCGTTGACGGCGTTGTTGCGCTGATTCTCCTGGTTGGTGAGGCACTCGACGGCTTCCCAGGCGAGGTCCTCGTGCTGAGTGGTCTTCGCGACGCCGATGTTGAAGCCGCCGATGGTGACCTTGGCGGGCTCCCCCGCGTTCACCTCGGGATACGGAGCACTGCGGAAGACCTCGGCGATGCGTGCATCCTGCTGATCGGCAGGCACATTCGCCAGATCGAGGAACGACACTGCCCCGGCGACGGCGTTCTCCTTCAGGCCGGGAAGCACGAACGGGTAGTTGACCTGGAAGGCCATCCGCCCCGACTCCATCCCGAGTCGAGCTGTCGCCTCGTCGCTCTGCGAGACCGATGGATCGCGGCCGTCGGCCGTGGCCACCCGCTTGATGATCTCGAGGGCCTTCTCGGTGGCGGCGCGGTGCTCGGGAGTGTCGTTGAGGGTCACCGTCGTTCCGTCTTCGGCGACCACCGACCCACCCGCGCTCTCGAGCAGCGAGTTGAACCAGACCATGAAGCCCTCGTACTGCTTGGCCTGCACACCGATCTGAGCGGGCTTACCGGCGGCCGCGTTGGCCTCGGCCACGTCGATCAGCTGATCCCACGTCTGCGGCGGGGTACCGCCCGGCACCTCGTCGGGCCGGTACCAGAGCAACTGGGTGTTGGAGTTGAGCGGAACGGCGTAGAGCTGGTCCTGCCATTCCGCGGTGGCGAGCGGGCCTTCCAGGGTGGACCCGTCGCGCAGCTTCGCCGAGAGGTCGTCCGGGACGGGCAATGCCCATCCGGCCTCGGCGAATTCGGCGGTCCAGACGACGTCGAGCGTCATCAGATCCAACGTCTTGTCGTTTCCGGCGAGACGCCTCGCGAGCTGCAGGCGCTGATCGTTGGCACTCTTGGGCAGTGTTCGCTGCTCCACCCGATACCGGCCGTTGGAGGCGTCCGAACACACCTGTGCCGCAGCGGCGTACTGCTCTGCGCCGTCTGCGGCAGTGTAGAAACTCAGAACCGGAACCGAACTGTCCGACGAACCACACGCTGCGAGCAACGGACTCGTCACCAGAGCCGCTGCCGCCAACACCCCTATCCTCGTTGCTTTTCCACGCCTACGACCACGATGTCTCGGCACTGTCCCGCCTCCGTACGTTCGGTTACTCGCGCAGCCCTTGTGTCGGCACTGCCGTGCACGAGAGAAACGTAACCGAACTCACTGGCCTCGAGGGCGATTTGGGGCTATTCCGTTACCTGTCGGTTGCCTGGTCGTCCAACCGTTGTGATCAAATCGACAGTTTGGCGAGCAGGTCGCGTGCTTTCTCTGCCGTCCGGGGCTCGCAGATGACGTCGTAGCGTCCGGCGACCAACTGCATGCTCGACGCGAAATCACGCTGTCCCTTGGTCGCGGCATACGGAATGGACGCCGAGATCAGGCCGAAGATGATGCCGCCGCCGACGCCGATGAGCAACGCGCCGAAGATGTTCTCGCTGAAGATACCGAGGACGAGACCGAGGAACACGCCCAACCATGCACCCGAAACGATGCCTCCGCCAATGACTTTGGGCCAGGTGAGCCGGCCGAGAACGCGTTCGACCTGCATCAGATCGACGCCGACGATGGTGACGTCCTGTACCGAGAATTCCTCGTCGGAGAGGAAATCGACGGCGCGCTGCGCCTCGGCATAGGTGGGGTAGGAACCGATGGGCCAACCGGACGGCGGCGTCGGCAGTCCTTGCCCTGGGCGGCCCGGCTGTGAGAGGGGATTGGTCATGACTCCATTGTGCCCCGAAACGGACTTTTCTGGTCGCTTCTGCAGGCTCCGCTCCGGCACCGTCACACCCATTGTTCGGCCCTCGGACAACCGCCTCGATCAGGAGATCGGCGGCTCGAACGTCGTCGTGCGTGTCAGACCGGCCGCCCGCCCCTTCGCCGAGACGACCAGCGCCATCTTGCGGCTCGCCTCGTCGATCATCTCGTCGCCGAGCATCACCGCACCGCGAGCGCCACCTGCTGCGGAGGTATGGAACTCGTACGCGTCGAGAATCATCTCGGCCTTGTCGTAATCGTCCTGTCGTGGCGCGAAGATCTCGTTGGCCGCCTCGATCTGCGTCGGGTGCAGCACCCACTTGCCGTCGAACCCGAGGCCGGCCGTCCGTCCCGCGGCCCGGCGAAACGCGTCGAGATCACGAATCTGCAGGTACGGGCCGTCGATCGCCTGCAATCCGTGCGTCCGAGCCGCCAGCAGGATCGTCATCAGAATGTGGTGATAGGCGTCGCCGGTGTCGTATCCCACCGGCTGTTCTCCGACGACGAGGGTGCGCATGTTGACGCTCGCCATCAGGTCGGCCGGCCCGAACACCAACGTCTGCACCCGGGGGCTCGCGGTTGCGATCTCGTCGATGTTGCGCAGGCTGCGCGCGCTCTCGATCTGCGGCTCGATGCCGATGGCCCCGACGGCGAGACCGTGCTCCTTCTCGAGCTGAGTGAGCAACAGATCCAACGCCTGTACGTGCGCCGCGCACTCGACCTTCGGCAACAGGATGGCGTCGAGATTTCCACCCGCCCCGGAGACGACGTCGATGACGTCGCCGTACGTCCACTGCGTCGTCCAGTCGTTCACGCGCACGACCTTGAGCTGATCGCCCCACCCGTCGGAGTTCAACGCGTCGACGATGCGTGCGCGGGCCTCGACCTTGGCGATCGGCGCGACGGCGTCCTCGAGATCGAGGAAGATCGCGTCGGCAGGCAAGCCCTTGGCCTTGGCGATCATCTTGTCCGAACTGCCCGGAACGGCCAGTACCGATCGACGCAATCCCGAAGCACCCATCGAAAGCACTACCCCTGTCTGATTCACCCGCTGTATTGCCCTGCCTCTAACCTTGCCATCATGGCAGCACTGAGCAAGGTATTCGCGGCCAGGCTCGCCGGCCTCGGCGTCCTGGGCCCCGACGGCGAATCGATCGGGCGAGTGCGCGACGTGGTGGTCTCCATGCGCGTAGGCAGGGCACAGCCGCGAGTCCTCGGACTCGTGGTCGAATTGGCAACGCGCCGAAGAATTTTCGTCCCAATGCTGCGAGTGACCAGCATCGAGCCCAACTCCGTTCAGCTCACCACCGGAAACGTCAGTCTGCGCCGATTCACTCAGCGCGCGAACGAGATTCTGGTGTTCGCGCAGATACTCGACTCCAAGGTGCGCGTCGACGATCCCGAGCTCGACGAGTTGCACGACACCGATTCCGTCGTCGTCGATCTCGGCATCGAGCTCACCCGAACTCGAGACTGGAAGGTCGCACGCGTGGCGGTGCGTAAGCAGCGCCAACGCCTTGCGCGACGCGGTGCCATCCACGTCGTCGACTGGCAGCACGTGCAGGGGCTCACGCAGAACGAACTGTCGATGCCCGACCAGGGTGTGGCGCAGCTGCTGATGCAGTTCGAGGACCTGCGCGCCGCCGACGTGGCGAATGCGATGCGCGAGCTGCCCGTCAAGCGCCGCATGGAAGTTGCGCGGGCGCTCGACGACGAGCGCCTCGCCGACGTCGTCCAGGAATTGCCCGACGACGATCAGGTGGAGCTGATGCACTACCTCGGAGTCGACCGCGGTGCCGACGTGCTCGAGGCCATGGACCCCGACGACGCCGCCGACCTCCTCGGCGAGCTACCCGAGACCGAAGCGGAATCGCTTCTGCGACTGATGGATCCGGAGGACTCCGCGCCGGTCCGCCGCCTGCTCGAACACTCCCCCGACACCGCCGGCGGTCTGATGACGCCCGAGCCCGTGATCCTCACCGCGTCGACGACGGTGGCCGAGGCCCTCGCTCGGGTACGCAACCCCGACCTGACGCCTGCGCTGGCCTCACTCGTGTTCGTGGTGCGGCCGCCGACCGCAACACCGACCGGCCCATATCTGGGCTGTGTTCACCTGCAGCAACTGTTGCGAGAACCCCCGGCGAGTCTGGTGGGCGGAGTCGTGGACAGCGCACTCCCGCGGCTGTCCCCCGAGGACAGCCTGACCGCGGTGACGCGGTACTTCGCGACGTACAACCTCGTCTGCGGCCCGGTGGTCGACGACGAGGACCACCTGGTCGGGGCCGTGACCGTGGACGACGTCCTCGATCACCTGCTGCCCGAGGACTGGCGAGATCAGGAAGTGGCCGGACAGTGAAAGAAACAGCACGCCAAAGAATGGACACGCCGCGCGGTTCGCGGCTGTTCAACGTCAACTTCGACTTCGATCTCGGCAAGTCGGGTGAGAAAGCCGCCAGGTTCTTGGGCACCGGACGCTATCTGGCGATTCAGACCGGCATCGTCATCGTCTGGATCTTCCTCAACGTCGTGGCCGTCAATCTGCAGTGGGACCCGTATCCCTTCATCCTTCTCAACCTCGCCTTCTCGACGCAGGCCGCGTACGCCGCGCCGTTGATCCTGCTCGCCCAGAATCGGCAGGACGATCGCGACCGCGTCTCTCTCGAAGAGGATCGGTCGCGGGCTCAGCAGACCAAGGCCGACACCGAGTTCCTCGCGCGGGAGCTCGCAGCTCTGCGTATCGCCGTCGGTGAAGTCGCCACCCGTGACTATCTGCGCCGCGAACTCGACGACATCAGGGCGTTGCTGGAACAAGCGACGGGTCAACCCGCCAACGCACCGAAGAAGGCGCGCAAGAAAGCGGCCGCACGCCTGGCCGACGACGCGTCGGGCGAGACCGACCCGCACTAAACCGCGCACCCCTCCGCGCCTGGTAACGGCCCGATAACGGAACAGTCTCGAATCAGGTACCCTCGATCCCGGTCATCAGGTCGGGCCCCGGAGATCATCCGGGGAAATCAGGAGGTACAGCGCGCGTGGGTCGTCACAGAAAAGCATCGAATTCCAAGGTTCGACGGAACTCGGTGATTGCTCTGGCAGGCCTCGTCCCCGCAGGACTCGTCACGGCCGCGACCAGCGCCGGAGCCACCGAATACATCCCGTTCGTCACCGCCAAGACGGCCCCGGCCGCACAGGAATCGAACTCCGTGGTCGAGACCCCGCAGGCGATCGCCCAGGACCAGCAGGCGCAGCCGGTGGCTCAGGCCGAGCTGCCGACACCCGCCCCGGTCCCCGCGCCCGCCCCGGCTCCCGAGATCCCGCCCACACCCGAGCTGCCCACCAACCTTGCGGTCAGCCCGATCGCGATCCCGGTCGTCAACGTCTCCGCCTACAAGAACGCCGAACGCATCCTGGCCCAGCAGCAGCCCGGCTGCGGCATCAGCTGGACCGTCATCGCCGGCATCGGCCGCGTCGAATCCACCCACGCCAACAACGGCAAGGTCGACGACTCGGGCGAACTGCACGAGCCCATTCTCGGACCGGTTCTCAACGGCACCCTCGCCGGCAATCAGGTGATTCGCGACACCGACGGCGGCGCGCTCGACGGCGACACCCAGTACGACCGCGCAGTCGGCCCGATGCAGTTCCTGCCCTCTACGTGGAACCTCTACCACGCCGACGGCAACGGCGACGGAGTCTCCGACCCACAGAACCTGTACGACGCGGCCCTGGCCACCGGCATGTACCTGTGCGACGACGGCACCAACGCCCGCGACCTGGCCTCGACCACCCGGGCAATCCTGCGCTACAACAATTCGATGGCCTACGTGGCGAACGTGCTCGCATGGTCGGCCGGTTACGCCACCGGCATCGTGCCGTCCTCGGACCAGCTGCCGCGGATTCACTGAATTCAACGCAGCACTAGATCGAGCTGCCCTGCTGTTCATCGGGACTCGGTGCACCGCATAGCATGAAGCAATGGCTGTACTGACCGAATCCGACGTTCGGACCGCGCTGACGAAGGTCATCGACCCCGAGATCCGTAAACCCATCACCGACCTCGGCATGGTCAAGAGCATCGACATCGCCCCCGACGGAGCCGTCGGCGTCGGCATCTACTTGACGACCTCCGGTTGCCCGATGAAGACCGAGATCAGCGATCGCGTGAAGAACGCCGTCGCCGACGTCGCCGGAGTCGGCACCGTGACGGTCGAACTCGACGTGATGAACGACGAGCAACGCACCGCACTGCGCAAGTCCCTGCGCGGCGATTCCGCCGAGCCGGTCATTCCCTTTGCGCAACCCGGATCGCTGACGCGCGTGTACGCGGTGGCGTCGGGCAAGGGCGGCGTGGGCAAGTCCAGCGTGACGGTCAACCTTGCCGCGTCCCTTTCCGCCCGCGGCCTGTCGGTGGGTGTGCTCGACGCCGACATCTACGGCCATTCCGTTCCCCGCATGCTCGGCAACGACGCGCGACCCACGCAGGTGGAGAAGATGATCATGCCGCCGCAGGCGCACGGCGTGAAGTTCATCTCGATCGCTCAGTTCACCGAGGGCAACACCCCGGTCGTCTGGCGCGGACCCATGCTGCACCGGGCCTTGCAACAATTCCTCGCCGACGTGTTCTGGGGCGACCTGGACGTGCTGCTCCTCGACCTTCCGCCCGGCACCGGCGACGTGGCAATCTCTGTCGCACAACTGATTCCGAACGCAGAGATCCTCGTGGTCACCACCCCGCAGCAAGCCGCTGCCGAGGTCGCCGAGCGCGCCGGAGCGATCGCACTGCAGACGCGTCAGCGCGTTGCAGGCGTCGTGGAGAACATGTCATGGCTCGAGCTGCCCGACGGTACCCGGATGGATATCTTCGGATCCGGTGGCGGACAGGACGTATCGGATCGCCTCACCAAGGCCGTGGGTGCCAAGGTGCCTCTGCTGGGCCAGATTCCGCTCGACACCGCCGTCCGTGAAGGCGGCGACGCCGGCACTCCGATCGTATTGGGCCACCCGAATTCGCCTGCGGCACAAGCACTCGAGGCGGTCGCCGGAAAACTTGCCGTGCGCGAGCGCGGACTGGTGGGAATGTCGCTGGGAATCGACACAACTCGGAAACTGTAAGGCAGGCGCTTATACCCGACAAACGACGCGGGGAACAGGGTTGGAGCCTTATGATTTGCCTTCAATCCTACTGTCGATAGAGAGTGGCCTTCATGAAGAAGCCGCATCGGGTCAGGCCGGTCGTCGTTCCGGTACTGATCGCACTGCTGATGACCCTGCTGGGATCCGTACTCGGTCCCGCGCTGGCGTCGGCACAACCTGCCCCGCCAGCCCAGAATTACTCGATCGCGACAGACACCACGTTCGCGCCCTTCGAATTCCAGGACGAGACAGGCAAACTCGTCGGAATCGACATGGACCTGCTCGCGGCCATCGCCGTCGACCAGGGCTTCGACTACACCGTCGAGCAGGTCGGATTCGACACCGCACTCCAGGGCGTCACCAGCGGCCAGTTCAACGGAATGATCGCCGGCATGTCGATCACCGACGAGCGCAAGGCCACCTTCGACTTCTCCGATCCGTACTTCGATTCCGGCGTCCAGATGGCAATTCTGGATTCGAACGACGAGATCAAGGGCTACGAAGACCTGCGCGGTAAGTCGGTCGCGGTCAAGAACGGCACCGAGGGTGCGACGTTCGCGACGTCGATCGCCGATCAGTACGGCTTCACCATCCGCAGCTTCGACGACTCCGCGACCATGTTCGAGGAAGTGCGTACCGGAAACTCCGCAGCAGCCTTCGAGGACTACCCGGTGCTCGCCTACGGCATCACCCAGGGCAACGGCTTCAAGACGGTCACCGAGAAAGAAGCCGGTGCCAGTTACGGATTCGCCGTCGCCAAGGGCACCAACGCCCAGTTGCTCGACCAGTTCAACACCGGCCTCGAGAACCTGCGCGCCAACGGACAGTACGACGAAATTCTCGACACCTACCTCAACGCCGACGCGTCCACCGCCGACACCTCGATCCCCGGCCTGATCGCCAGCAGCTGGCAGTTGCTGCTCAAGGGTCTGTGGCTCACGATCGTGCTGACCGTCATCTCCATCGCCATCGCGTTGGTACTCGGCGGCATCTTCGGCCTGTTCCGCGTCTCGACCAACATCGTGCTCCGCGGCATCGGAACCACCTACGTCGACATCTTCCGTGGCACACCACTTCTGGTGCAGGCATTCTTCATCTACTTCGGCGTACCCGCGGCACTGAACTTCCAGATGTCGGCGTTCACCGCAGGCATCATCACACTCTCGCTCAACGCCGGTGCTTACATGGCCGAGATCGTCCGCGGCGGCATCCTCGCCGTCGACAAGGGCCAGATGGAGGCGTCCCGCAGCCTCGGCATCAGCTACCTCAAGTCGATGCGAAAAGTGGTGATGCCCCAGGCAATTCGCACGATGATCCCGTCGTACATCAATCAGTTCGTCATCACGCTCAAGGACACGTCGCTGCTCTCGGTCATCGGCCTCGCCGAGCTGACGCAGACCGGTCGTCTGATCATCGCCCGAAACTTCGAGTCGTTCAACATGTGGCTGATCGTCGGCGTCCTGTACTTCATCATCATCATGGCTCTCACCAAGCTGTCGAACCGGCTCGAGAAGAGGATCAACAAATGAGCACCGAACTGACCAAGGACCTGCCGGTCGACAAAGGTCCGGGAACGAAGATCTCGATCAAGGCCCTGCAGAAGGCGTTCGGCGACAACACGGTTCTCAAGGGCATCGACGCCGAGATCGCCAACGGTGAAGTAGTCTGCGTGATCGGACCGTCCGGCTCCGGCAAGAGCACGTTCCTGCGCTGCCTGAACAAGCTGGAAGACATCACCGCCGGATCGGTCGTCGTCGACGGAACCGACCTGACGGCGAAGAACGTGGACCTGGACAAGGTGCGCCAGAACATCGGCATGGTGTTCCAGCACTTCAACCTCTTTCCGCACATGACAGCCCTCGAGAACGTCATGCTTGCACCCGTCGAAACCAAGAAGATGTCGAAGTCGCAGGCCAAGGACGCGGCCCTGCAGCTGCTCGAACAGGTAGGACTGTCCGAGCGTGCCGACTACAAGCCCGCCAACCTCTCGGGTGGGCAGAAGCAACGCGTGGCCATCGCGCGGGCACTGGCCATGAACCCGTCGATCATGCTGTTCGACGAAGCCACCAGCGCCCTGGACCCCGAAATGGTCGGCGAAGTTCTGCAGGTACTGCGCGACCTCGCCAAGGGCGGCATGACGATGGTGGTCGTCACCCACGAAATGGGCTTCGCGCGTGAAGTCGCGGATCGAGTGATCTTCATGGCCGAGGGCGTCATCGTCGAAGAGGGAACACCCGACGAGCTGTTCGGGAACCCCCAGAACCCACGCACCCAGGACTTCCTGAACAAGGTGCTCTAGCCACTGGCCCGCCCGCTCCCGCCGCCCGCCCCGCCGCGGATCAATGCGCCTTTGTTGCACTCAGAGCGACTGAATCCCACATTCATCCGACGGGGGGCGCAGCGGTCGGGCGGGCGCAGCCTGCAGACTGGGTGGTTCGTCGGGCCGGTTGGGGCTATGCCTACGTGGCGTCCGCGTCGATGGGCGGGGTATCGCCCGCCGCGAGTTTCGGTTCGTTCTTGCTCATCGACACGGCACCCCCGGACGCACCGCCCGAGGACACGCCGTTCTGCGGCGTCGGTCCGCCCATGTTCTTGGGCTTGGTGTCGAAGGGCTTGCCTTTGAAGGTGTCGTCCAGCGGGTTCTTGAAGACCGAGTCGTCGCCGTCGAGCAGGTGTTTGGTGATCACGGCTCGGGGTGTCATACCGCGGAGTTGGTTGAGGTCGGCGAGGGGCTTACGCAGGTCCTCGAAGTCGGTGCCGAGCTCGTCCTTGAGTTGTTGGCTCGCGCCGTTGGCGTAGTCCTTGACCTGGCGGAGGGATTTGGACACCCAGCTGATGGCACCGGGGAGACGATCCGGGCCGAGGATGACCAGAGCTGCTACGAGGAGAATGACGAGCTCTCCCCAACCGATGTTGCCGAACACGGGTGCCAGCCTACGTCGTCAGTCGGAAACCGGCGTGACGGACAGGTCCACCAGCCGTCCGGAGCGGACGAGTTGCACCGGCACCGCCTGGCCGATCGTGGTTTCCTGCACCGCGACGACGAGCTCGTCCGCGTCCCCCACCGAGCGGTCGCCGACCTTGGTGATGACGTCCCCTTCGACGATTCCGGCTTGCTGGGCCGGCCCACCGGCCCGGACGTTGGCGACTTCTGCGCCGGCCGAGGTTTCGTTGATCACCGAACGCGCGTTGATCCCGAAATCCGGGTGCCGCATGACGCCGTCCCGAATCAGGGCCTGCGCCACCTCGGTGACCTCGTCGACGGGTATCGCGAAGCCCAGTCCCACCGATCCGCCGCTCTCGCTTCGGATGGCGGAGTTGATGCCGATGACGCGACCTTCGAAGTCGATGAGGGGGCCACCGGAGTTACCCGGGTTGATGGCTGCGTCGGTCTGAACCGCGTCGATGACGGCGTTGGTGTCGGTGCCCTCCCCCGACAGCGCGACGGGGCGGTCGAGAGCACTGACGATGCCCGAGGTGACCGTCTTGTTCAGACCGAGCGGTGACCCGACGGCGATGACGTCCTGGCCGACGCGGACGTCGTCGGAGCGTCCGAGCTGAGCCTCGGTGAGGTTGCCGACGTCGGTCTTGAGTACGGCGAGGTCGGTCTTGGTGTCGCGGCCGACGATGCGTCCGGGCACTTTGGTGCCGTCGGAGAAGGTGACTTCGAGGGTCGACTTGTCCTCGTCGGATGCGGCGAGCGAGATCACGTGGTTGTTCGTGACGATGTAGCCCTCGTCGGCGTCGATCACGACGCCCGAGCCGGTGCCTCCGGTCTCGCCGAGGGTCACCTGAATGGAGACGACCGACGGCAGGACCGCGTCGGCCACCTTGCTGATCTGGCCGCGTGGGACGTCGTCGCCACTGGACTGGGTCAGTGTCACTTTCTGGCTGGTCAGTGCGCCGGTCACTTCGGCGGTCAGGCGGCCGAACAGTCCACCGACCAAGCCGATGACGAGGGCAAGGACACCGAGTACGACGAGCGCCCGCACGGATACCGATCGCCCGAACAAGACGTCGCGCACGCCGAGCTTGGTTCCAGGAGGGAGTACAGGAGGTGGTGGGGTGTCGAGGGCCGCGCCGCCCAGCGACACTCGGGACGCGGGATCACGCCACGGATCAGCCGGAACCTGGGGGCCGGCGTCGGACTCGTCGGCGGCGTCGGGGTCGCGCTGTAATGACTCGGTGGCGTCGTCGGGACGTCCGAAGGCCTCGGCCAAGACGGGGTCCGGCGGCCGGACCGACAGCCGGGAAGGCAGTTGTTCGTCGGGGCGACGTGGGGAGAACGAACCGCCGACGTCATCGGGACGTCCGAATACCGAGGCCGACACCGGATCGACGGTGGGTCGATGGACCGGACGCGGCGGCAACCGTGGACCCTCGTCTGCTGTGCCTGTGGTCTCGGTGCTGGTCGAATTCGATGTCACGCGTCCGGTTACCCCTCGCATACGTCGGTGTGAGAGTTCAGTATCACTCGAGCGGTCGGGGCAGCTCGATGCAGGTGAGGACTCGTCGGGCAGAAAACGCGGCGGTCAGCGTCGACGACGGCGCACGGCCTCGACGGACGCCATGAACGACCGCTTGGATCGAGCGGGCCCGTCTTCGCCTGCACAGGACGGAATCTGGCTCAGCAAACCGAGGAGCGAATGTGGCATCGACATCTCGCCTGCTCCGCGGAGCGCTCGACGCGCCTGCTGCTGCGCCTCGACCTCGGCCGAGCATTCCGGGCATTCGGAGAGGTGGTGAGCGGCGCGGAGGTGGGCGGGCATTCGTAGTTCACCATCGACGTAGGCTGCGACGGCTTCACTGGCCAGATGTTCGGTGGAGCTGAATTGCCGAGGCTTGCGTGCCTGCGTCATCCAACCCTCCTCGTAGCTAGTGGACACTTGCGTGACCCGAGTCGACCTTCCCGTGCACTCGAAGGTACTCCCGTAGCGCGTGACGGCCACGGTGAATGCGACTACGAACCGTTCCGAGCTTGACGCCCAGTGTCGCACCGATCTCTTCGTACGACAGTCCTTCGATGTCGCACAACACGATTGCGGCGCGAAACTCGGGTGCCAGCGAATCGAGCGCAGACTGCAGATCCGGGTCGAGGCGAGCGTCGTGGTAGATCTGCTCGGGGTTGGGCCGGTCCGACGGAACGCGGTCGTAGTCCTCGGGCAGTGCTTCCATGCGGATACGGCTGCGGCGACGAACCATGTCGAGGAACAGGTTGGTCGTGATGCGGTGCAGCCAGCCCTCGAACGTTCCCGGCTGGTAGTTCGACAGGGAGCGGAACACGCGGATGAAGGTGTCCTGAGTCAGGTCCTCGGCGTCCTGGGCATTGCCGGAGAGGCGGTACGCGAGTCGGTAGACGCGGTCGCCGTGTTCGCGAACGAGCTCGTCCCAGGACGGCATGGTGGAGTTCTCGCCGGTCGCATCGAACACTGCGGTGCCGCTGAGGTCGTCGGGGGTGGGCACGGACTCGGGTAGACGAGCGATGTCGCGATCGCCGTTGATCTTGTAAATAGTTGGATCCTCCTGCTCAGGACTGCGTACGTCCTTCTGATGCAACCGACGACTACCCTCGGATGTTCCAGCTCACACTTCGCAATCGACACGGACCTGCGATTCCTCCATAGCCTGACCGACCCGCGTGTGGGTCCGGTATGAATCACCTGAGGCCCACCTGAGAATGTGTGCGTGAGATCGAGCCCCGGGCACGATAACCTCGGGACGTGCCGACCAACGCCGAGAAGATGCTCGCTTATGCCGAAGACTCCGCTCAGGAGGACGAGGTTCTGATCGCAGCCAGAGAGCGAGCCGTCGACCTCGGTGCCGCTCCGGTGCCGCCGTCCGTCGGTGCCATCCTGAGCATCTTCACTCAGATGCTCGGCGCGAAGACGGTCGTCGAAATCGGAACGGGCGCGGGAATCAGCGGCCTGTGGTTGCTCGACGGGATGCGAGCGGACGGTGTACTGACCACCATCGACACCGAGCCCGAACACCAGCGGGCAGCGCGAGAAGCATTCCGGGCAGGAGGAATTGCGCCGTCCCGCACTCGGCTGATCAACGGCTGGGCGTTGGACGTGCTCCCCCGATTGGCCGACGACACCTACGATCTGGTGTTCATCGACGCCAGCCCCGCGGACCATCCGCACTTCGTCGCCGAGAGTGTGCGGTTGCTACGCCCCGGCGGAGTTCTGGTGCTGCACAACGCATTGCTGGGTGGACGGGTTGCCGATCCGACTCAACGAGACGCAACTGCGGTGGCCGTTCGATCGGCTGCGCGTGCCATCGCCGAGGACGAGCGCCTGACGACGGTGCTGCTCCCTCTGGGCGACGGGTTGATCTGCGCGTCGCGCGCATGACCATGTGAGTGGAAATCCGTAGCACGCTACGAACTTCCACTCACATGCCGCAGGCTCTGCTCTAGATCCAGACGCCCTTACCGACGGAGACGACTCCCCCGGCACTGACGTTGAAGCGTTCCCGGTCGCGTTCGAGATCGACTCCGACGATTTCGCCGTCACCGACGACCACGTTCTTGTCCAGGATCGCGTGCCGAACGACGGCACCCTTGCCGATCCGGACTCCGGGCATCAGGACGCTGCCTTCGACGGTCGCGCCGCTGTCGATCATGACGTTCGAGCTCAGTACCGAGTTTCGGACGGTGGCGGCACTGAGAATGCAGCCGGCACCGACGACGGATTCCTGAGCGAGGCCGCCCTGGACGAACTTGGCGGGCGGCAGATTCTCGGCCGATCCGCGGATGGGCCAGCGGCGGTTGTAGAGATTGAAGATGGGATGCACCGACACGAGGTCCATGTGGGCGTCGTAGAAAGCGTCGATGGTGCCGACGTCTCGCCAGTAACCGCGATCGCGTTCGGTGGCACCGGGAACGACGTTGTCGTTGAAGTCGTAGACCGAGGCCACGCCTGCTTCGACGAGCGCCGGGATGATGTCGCCGCCCATGTCGTGGTCGGAGTCGGAATTCTCGGAGTCCGCCTTGATGGCATCGACGAGCACCTTGGTGGTGAACACGTAGTTGCCCATCGACGCATACGTGACGTCCGGGTCGTCGGGGGTACCGGGCGGCTGCGCCGGCTTCTCCAGGAACTGGGTGATCTTGCCGTTCTCGTCCGAGTCGATGCAGCCGAACGCGAATGCCTCGCTACGCGGAACCCGGATACCCGCGACGGTGACACCCGCGCCGGAGTCGATGTGCTGCTGCACCATCTGCTCCGGATCCATTCGGTACACGTGGTCTGCACCGAAGACGACGATGTACTCCGGGTCCTCGTCGTACACCAGGTTCAGCGACTGGAAGATGGCGTCGGCGCTGCCGGTGTACCACCGGGGGCCGAGACGCTGCTGTGCCGGGACCGGAGTGATGTACTCCCCGGCGAAACCGGACAGTCGCCACGTCTGCGAGATGTGGCGGTCCAGGGAATGGGACTTGTACTGAGTCAGCACGCAGAGCCGGAGGTAACCGGCATTCACGAGATTGCTCAGCACGAAGTCGATGAGTCGGTAGGCGCCCCCGAAGGGAACGGCTGGCTTGGCTCGGTCCGCGGTCATCGGGTAAAGGCGCTTACCCTCTCCGCCGGCAAGCACAATCCCTAGTACGTGCGGTTGTGTCCTCACCCACCCAACCTATCCGCACCGAGAGAACCTTGCTACCAGTACACGCACAACTGCCGGGGAATGTAGGTTCGTTCACGTGCGAGTAGCGATGATGACCAAGGAATACCCGCCGGAGATCTACGGTGGCGCAGGAGTTCATGTCACGGAGTTGACTGCGCAGCTGAAGTCGCTGTGCGAGGTGGACATCCACTGCATGGGAGCTCCGCGCGACACCGCACAGGTGCACGATCCCGATCCTGCACTCGCCGGAGCCAACGCAGCACTGACGACGTTGTCAGCGGAGCTGCGGATGGCCAACGCGGCCGCCGGAGCGGACGTGGTGCATTCGCACACCTGGTACACCGGGCTCGCCGGCCACCTCGCGGCCGAACTGTACGGCGTACCGCACATTCTCACCGCGCACTCGCTCGAGCCCCGGCGGCCGTGGAAGGCCGAGCAGCTGGGCGGCGGTTACCGGATCTCGTCGTGGTCGGAAAAGAACGCGGTGGAATACGCCGACGCCGTCATCGCCGTCAGCGAGGGCATGGCCAAGGACGTGCTCGACGCTTATCCGCGCCTCGACCCGAGTCGAGTCCACGTGGTGCGCAACGGGATCGACACCGAGCGGTGGTACGCAGATCACGGCACGTCGACTCTCGACGAGATCGGGGTGGATCCCAGCAAGCCGATCGTCGCGTTCGTCGGCCGCATCACTCGGCAGAAGGGCGTGGGTCACCTCATCGCCGCGGCGCACCATTTCGATCCGTCGATTCAGCTCGTCCTGTGCGCGGGCGCGCCCGACACTCCGGAGATCGCCGCAGAAACCGAACGCGCAGTGGCGTTATTGGCCGAGCAACGCAGCGGGGTCTTCTGGGTCAAGGACATGCTCCCCACCGACAAGATTCGCCAGATCCTTTCCGCCGCAGCAGTATTTGTCTGCCCATCGGTGTACGAGCCACTCGGCATCGTCAACCTCGAGGCGATGGCCTGCGAGACCGCGGTCGTGGCGTCGGACGTCGGCGGCATCCCCGAGGTCGTCGACGACGGCCGCACGGGACGGCTGGTGCACTACAACTCGTACGAGCCCGACGTCTTCGAGCGAACCCTCGCCGACACCGTCAACGAGGTCGCTCTCGACCCCGCACTGGCGACGGCGATGGGCAAGGCCGGCCGCGAGCGGGCCGTTGCCGAATTCTCGTGGGCGTCGATCGCGAAACAGACCCTCGCCGTCTACAACGACGCGCTGGCGCGTCGGGGCTGAGAGATCTTTCGGTAGGTCGACACCGTCACCGACGCGGTGACCGGGACGGTGTCGGGCAAATCCTTCAACGCCGCGGACCGCGCGTGGGGGTCACCGTGCCGAATCGACGGCCCCATACCGATGAGTTCCTCGATGTCGTTGTGCGAGAGCATCATCGAGTACTCGAGCGGGGTCTCGGCCACCGACTCGAAGAGACCCGACAACGACTCACCGAGCCGACGGGTCTTGTCCTCTTCGACGCCGATCAGCCCCAGCGGCCCGCGCAGTTCTCGCTGATGCCGCGACGTCGGCGTGACGACCACCAACGTGCCGTCGTCGCCGAGAACTCGATGCAGTTCACCGGCGTTGCGCGGCGAGAACACACACGTCACCGCAGACACGGCACCCGCCCGAATCGGTAGCCCGCTCCAGATGTCCGCGACGACGCACCCGAGCCGCGGATGCGACCGCGCGGCTCGGCGCGCCGCGAACTTGGACACGTCCACCCCGACCCCCAGCGCGGCCGGACGCGCGTCCAGGACACCTGCGAGGTAATACCCGGTGCCGACCCCGACATCGAGGACCACGTCCGACTCGGGCGGAACAGCCGCCGACACCGCCGCCGCGATGGGCTCGAAATGACCGCCACCGAGGAACTTCTCACGGGCTGTGACCATCTCGGCCGAATCACCGGCGAACTTGCCGCCGTCGCCTGTCAACAGGCTGACGTACCCCTGCCGAGCCACGTCGAACGAATGACCACGATCGCACCACAGACTTCGATCGGTCTCACCGAGACCCAGGCCCGACTCGACCTCACGGACGCGGCACTGTGGGCAGACCAGCAGATCGACGACGTCGGTCAGCATCGAGCACCTCTTTCACATCGAGACAGATTCTCCGGCACTCCCCCGGAAACGACCTGCCGATCACAACACCGCTGATGACAACACAAAGCCCCGCTGGCCGGTGCGGCGAGCGGGGCTGAGCGATGATCGATCGACGTGGCGATCAGCCGGTGACGCCCTTCAGTTCGTCACCGAGTGCCGCGGCCTCGTCGGGGGTCAATTCGACGACCAAACGGCCGCCCCCCTCGAGCGGGACACGCATGACGATTCCTCGTCCCTCTTTGGTTGCTTCGAGGGGACCGTCCCCGGTCCGGGGCTTCATCGCCGCCATCCTCTGCTCCCTCCAGATCTGCGCCCACCTGCTCGGCGCCTCGGCCTAAAAGATAAATTCGTCGCGGGGCGACGGAGTGTCCTGTGCCATTCTTCCCTATCGCCGTCGATGGGGGGAACCTGAGTCGGTATTCGTGACCTGCACCCAACACCTCGACAGGTGATCGTCGACCATTCCGGTGGCCTGCATCAATGCGTAGGCGGTAGTCGGACCGACGAACCGTAGCCCGCGGCGTTTGAGCTCTTTGGCCAACGCCGTCGATTCGGGTGTCGACGCGGGCACGTCGGTGAACTCCGTGAGCCGCTGTGACCTGGGCTCCGGCGCGAAAGACCACAGCAGAGTGTCGAGATCGGTGTCGTCGAGGTCGACGATCGCGCGAGCGTTGCTCACCGCCGCCTCGATCTTGAGCCGATTCCGCACGATCGACGCGTCGCTCATCAATCGCTCCACATCGGCGTCGTCGAAGCGGGCCACTGCGTCGGGATCGAATCCGGCGAAAGCAGTGCGGAAGCTTTCCCGCTTGCGCAGGATCGTGATCCACGCCAGGCCCGACTGAAACGCTTCCAGACACAGGCGCTCGTAGAGCTCATTGCGGCCGTGCAGCGGCTGCCCCCACTCCGTGTCGTGATAGGTGCGATACAGCTCGTCGTCGGTGGCACCCCACGGGCAGCGCAGCTTGCCGTCCGGCCCCGCGACTGCGCTCACCGTTCGTCCGACTCGACCGTGCCTGTGACGCCCGAACTATCCGTGAGGCCGGCACTGTCGGTGAGGCCAGAACTATCCGTGAAGCCCGCACTGCCGGGCTGCCCCGACAGCGGGGATCGAGAACCTGACTCCTGCGCCGCGGACAGCCGTGACCGCAGCATGTCTATCTCGCCGCCCAGGCGCTCGAGAGCCCAGTCGACTTCGCTGGGCTTGTAACCCCGCAACGTCTGCTGGAACTTCAACGCGCGCACATCGGCACCAGTGACTCCTTCGGCCGGCAGCACTGTTGCGGTGGTTCCCTCGGGCAACGGCCCCAGCTCTTCACCGCGACCGAACACCGCTGCGGCGATGAAGAACAACGCCGCAGCGACGACTGCAATGACGATGATGTAGATCAACAGCGTCAACATGCCACGATCTTGTCACGGCTGTCCGACACGTCGGCCGGACGCACCTGGTGGTCGGTCAGATCAGCGAGTTCATCGCCGGTCGATCGGCCAACGACACTTCGGTCGAGAACGGCTCGAACGAATCCCCTGCCACGCGGAACTGCATCAGTCCGGCACCGGAATCGACCATGCCGCACCGGTTGAGCATCGTTCCGACGATCTGCCGACTCATCGCCCCGAGTTCGACCAGCGGCCGATTGCGATGCTTTCGCACTCCCAGGTTCACCTGTCCGATGGCCTGCAGACCGAGCCGGTCGTACGTGTCGAGAAGCAGGCCGATCTCCACCCCGTAACCGGGCGCGAAGGGCACCGCCGACAACAACTCACGAGTGCCCGCGTACTCCCCGCCCAGCGGCTGAATCACGCCGGTCAACTCCGGGCGCAGCGCCGCGAGCAAGGGTCGAGCCACCAACTCGGTGACGCGTCCACCGCCGTTGGCGTCCTCGGTGCCACTGACGCGAAGTGGACGTCGGTAGTAACCCTTGACGAGATGAATGCCGTCGCCCATCAGCAGTGGTCCCAGCAGTTTCGGCACGAACGCGGGGTCGGGATTGATCAGATCGGAATCGACGAAGGCGATGAGATCACCCGTCGACGCCGCGACCGATCGCCACAGCACCTCGCCCTTGCCCGGTACCGGATCGAGCCCCGGTACTGCCTCCTCTCGACTGATGACACGGGCACCGGCCGCTTTCGCGCGCACTGCCGTCTCGTCGGTCGAGCCCGAGTCGAGCACGATCAGTTCGTCGACGAGGCCACCGAGCAACGGGTGGATGGTGTCGATGACGGCAGCCACCGTCTGTTCCTCGTTCAGCGCCGGAAGCACCACGGACACCGTGCGGCCCGCCTTGGCGGCCTCGAGCTCGGCGATGGTCCATTCGGGGGTGTCCCAGCTGTTGGTCTCGGACCACATTCGGGTCACGTCCGTTCGATCGGCCAGTGTCATGCCAGCCCCCTGACCGTCCGCGCCGGGGTTCGTCGTCCCTGGATCGCTGCCACCATGTCGACGACTCTTCTGGTCGACGCAACCTCGTGCACCCGGAACATCCGGGCTCCGCCTGCTGCGGCCAATGCTGTCGCTGCCAATGTTCCCTCCAACCGGTCGGCGAGCTCTACCCCTAGAGTCTCGCCTACGAAGTCCTTGTTGCTCAGCGCCATGAGCACAGGCCACCCGGTGTTTACAAGAACGTCCACGCGACGCAACAACTCGAGCCCGTGATAGGTGTTTTTCCCGAAATCGTGGGTCGGATCGATCAGAATCGAATCTTTCTTCACCCCCTCCGCGACGGCATTGTCGGCAGCTGCGGTGACTTCCGCGACCACATCGGCCACGACGTCGGTGTACCGAACCCGGTGCGGACGGGTCCGCGGAACGGCACCGCCGGTGTGCGAGCAGACGATCCCGACTCCCTCGGCAGCGGCGACGCGCACCAACTCGGGATCGGCTCCGGCCCAGGTGTCGTTGATCAGATCGGCTCCCACACCGCAGGCCAGGCGAGCAACCTCGCTACGCCAGGTATCGACACTGATCAGCAGATCCGGATACGCACCCCGGATCGCTTCGACGAACGGCACGACGCGGCGGATCTCCTCCGCCGCGTCGACGAGATCACCGGGGCCTGCTTTGACGCCGCCGATATCGACCATGTCGGCACCCTCGGCAACAGCCCTGTGCACGGACGCCATCGCTGCATCGTCGGAGAAATTCGCGCCCCCGTCGTAGAACGAGTCGGGGGTGCGATTGACGATCGCCATGACCAGAGCTCGATCGTCGGCGACCGGCTTACCGCACAGAGTGCTCATTCATCCATAGTGGCATTTCGGCGGAGGTGCCCGAGCGCGATGGTGTCGGCACGCACATTCGCCCAGTGCCGGGCACCACGTCCGTCGGCGTCGAGCTCGATGACGTGGAACTGTTCGAGCGCAACGGGCAGCCCCGAGGATGGCACGCCGAACAGAGGCGAGCCCGTGTGGGTTCCCTCCATCTCGACCCGCGCGGCGATGCGGTCTCCTTCCCCGAAGAGATCACCGATCGTCACGCGCAGGTCCGGCATCGCAGAACGGAACATCGCGATCGCGCCTTTGAGGTGTGCCGCCATATCCGGTTCGTCCTGTCCGAAAGCGTGCCGGTCGACAGCGCTCGGCGCGAGTGCTGCATCCACCGTCGAGAGATCACCCCGCCCGAATCCGTCCTCGAAGACCCGTCCCACTCGATCTTTCGCCTGTTGGATATCCATGACGCTCCGATTCGTTCAAGTGACACTCGGATCAATATGCATATACTCGACCCGATGACCGAAAACGTCAAGAGGACCTACAACTCCGCCGTGCGGCAACAGCAGGCCGAAGGCACCCGACTCCGCATCATCGAGGCCGCGCGCGGACTCTTCCTCGCCCACGGATACGGCACAACCTCGGTCCCGTCGATCGCCGCCGCGGCAGGTGTCTCGGCGGACACCGTCTTCCACGTCTTCAAGAACAAGCGCACGCTGCTCAGAGAAATGGTGGATCTGGACATCGGCGGAGACACCGACCCGACGCCGATCATGCAGCGCTCATCAGCATCGGCCGTGCGCGACGAACTCGATCAACGCACGCAGCTCCGCATGTTCGCGTCAGGAATCGCCGAACAGGTCGCGCGAATCAGAGCGGTCGACGACATCTTGCTCAGCGCGGCTGCCGTCGACGAGGACATCGCAGCACTACGACGCGATATCCAGGACCGACAACGCAGATCGGCGATGATGCAGATCGCCGAGTGGATCGGGGCACGTGGAGATCTGGCCGTTGACCTCGAAACGGCAGGAACCACCATCTGGGCCCTGACCAGCCCCGAAATGCACCGAATGTTGTGCGAGCGGTCGGGCTGGACGACCGACCGCTACGCACGATGGCTCGAGGCCACCCTCGCCTCGAGCTTGCTGGTTACCCCATAGGGGCCTTGCCGGCGGCAACCTCGTCGACGTAGCCGTCGTAGAACTTCTCGTAGCCACCGGACTTGCCGCGCAGCACGTGGAGTTCGCTGTCACCGTCTTCCTGGAACCCCAGCTTGCGTAGAGCGACCTTCTGGCTCTTGAACGTCGAGGTTTGCTCGAGGCTGTCGACGATGCGTACGAACAGCGGCACCGCGTAGGTCGGCAGCTTGCCGTAGAGGTGCTCGGCGAACGACTTACCGTCGAAGGACTCACCGTCGCGCAGTGTCACCGCAGCCATACCGGCCTTGCCGTCGGCACCCTCGATATCGACGCCGTAGACGACGGCCCCGTCCACTGCCGGGTGGCTACCGAGTGCACCCTCGACCTGGGTCGTGGCGACGTTCTCGCCCTTCCACCGGAACGTGTCTCCGAGCCGGTCGACGAAGGCGACGTGCATCCAGCCCTGCTTGCGAACGAGGTCGCCGGTGTCGAACCACGCGTCACCGTCCTTGAACCCGTCGCGCACCATCTTCTTCTCGGTGGCCTTGTCGTCGGAATACCCGTCGAACGGAGCCCGGTCGGTGATCTTGGACAGCAGCAGGCCCACTTCACCGTTGCCGACCTTGCGGAGCTTGCCGTCGTGGCCGCGCTTGGCCTTGCCCGACTCTTCGTCGTACTGCACCACGGCATACGGCAACGGGCAGATTCCGGCAGTCTTCTTCATGTTCAGTGCGTTGATGAAGGCGATGTTGCATTCGCTGGCACCGTAGAACTCCGCGACGCGGGAGATACCGAATCGCTCGGTGAACTCCTCCCAGATCTCCGGTCGCAGTCCGTTGCCGACGATCAGCTTGACCGAGTTGTCCCGGTCGGAATCCTTCTTCGGCTGCGTGAGCAGGTACCGGCAGAGCTCACCGATGTAGGTGAACGCCGTGGCCTTGTTGACGCGAATGTCTTCCCAGAAGTTGCTCACCGAGAACTGCTTACCGATGGCCATCGTCGCGCCGCCGGCGAGCACCGAGGACAGCGTCACCGTCAGCGCGTTGTTGTGATAAAGCGGAAGGCAGCAGTAGATGACGTCGTCGCCGCGCAGTCGCACGCCCATGTTGCCCAGGCCCGACATCGACTTGAGCCAACGGAAGTGGCTCATCAGGCTGGCCTTGGGCATGCCCGTCGTTCCCGAGGTGAAGATGTAGAACGCCTTCTCCTTGGCCTGGATCTCCGCGGTGACCGACGGGTTGGCCGTCGACGCCTTCGCGGCCAGCTCGCCGAGCTCCTTCAGCGGCAACACCGACCCGACCTTGGGCTCGCTGTCCAGAGAATCCAGCGCTTCCTGCGCGTTCTCGTCGAGGACCAGCACCTTCGCTTCGAGAATTCCGAGGCTGTGCTCGAGCACGTCGCCGCGCTGGTTGTAGTTGAGCATGCCTGCGGTGGCACCGAGCTTCACGGCAGCCAGCGCCGCGAACAGCGCCTCGGGGCGGTTCTTGCTCAGCACACCGACGACGTCGCCGCGTACGACACCCCGGTCGGTGAACACTGCGGCGTACTGATTGACCAGCGCGTTCGCGTCCTTGTAGGAGATCGACTCACCCTCGAAACGGACGAACGGTCGAGTGCTGTTCTTGGCTGCCGCGTCCTGGAAAATCAGTCCGATGGAGACCTTGTGGTCGGGCTTGCGGGTGAAGCCCGCCAGCCCCTTGAGCAGGCTCGGCACCTCCGTCACCATTTTCGGCAACGCGACCGCGAGGTCGGTCACTCCGATTTTCTGACGGGCATCGACAGCCATGAGCTCCCCTTTGAGACGATGTGAGATAACTAACCCTACTAGAGAGTAACAACTTCCAGCACTTCGTCAGGCGGGCTCGGTTGGTGAACTTTCACAACGCGCCGCACACGTCCAGGGCCTCGTCGACAGAAGTGGTGCGCACGAGCGCGTCGAGGGCTCGTTGCTGCACGAACCCGGTGGAGCTCAGACCGTCGATCCACTGCATCAGGCCGTCGAAGTGCCCGAACGGATCGAGCATCACCATCGGCTTGCTGTGCATGCCCAAATAGCCGGCCGTCCACGTCTCGAACAGTTCTTCGAGCGTTCCGATGCCGCCGGGCAACGTGATGAACGCGTCGGCTCGGTCCTCCATGATCTTCTTCCGCTCACGCATCGTGTCGGTGACGATCAACTCGTCGGCATCGACGTCGGCGACCTCGCGGTGCACGAGCGCTTTCGGGATGACACCGACGGTGTTGCCTCCGGCTGCGCGTGTCGCCGCGGCCACCGCGCCCATCATCGAGACGTTGCCGCCGCCCGATACCAGCTGCCAACCACGTCGACCGATCTCGGTACCGACCTCACGCGCCAGATCGATGAACGACGCGTCGACCGGTCCCGATGCGCAGTAGACACACACGCTGATCCCCGAAACGCCGACCGGCTGCACGCTCACTGCTGGGCCTCCCGGACGATGCGGACGGCCTCGTCGACGCTGTCGGTGCAATGGATGAGGTCGAGGTCCTTCTCGGACACCTTGCCTTCTTTCACGAGAGTGGTCTTGATCCAGTCGAGCAATCCCGACCAGAAGTCCTTGCCCAGCAACACGATCGGGAATCGTGTGACCTTCGCGGTCTGCACGAGTGTGAGCGCCTCGAAGAGTTCGTCGAGAGTACCGAAGCCTCCGGGCAGGCACACGAACGCTTGGGAGTACTTGACGAACATGGTCTTGCGTACGAAGAAGTATCGAAAATTGACACCGAGATCGACCCAGTCGTTGAGGCCCTGCTCGAACGGCAGCTCGATGCCCAGTCCGATGGAGTACCCGTCGGCCTCGCTCGCGCCGCGGTTCGCGCCCTCCATCACACCGGGACCGCCGCCGGTGATCACGGCGAAGCCTTCGCGTGCCAGAGCAGCTCCGAGTTCACGCGCCCGCTCGTATTCGGGATGGTCGACGGGTGTGCGCGCCGAACCGAACACCGTCACCGCTCGCGGCACCTCGGCCAGAGCACCGAAGCCTTCGACGAATTCGCTCTGAATGCGCAGCACGCGCCAGGTGTCCGAGTGGATCCAATTGCCGGATCCGCGTTCGTCGAGCAATCGTTGGTCCGACGTGGACGTCTCGGTGTTTCGACCGCGGCGAAGTACGACGGATCCCTTGTGTTTGGCAGGCTTTTCGCTGCCGATCTGTTCGAAACCACTGGGACCCTCGACGCTGTTCATGGCGTTCAGGCTATCCGGCGGAGAGGTAGCTCCGTAGAACCTGTGTGACGTGGGTGATCTGTTCGACCGGGACGCGCTCGTCGCGCTTGTGGGCGAGGTTGGGATCGCCCGGTCCGTAGTTGACCGCGGGTATGCCGAGGGCGGAGAACCGGGAGACGTCGGTCCAGCCGTACTTGGCCCGGAACTGTCCTCCCGCTGCCTCGATGAGGGCAGCGGCAGCGGGCTGGTTCAGCCCGGGCAGCGCACCCGGTGACGAGTCGGTCACCTCGAACCCGAGATCGAGTCCGTCGACCACCTCACGAACATGCTCGACGGCCTCGTCGACGCTGCGGTCCGGCGCGAAGCGGAAATTGACGTCGAGCTCGGCGGCATCGGGGACGACGTTGCCCGCCACCCCGCCGGCGATCCGAACAGCTTGCAGCCCTTCGCGATACACACATCCATCGATATCGACACTGCGAGCGTGGTAGGCCGCCAGGCGATTGAGCACCGCGCCGAACTTGTGAATAGCGTTGTCGCCCAGCCAGGACCGGGCACTGTGCGCTCGGGTTCCCGACGCCGTCAGCCGAACACGCAGTGTCCCTTGGCAACCGGCTTCGATGAACCCTCCGGACGGTTCGCCCAGAATCGCGACATCGGCGTTCAGCCATTCGGGTAGCTCACGCTCGATGCGACCGAGACCGTTGCGTGAGGCAGCAATCTCCTCGCAGTCGTAGAACACCAGAGTCAGGTCGTGTGCCGGGTTGTCGATCGTTGCGGCGAGGTGAAGAAACACCGCATCGCCCGACTTCATGTCGACGGTCCCGCAGCCGTGCAGGATGTCTCCCTCGGCGCTCTCGTGCTCGCGCCTCGACGGGACGTTGTCGGCAATCGGCACGGTGTCGAGATGACCGGCGAGCATCACCCGTGAACCCAGCCCGCGGTTGGTTCTCGCCAGGACGGCGTTGCCGCTGCGAATGATCTCGAAGCCAGTGGTCTGCTCGCGGAGTGCTTGCTCCACCTCGTCGGCGATACGCGCCTCGTCCTCACTGACGCTGGGGATGTCCACCAGCGCTGCGGTGAGGTCTATCGGGTCGGCATGCAAATCGAGCGTCACGGCGACAACCCTAGGCTTTGGCCCCCGGAATCTCGCGGACCACGCCGTCGAAGCCTGCGCCGAACAATCTTCCGCTCGAAAAGCCCTGCTCGGAGCGACCGTAGGAGACGACACTGGTCAACCGAGTACCGGTACCGATCACGCAGGTGACCCCCGGTGCATCGATGCGGACGACGGAACCGCCTGCATTGAGCGGCACCACCGGACGGCCGGCGGCGTCGAGAGTGAGACCGTCCGGGGCAGCCAACGAATCGAGCCCCTTCAGATCGAGCAGGTCTTCCGGTGCCGACGGATTCGCAATCGGGATTCGACTGACGCCCGCGTTCACGAACGTCCGAGAGACGTAGAGATATTTCCCAGCGGCATCGAGCACCGCGCCGTTGGCGCTCGGCAAGCGCGCCCAGCTCGGGTCGACAGAACCGTCGGGGCTGATGCGGCCGATGAGCGCACCGAAGTCGTTGGTGGCGTAGACGGTTCCGTCCGCAGCAACGGCGAGTCCATTGGCAGCACTGAGTCCCTTCGCAAAGGGAGTGACGGCAAGTGTGTCGGTGTCGAGTCGAACGATGCCGGCGGCCTTGACGACGTCTCCGACGAATACACGGGGATCGGCACCGTAGCCGACCAGGAGCGTCCCGTCGGGCATCCACGCCAGAGCTCCGCCGCCGCCGCTGGGCACCTTCGCAATGGGATACGCGGGCTGTCCAGGTGCGTCGATGCGGTACACCCGGCCCGAGACAATATCGGTGACATACGCGCGGCCCGACCCATCGACGGCAAGGCCCTCCAGCGCAGCCCCCGGAATTTTCGCGACCTCTGCCGACTTCCCGCCGACTCCGGCGCAGTTGGGTGCGGCAGTGGCGGTGCCGGAACCGGCAACTACGCCGGTCACCGCCAGGAGTGAAGCAGCGACCACCGAAATTATCGAACGCATAGCTATTGACCTGCTCGAACTCATGGAATCCCCCGCCTACGGCGACCCCCTGTCAGCCGATGGGCATTTTTACCACGCCTCGGCGACAGCCAAGCCGAAAGCGACTCCAAGAATGATGGTCGAAGCGAAGGTTGCCACCAACCCGGTGAACGACATCCCGTCGGCCATCATCGACACTGCTCCTCTTCCGAGCGAAATCCTGCGGGTGGTCATTGTCGTCACTCTGTCAGCCCACCGGCCCCGGGCCGGTCTCCGCGAATCCCGATGTGGTCACGCTCGTCAGTCGAACGGATAACGAACCGCCGTCGTGACCGAACCGGCGACTACCGCCGGTCGGTGTGCCCGGAAATCACCTGAAAACCTGCGGCACCCAGTCACCGAACCACGCACGACGCACCACCGCGTATTCTTCGAGCCGTGAGTGCACAGGGAGCAACAGCAGTAGGTATTGCCAACATCACGACGTCGGGCGTAGTTCTCGACACCTGGTTTCCGAGCCCGGAGCTCGGGTCGGGACTCGAGGCCGGCACGACTCGACTCGAAGGATCGGACATCCCCGCGGAGCTGGCCGCGCTGGTCGGTGCGGACGAGGCGCGCGGCGTCGAGGTCGTCGCAGTGCGCACCAACATCGCATCTCTGGACGATGCTCCGATCGACGCCCACGACGCGTACCTACGACTGCATCTGTTGTCGCATCGCCTGGTCGAGCCGCACGGTCAGAATCTCGACGGACTGTTCGGACTGCTCGCCAACGTCGTCTGGACCAACTTCGGACCCGCAGCGGTCGAGGGCTTCGAGACTGTGCGTGCGAAGCTACGTGCCCGCGGCCAGGTGACGGTGTACGGCGTGGACAAGTTCCCACGCCTGGTCGATTACGTCGTTCCCACCGGCGTTCGCATCGCCGACGCCGACCGCGTCCGTCTCGGCGCGCACCTCGCGAGTGGAACGACGGTCATGCACGAGGGCTTCGTCAACTTCAATGCTGGCACGCTCGGTAACTCGATGGTCGAGGGACGCATCTCCGCGGGCGTCGTGGTGGGTGACGGTTCCGACGTGGGCGGCGGTGCGTCGATCATGGGCACGCTGTCCGGTGGCGGCAAGAACGTCATCTCCGTCGGCAAGAGCTGCCTGCTCGGTGCCAACTCCGGACTCGGCATTTCACTCGGTGACGACTGCGTCGTCGAGGCGGGGCTGTACATCACCGCCGGAACGAAGGTCAGTGGACCGGATGGAACTGTGGTGAAGGCGGCGACGCTGAGCGGCAAGTCCAACCTCCTGTTCCGTCGTAACTCGCTCTCGGGTGCGGTCGAGGTTGTGCCGTGGAAGGGCACCGGCGTCGAGCTGAACGCTGCGCTGCACGCCAACGACTGAGAGCCTGATCGACTCCAATCGATCAGACGGACAATCTCTTCCAGCCCCGCACCGTGTTCTCGGTGCGGGGCTGGAGTGTTTGTGTGGGGCTGGAGCGTTCGAGGGGCCTATGCGATGTGGGGGCCGGCTCGGGCGTGGGATGGTCTCGGTTGTCGGTACGGGTCGACGGTGGCCGGCGGCACGAACCACGGGTGCTGATCGGTGCCGATGAACACTTCCCAACCGGAGTGGTGGATGAGTCGGTGGTGGAATCCACACAGGAGGACGAGGTTGTCCATGTCGGTGGGGCCACCATCGGTCCAGTGCCAGATGTGGTGGCCTTCGGTCCAGGCGGCGGGTTTTCCGCATCCCGGGAACGCGCAGCCGTGATCGCGGGCAGTCAATGCTCGTTTCTGTTTCGCGGTGACGGTACGGGCGGTGCGGGCGAGGTTCAACGGGTTGCCGTTCTCGTCCATGACGATCGCGGTGAGAAGACAATCGCAGGCGAGTTGGCGGGAAGTGTTGCGGGAGAGCGGGCCCATCCACGGCAGCCAGCCGACGGTGGTGCCGTCGCCGAACAGGTCCCGATATGCGCCACGATCCGCAGTCACCGAACCGGCCTCGTTGTTGGTTTCTGCTGTGGTGTCGATGTCGACCGGGTCGACCAGGTCTGAGTCGAATTCTGTTGTAGCGCGTGTGGTTTCGTCATCGGTGATGTCGTCACTGCTCTGGCCGGCCAGGCTCTGGAGGTCCTGCAATCGGATGTGCAGGTTGACGTGCGGCTTCTCACCGCCCTCGGTGGGGCGGTCACTGGAGGCGAGGTAGCGGTCGAGGATGTGCCCGAAGGCGTCGGCTCTGCGCTTGGCGGGGCTGCGGTCGTCTGGGGTGCCGTCTGCGGCGGGTCGGGGTTCGGTCAACGGCGAAAGCGCGGTGAGCAGCTTTTCTCCGGTGATCGCATCGAAATCCATCTTCGCCACGAGACGTCCGTTGAGGGTTTTCGAGGCGAAGAGTTCGTTGCGGTCGGTGTCTTCCGGTGGTGGCTTGTTGCCGCCGTAGGTGTCCTCGAGTTTGGTGATCGCTTCGCGGATGTTGTCGGTGCGTGCCCCGGGCCCGGTTGCTGCGGTGATCATGGCTTTACGAGCGAGATCGCGGCCCTCTTGGGGGAGGTTTTTCGGGGGTGTTTCGGCGAAGGTGAGGATCAGGGCGGCGTGGTCGACGGACATGACGCCGGTGTTCACGGCGTCGGCGATGTCGGGGAAGTTCTTCAACCCGCGAGCGAGGGCCACGATCTTGTTCGCTTTGCTCGGGGTGAGCAGGGTGGTGGAGGTCAGCCACCCTGCGGGTCCGGGGAAGCCGAGCTTCTCCCGGCTGACGCGGGTGTCGATGTCGGCGACGAGGGCGATCCGCCGGGCCTCCAACAACTGGATCTTGTGGGAGACATCAGCAGCGTCGGCGAGGAGTTCGCTCTCGCTCAGTTGCCAGATCTCCGTCGTCATGGACCAAGTGTATCGAACAAGTGTTCGACTGGCAACCATAGTGCAATCGAAAACTATTGCTGTGCATAAGGATTCGCGAGCCGGAACCTGTCGGTGGTACATGCTAAGAGGGATGACCTACTGCACGAGGGACCCCTGGTGATACAGAATCGTCCACTCCCCTGCCCGTCGCTGCCAGAGTGTCGCTCGCCGGGTGCGTCTGTCCATCTGCAGCAGCGAGTACGTCAACAGGTACGTGTCCGAGACGATCTCACGGACCTCGAATTCACTGGCTTCCCAGTCGATATCGCGGTCGCCGAACGGGTCCTCCCGATAGCGCTTTTCGAGAACGGCCCACACCTCGTCACGGTCGTATCGGGTACCGGCCGCACCGACCTCCCAGAAATCGACATCGGTCAGACGATCGAAATCTTCACGCGTGATGCCGTACTCACGGCGGTGGAAAATGGGTTCACGCCGTTCGAGCTCCGCGAGCACGGATCGCACGTCGACCATCGGCTGCCGGTCGTCAGCCGATGGTTCGGAGCGAAGCCAGTGTCTTGACCACGGCGCGCGCGGCCTCGGCACCCTTGGTTTCGAGGTGCGCGGTGAAGAAGGCGTTGTGATCGGCGTGTTCGTGGAAGTGATGTGGAGTCAGGACCACCGAGAACACGGGGACGTCGGTGTCGAGCTGCACCCGCATCAGCCCGTCGATCACCGCCGTTTCGACGAAGTCGTGTCGGTAGATTCCGCCGTCCACGACGAGCGCTGCAGCGACGATCGCCGCATACTTTCCGGTTCTGGCGAGCCGCTGCGCGTGCAGCGGGATCTCGAATGCTCCGGGCACCTCGAAGACGTCGACCGCGGTGTCGGCATGGCCCAACTGCCCGAGTTCGGCGGAGAAACCCACCCGCGCACGATCGACGATGTCCAGATGCCAGGTGGCATGGACGAAGGCAATGGATCCGGCGAGTGGAGTGGTCATGGATGCGATGCTAGCGGTATCGCTCGTCGAGCAAGTCGAGTGTTGCGCCATCGAATTCGCCGGAGAAATACTTCTGCAACACTTCGACGAAAACGGACTGCCCCTTGGTAGCTTCGGCGAAAAGCGTCATGGACGAGTGCAGCTTCAGATTGTCCGGGTAACCGAAGATCTTGTCGACCGTGCTGCCCTCGACCGCAACAGTGAGCTGCGCGGCTTTCTTCAGGCGTGGCCCGAGAACTTCGTGGGACAGGTACAGCTCGGCCTCGGTCAGGTCTGCGATGCCGAAGTGCTGAGCGGTGGCACTACGGCCCAGGCCGGCCAACTGCGGAAACACGAACCACATCCAGTGCGTCTGCTTCCGACCTGCCTTCAACTCCTTGACCACGACGTTCCAGACGGGATCCTGGGCGTCGACGAAGCGTTGCAGGTCGTATTCGGTCATACCGACAACTTAGCGACACAGGAGTGGAGCCCGCGGAATGACCCGATGGTGGGAGTGGATCCCGCGGAATGACCCGATGGCGGGAGTGGAGCCTGCGGAATGACCCGATGGTTGGGAGTGGAGCCTGCGGAACGACCCGGTCAGGTGAATCCGCGGAGCAGGGTGTCGACCGTGGCGTCGAGTAGGTCATCGGCAGGCATGCCGTCGAGGAGGTCGCCGGCGGCGAGCACGGCGAGTCCGTGGACGCTCGCGAACGCGACGCGGGCGAGGACGGCAGGCGATGCTTCGGTGATGACTCCCGCGTCCATCGCAGCGTGCAGCAAGGATTCCGTCGCCGCCATGCTTTCGTGCGCAACGTCTTTGAGTTGTTCGCTGGCCTCGGGGTGATGCTTGGTGCTGTACATGACGTCCAAGAGCTGCGGGTGTTCGACTGCAAAACCCAGGTAGGCGCGGGCGACACCACGAAACTTGGCCAGCAGCTCTCCCGGCCCGGTGGCCGCGTCGACCATTCGGCGATTCATTTCCTGAAAGCCGTGCAGCGCCAACGCATCCAGCAGTGCTTGCTTGTCGCGGAAGTGGCGCGCGGGCGCTGCGTGACTGACACCCACGTCTCGGGCCAACTGCCGCAGCGACAGCGCATCTACGCCGTCGCGGGCGATGCTCCGCTCGGCCTCCTCCAGGAGCACCGCGCGCAGATCACCGTGGTGGTAGCGCTCCGTTGCCATGGACTCACCTTAGGCGATGTTGGCGTTGACAACAATGCTGACAGTGCCTACATTTGCTCGCATGACATCCACAGCACTCATCACCGGGGCGAGCTCCGGCCTCGGCGAGGAATTCGCACATCGCTTTGCCGCACGCGGCGAGAACGTCGTCCTCGTGGCACGCCGGGCGGACCGACTCGAGGCACTTGCCCGCCGCATCGAAGCAGACCACGGCGTCACCGCGACCGCCGTCGCCATGGACCTGGGCGTACCGGGCATCGGCGAGTCACTACGAAAGAAACTGGCCGACAAAGGGATAACACCCACGACGCTGATCAACAATGCAGGATTCGGGACCCACGGGCGCTTTCGCGACGAGGATCCGGCGCGGGTGGCGTCGGAAATCGCATTGAACGTCAGCGCGCTGGTGGATCTGACACATGCGTTTCTGCCGAATCTGACCGGAGCGTTGATCAACATCGCGAGTACCGCTGCGTACCAGCCCACTCCGAACATGGCGGTATACGGGGCGACGAAGGCGTTCGTACTGAACTTCACCGAGGCGCTCGCCTACGAGTACCGCACGTCACCGCTGAAGATCATCGCTCTCTCCCCCGGCCCGACGCGCACCGAGTTCTTCGACGTCGTCGGATCCGAGGATGCCGCAGTGGGCAACTTCCAGACCTCCGAGCAGGTGGTCTCGACGGCTATGCGCGCCTTGGACTCTCGCCGTACCCCTGCCAGCGTCGTGTCCGGTCTGTCCAACAAGATCAGCGCCGGCAGTGTGCGTCTCGCGCCACGCTCGTTGGCCGCATTGATCAGCGGTCGCCTACTGAAGGCCTGACCTCTAACCCCGCGTTCGACGCGAATCGATTACTCCCGTGTCGAATCCGGCCAAATGCAGTCCGCCGTGGAAGCGGGCGTGTTCGATCTTGAGGCACCGGTCCATGACGACGTTCAGTCCCGCCGCCTCGGCGTCGTGGGCCACCTGCTCGTGCCACAACCCGAGCTGCAACCAGATCGTCTTCGCCTGCGCGGCAATGGTTTCGCTCAACACCTCCGGGAGATCGTCGTACTTGCGAAAGACGTCGACCAGGTCCGGACTCTTCGGTAGATCCGCGAGAGTCGGATAGACGGTCGTTCCTTCGATGTCCGAGACCGTCGGATTGACGAGAAATATTTCGTAGTTGCTTGTCGAGGACAGATACCGATTGACGAAATAGCTTGCTCGCGACGGGTTCTTGGACGCACCGACGATCGCGACGGTTTTCGTCTCACGCAAGATCCGCTGACGGTCCTGAGCGGAGGGTCCCTGCCAGGTTCGTTCGCTCATGACCGCGCCTTCCCGGTTGCCAGCGTCAAGGCCTGATCGAGATCCCACAGCAGGTCCTCACCGTCTTCGAGGCCGACACTGATCCGAATGAGTTCGGGCCCCACCCCCGCGCCGGCCAGTTGATCATCGCTGAGCTGTCGGTGGGTGGTGCTGGCCGGGTGGATGACCAGGGTGCGTACGTCGCCGATGTTCGCGACGTGACTGGCCACCTGGACGCTCTCGACAAACGTTCGGCCGGCGTCGCGACCACCTTCGATGCCGAATGCGAACACCGCGCCCGGACCCGAGGGCAGATATTTCGCGGCGCGATCGTGGTGCGAATGACGCTGCAATCCAGCCCATCTCACGTACTCGATGCGTGGGTCCGACTCGAGCCACTCGGCGACGACGCGCGCATTGGCCACGTGCGCGTCCATGCGCTGCGGCAACGTCTCGACGCCCTGGATCAGCGTGAAGGCAGAGTGCGGAGCCAGTGCTGCACCGATGTCGCGCAGTTGCTCACTGCGCAGTTTGGTGAGAAATCCGTACTCCCCGAAGTTGCCCCACCACGACAGGCCCCCGTACGAGGCCACCGGCTCGGTCATCTGCGGGAACTTGCCTCGGCCCCAATCGAATCGACCGGATTCCACCACGACGCCGCCGAGCGTGGAGCCGTGACCGCCGAGGAACTTCGTTGCCGAGTGGATGACGAGGTCGGCTCCGAACTCGATCGGCCGGCTCAACCACGGTGTCGCCATCGTCGCGTCGACCACCAGCGGGATCCCATGATCGTGCGCGACCGCGGCGAGACCCTCGAGATCGGCGATCTCACCGGAGGGGTTCCCGATGACCTCCGCGTAGATCAACTTGGTCGAATCTGTTACCGCCGCCGCATAATCGGCCGGGTCCGTGCCGGGAACGAAGGTGGTCTCGACGCCGAAGCGCCGCAGTGTGACGTCGAGTTGCGTCACGGTTCCGCCGTAGAGTCCGGCTGCCGCGACGATGTGATCACCGGTGCCGGCCAGCGCGGCGAACACCGCGAACTCGGCCGCGAGCCCGCTGGCGAACGCGACCGCCCCGATGCCGCCTTCGAGGCTCGCGATGCGCTCCTCGAAGGCGGCGACCGTCGGATTACCGATGCGGCTGTAGACGTTGCCGTACTTCTGCAGAGCGAACAGATCCCCTGCGTCAGCAGAATCCTCGAACACGTAGCTCGCAGTTTGATAGATCGGCACCGCACGCGAACCGGTTGCCGAGTCGGGCCGCGCGCCGGCGTGAATTGCTCTGGTACGCAGGCCGAATGTTCGCTCGCTCATGACGTCAGGCCGTTTCGAGGACGGTGTGGATCGGCGTGGGGTTACGCGTGAGATCCAGTACCGGGCAGTGATCGTCCACGGCCTGCTGCAATTCCTCGTACCGCTCACGGGTCTCGGGCCCGGTGACCGTCACGACGACGCGCACCTCACCGAATCCCGGCCGCACGTCGTCGTCGAACCCGAAGAAGCCACGTACGTCGAGGTCGCCCTCGGCCTTCGCCTTGATGTCGTCGACGACGATACCGAGCTTCTCGGCCCAGACGCGGTAGGTGACCACCTGGCAGGACAGCAGCGACGCGAGGTAGTACTCCACGGGATTGGCGGCCGTGTTCTCACCGCCGAGGGCCGGCGGCTCGTCGACCTCGACGCTGAACTTGCCGAGTGTGACGGTGCTGGCGACGGCATCGTGCGCGGTGGCGGAGGCACGGAATACAGCGTGAGCGTTCTTCGCGTCCGCGCGTACTGCGTCGTCGGTGGCAGCGATGACGCCGCCGAGGTGGGAGACAGATGTGGTCATGAGTGATCCTGTTCGTAGAAAGAGGTTGCCGGAACGACCCGAGGAGCGCGTGGAGCTCGTCGGGGCTGGGTTCGATCGACAGTTACGAACAGGAAGAAGTGCAGACCAGGCACAGATCGATGGTGCGACGACGCACGAGCCTTCTGCCCGCGTCGGTCACATGTGTCTCGGTCACGGTGCCGACAATAGCCTAAGAGAACTGGTCTGCGCCGACGTCGGTTTCGTCGTCGGTGATCGCGGCGACGATCCGTGCTGCCACTGCCTCGGGCGTCAGGCCCTGCGGTAGTTTCGGTGCCTGCCCGGCGATCGGCCGCGTCGCCAGCCCCGTCTCGGTGTGCGGAGGCCGCACGTCGACGATACGGATCTTCGACTTCCGGGCCTCTGTGCGAACACTTTTCACCAGCGCACTCGCCGCGGCCTTGCTCGCCGAGTAGGCACCCATGTTGGGCATCGGCTTGTCTGCGACCACCGCACTGATGTTGAGCACGAATCCACCCTGATCCAGAGTGGTCAGCGCTTCACGCATGATGCGCAGCGGTGCCAGGTAGTTGAGCAGCAGCAACTCGTCGACGGTGTCGTCGTCGACCTCGGTGACCGAGCCGAACGCCACGACACCGGCGGCGATCACGATCCCGTCCAGCCCACCGTGGTGGTCGACGGCCTGCGCGATCACCGAGCGAGCCGAATCCGGGAGCGTCAGATCGGCATTCACCGTGTGATGCTCCGCGGACTCGAGGCTGCGTCCGCTGATGGTAAGCCGCGCGCCGGCCTCCGCGAGTTGCTCGACGATCGGACCGCCGAGCCCGCCACTGGCACCGAATACGAGAATGCGTGCGCCGTCCAGGTTCATGACTCGAAGCTAGCGCGTTTCACCCGACCCGCGCTCACAACGCGGAGTCAGCCGAGGAGCTTCTTCTGCACCTTGCCCATGGCATTGCGCGGCAGTGAGTCGACGACGCGAATCTCCCGGGGCCGCTTGTGGATCGACAGTTCGGTGGCCACCAGGTCGATGAGCACTCGATCCTCGACCTCGGTACCGACGACGAACGCCACGATGCGTTGACCCAGATCATCATCCGGCAGGCCGACGACAGCTACTTCGTCCACGCTCGGGTGGTTAAGCAACACCGTCTCGATCTCCCCCGCGCCGACGCGATACCCGCCGGACTTGATCAGGTCGGTCGAGGCTCGCCCGACGATCCGGTGGAACCCGTCGGGCTCGATGAGCGCGACGTCTCCGGTGTCGAACCACCCGTCCTCGGTGTAGGTCTTCGCCGTCGCCTCGGGGTTGTTCAGGTAGCCGTCGAACAACATAGGGCAGCGGATCTGCAATGCGCCGATGGATTCGCCGTCGTGCGGCAGGATGTCGCCCTGCTCACCGAGCAATCTGGTCTCGACGCCTGCGACGGGCAGTCCCACCGATCCTGGTCGACGTTCACCGTCGGCGCGGGTGCTGATGGTGATCAGGGTCTCGCTCATGCCGTACCGCTCGATGGGAGCCTGACCGGTGAACTCACGCAGCTTCTCGAACACCGGAACCGGGAGCGGCGCACTGCCGGACACCAGCAACCGGGCGTGGGCCAGGGCGCGGGCGGACGTCTCATCCGCGGCGACGCGCGACCACACCGTCGGCACCCCGAAATACAGAGAACCCCGCGCTGCCGCATAGAGCTCGGGAGTCGGTTTGCCGGTGTGGATCAGCGGGCTGCCGACTCGCAGTGGGCCGAGCAACCCGAGAATCAGTCCGTGCACGTGAAACAGCGGAAGACCGTGCACCAGAGTGTCTTTCCACGTCCAGCTCCAGGCCTGCGCCAACGCGTCGAGCCCGGCCGCGATGGCGCTGCGAGAAATCAGCACACCTTTCGGTGGGCCGGTGGTGCCGGAGGTGTAGAGCACGAACGCGATCGACGACGGCTGCGGCTCGGGGTAGCTGTGCCACGACCGTGCGTGCTGACGCACCGGCAGAACCGTCAGACCCGCGGTGTCCGGCGGCGCTTCGCCGAGCCACGCCTGCGCACCCGAATCGCGGAGGATGTGCTCACGTTCGGCCGAGCCTGCATCCGGTGGGACGGGAACAACGGTGACTCCGGCAATCATCGCACCGACGACGGCGAGGACCGTTTTCACCGATGGCGTCGCGTGGATGGCGAGCCGATCTGCCCGGCCGATGCGCTCGGCTACGGAAGTCGCCGCTCCCAGGATGTCGGCACGAGAGAGCGAGATGCCGTCGATGGTGACGGCGTCGGGAATATCGTCTCCCCGCGCAACGGCGAGTGGGTTCAGTGAACGAAGCAGCACATGGCTACCGTACAGACATGGACGTGGACGGAATCGACACCGGCGACTACGCCGAGTACATGACGGTCGCCGCCGGTGACCTGCAGGCGGGTGTCTATCTGATCGGAACCGACGCCGAACAGGACGTCGATTCCGAAGACGACCTCGACCTGGACCTCGAGGACGAGGACTCCGACGACGAGGACATCGACCTCGCGCACGTCAGTGACGGAGCGCCGCGACTGGTCTACTCGGTGCAGTCCGACGATTTCTGGACGCGAGTGGAGTTGGCCGACCTCCGAGCGACTCAGCTCTACGAGGAGGCGCACGCGCGCAACCCCGAGGTCAACGCCGAACCGAAGCGTTTCACCACCATCGAAGCCTTCGGCAGCAACGAATTGGTCTACATCCTGCGCATCAGGCGCGGCGGATGGGACGTCGGGGAGCCGGACCTCGACTGACGGTCCACCGCAACTAGGCCGAAGACGCCACCGTTCCGATTCCGAGGGCGACGAGGAATCCAGCGCTGATGCGGTCCAGCCAGTCGGTCACGGCCGGTTTACGCAGCAGCGTCACAGCGCGTGAGGCGAGAACGGAGAACACTCCCATCACCACGGCAGCGACAACCACCTCGACCAGACCGAGCGTCATGGCACCGGTGAACGTGACGACGGTGAGGAACTGCGGTACCACCGCGAGGTAGAACAGTCCGACCTTCGGGTTGAGCGCGCACGAGAGAACTCCGGCACCGAACGCCGACCACGCGGACGCAGCGACAGGCAGGAGCGGCTCGCCGTCCACCTTGTTCTTACGTCGCGCCCGGAAAGCCTTCACGCCCAGATACAGCAGGTACAACCCACCGAGAACTTTGACGACGCGGTATGCCGTCGCGGATTGCTCGACGATCGCCGCCAACCCGACGGCCACCAGCACGGCCCAGAACAGTCCGCCGATCGCGACACCCATCGCCGCAGCGACGCCTGGCTTGAGGCCGCCGATGCTGTAGCGGAGCACCAGAAACGAATCCGGCCCGGGCAGAATCGCCAGCAGAAAGCACACACCGGCGAAGCTGAGCAGCAGGCTGAGGGTCATGGGTACATGAGAACACCCGATCCGAGCAGGGGCCAACTGAGCTCGGTGTCCACTATTCGTATCGAGAACCGGGATCCCGTCGATCGGGCCGAATAGTGGACACTCAGCGCACCTCGAGCTCACACGCTTCAGCGGCGTCAGCGGGGCCGAAGCCAACTGAGGTGAGTGTCCACAATTCGAGTCGAGCGACGGGATCCCGATCGCCAGGCTCAATAGTGGACACTCAGCGCACTACAACACTCAGCGCACCAGGAAGCTCGGCTAACCGCGCAGGCGAGCCGCCGCAGCCTCGATGCGCTCGTCCGTCGCAGTCAGTGCGATGCGGACGTGTTTGCCACCGTTCGGTCCGTAGAACTCTCCCGGTGCGGCGAGGATGCCGCGTTCGGCGAGCCAGTCGACGGTGTCGCGGCACGGCTCGTCGCGGGTGGCCCACAGGTACAACCCGGCCTCCGAGTGGTCGACGCGGAATCCGGCTGCCTCGACGGCAGACTTCAAAGTCGTTCGACGGGCGCGGTATCGCTCTCGCTGGATGTTTTCGTGCTCGTCGTCGGCCAGGGCCGCGGTCATGGCGGCCTGAATGGGCAGCGGCACCATCATGCCTGCGTGCTTGCGGACCTCGAGCAACTCGGCGATCAGGGCCGCGTCGCCGGTGACGAAACCGGCGCGGTAGCTGGCCAGATTCGACGTCTTCGAAAGTGAGTGCACAGCAAGGAGGTTGGTGTGATCGCCGTCGCAGACGCGCGGGTCGAGCACCGAGACGGCGTCGGCTTCCCAGGTCAGACCCAGGTAGCATTCGTCGGAGACGACGATAGCGTCGCGCTCTCGTGCCCAATCCACGACCTTGCGAAGGTGGTCGATACCGAGCACCTTGCCGGTCGGATTGGACGGCGAGTTGACGAAGATCAGCGAGGCGCGTTCGGGGCCGAGACGATTCAGTCCGTCTGCACGAAGAATTCGTGCACCGGCGAGCAGCGCACCCACTTCGTATGTGGGATACGCCAATTCGGGGATGACGACAAGATCATCGGCACCCAGACCCAGCAGACTCGGCAACCAGGCGATCATTTCCTTGGTGCCGATGGCCGGAAGCACCGCGTCGGTCGAGATACCGGTGATCGAGTAGCGACGTTCGAGCGACGCCACCGCGGCCTCCCGCAGCGCGGCGGTACCGACGGTCGTCGGGTAACCGGGCTCGTCGGCCACCGAGTTCAACGCGACCCGAATCACCTCGGCGACCGGGTCGACGGGCGTGCCGACGGACAGATTCACGATGCCGTCCGGGTGCGCCGACGCCTTCTCCTTGGCAGCGGTCAGCGAGTCCCACGGAAAGTCGGGCAGCGTCGCTGCCACCGCTCTACGTGCCAAGGCGTCAGTTCTCGCCCATGGGAGGCAGAGCCTTGATGAACGGCGGGTCGTAGTCGGTCTTGCCGAGTTTCGCTGCGCCACCGGGAGATCCGAGATCGTCGAAGAAATCGACGTTGGCGCTGACGTATGCACTCCACTGCTCGGGCACGTCGTCTTCGTAGAAGATGGCCTCGACGGGGCACACGGGTTCGCAGGCTCCGCAGTCGACGCATTCGTCGGGGTGGATGTACAGCATTCGGTTACCCTCGTAGATGCAATCCACCGGGCACTCTTCGATGCACGCTTTGTCCAGTACATCTACGCACGGTTCTGCAATCGAGTAGGTCACTGCTGCTCTCCCCTCCTTGTATAGATCGTGGGCGCTCTCGCGCCCTCAGCATCCTAGTATCGCGGTCCGAACCTGGGACAATCCGACCAGGGTGACCTCACCTGCTCCGGCCTGCTATCGCCGGAGCTGCTTCGCGGGCTGGGCCACCGAAGCCGACGCCGTCTTGTGGGCGGCGAGCCACTTGCGTCCCTGCTTGGCAGCGCGCGACAGTGCGCCCCGCTCACCGAGATATCCGGCGACGCCACCGACGAGCGGGATGGCTCCGAGTACCCGATAGAACCCGCGTGGATGCGGGCGCTTCTCCAACTCGCCTGCCACGTCACGCAGCACGTTGGCGATCTGCCACATTCCGCGCAGCAGTGCGAACGGGCCGGATTTCGGCGATTCTTCCTTCTTCGCAGGAGCACTGTCGGCCAAGGACGTCAGGTCACGCTTGCACAGCACCGACCCGAGCAGCGCCACGTGCGTCTCGCGGTCGGTCACTCCGGATTCGCGAGCCACGGCGACGAGCACCATCGCCTGGTTGGCGAACCCGAGCAGATCCTGGATCGGCAAACGGTTGACCAGGATGCCGAAGACGCCGGGGAAGGCGACGGCGACAGTGTTGAGAGCTCCGATGCGATTGACCCACCACTGCGAACGAGCATCACTGTCGAGCTTCTCCCAGCCGGCGGTACCCGGGAAGTCGGTGGTGTCGAACGCCTTGGCCAGGAAGTCGATGACGTTGTCGAGGGTCGAATCGTCCGCGGAGGACTCGCGGAACGTCCGTCCTTTCAGTCCGATCGGGTCACGTGTGGCCAGGATGTCGAGCACGGGATGAATGATGGCGACGGCACTGCTCAGTACCGCGGCGACTCGACGGTCGTCCATGTCGGGCAAACTCCGTTTCGGGTAAAGACCTGTAGGTCAGATCAGGCCGGCGACCGACACCGCCGGTGCCGGGCCGTACGTAGTGGTGCGCTGACGAACCGGTCGACCGATGCCGTCGGCGATCTCGTGCAGTTCCGCGACGGTCTTCTCCGAACCGTTCTGCGAACCCGCCATGCGCGAGATCGTCTCTTCCATCAGGGTCCCGCCCAGATCGTTCGCGCCTCCGTTCAGCATCGCCTGTGTACCCGTGATTCCCAATTTCACCCATGACGTCTGAATGTTGTCGATACGGCCGTGCAGCATGATCCTGGCCAGGGCATGCACCGCACGGTTGTCCCGATTGGTCGGGCCGGGACGCGAGGCACCCGCCAGATACAGCGGCGACGACTGGTGCACGAACGGCAGCGGCACGAACTCGGTGAATCCACCGGTCTTGTCCTGGATCTTCTTGAGTACGTTCAGGTGCCCGACCCAGTGCGACGGATTGTCGACGTGGCCGTACATCATCGTCGAGCTCGATCGCAGGCCCACCTCGTGCGCGGTGGTGATCACTTCGATCCACTCGGCGGCGGGCAGCTTGCCCTTGGTGAGCACCCACCGCACCTCGTCGTCGAGAATCTCTGCGGCGGTACCCGGAATCGAGTCCAGGCCGGCGGCCCGCAGCTCGGTGAGCCACTCGCGGATCGACTGGCCGCCGCGGGAGGCCCCGTTGACGATCTCCATCGGCGAGAACGCGTGCACGTGCATCGACGGCACTTTCGCCTTGACCGCACGGACCAGATCGGCGTATCCCGTCACCGGCAGTTCGGGGTCGATGCCGCCCTGCATGCACACCTCGGTGGCCCCGACGACGTGCGCTTCCCACGCACGGTCGGCGACTTCGGTGGTGGACAGTGTGAACGCGTCGGCGTCGCCCTTGCGCTGCGCGAACGCGCAGAAACGGCATCCGGTGTAGCAGATGTTGGTGAAGTTGATGTTCCGGTTCACCACGTAGGTGACGGTGTCCCCGTTGACCTGCTTACGCAGATCGTCGGCGAGCGCGGCAACGGCGTCCATGCCGGGGCCTTCGGCCGTCGCCAGGGCGAGGTACTGCTCGTCCGACAGACCGGCCGGGTCCTTCTCAGCCGCCGTCAACGCCGACACGAGGTCGCGATCCACCCGCTCCAGCCCGGCGAGATCACGCACCTGCTCACGAATGGAATCCCAGTCGCCGAACGCATTCGCCAGATCCGAGCGCGTCTCGGTGTTGCGGCCCTCGGTGTCGATCTCGGTGTTCAGATCCACCCGTCCCGAGGACTCCCATTCCTCGTCGGGCTCCTGCCACGGCAGACCGGTCGGGTTGACGCCCTCGCGTGCCATCCCGGTCTCCGGGTCGGCCACTGCCCGCACGTGTGCCGAGATTCGCGGGTCGATCCACGGTGCACCGGCCAACACGTACTGCGGCTGCGCGGCAGTACGTTCCACGAGCGTGTAACCGGCGGCCGCCGACAACTCGGCGAGAGTGTCGAGGTTCGGCCACGGCCGCTCGGGATTGACGTGGTCGGGAGTCAGCGGCGAGACACCGCCCCAATCGTCGACGCCTGCGCCGAGCAACGCTGCGGTCTCCTCCGCTGCGACGAGGTTCGGCGGGGCCTGAATTCGCATCGACGGACCGACCACCATGCGCGTCACCGCGATGGTCGCCAGAAATTCTTCCATTCCCGCGTCGGGCACGGACCGCATCGCGGTATCGGACTTGGCCAGGAAGTTCTGCACGATGATCTCTTGCACATGACCGAAAGACTTGTGCACCTTACGAATTGCCATGATGGACTCGGCCCTGTCCCGCAACGTCTCACCGATGCCGACGAGGATGCCCGTCGTGAAGGGAATGTTGAGCCGGCCCGCGTCGGTCAGTGTGCGCAGCCGCACCTCGGGATCTTTGTCGGGACTGCCGTAATGCGCCTGCCCCTTCTCCTCGAACAGCCGACGCGAGGTGGTCTCGAGCATCATGCCCATCGAGGGGGCCACCGGCTTGAGGCGCGAGAGCTCCTGCCACGACATCACTCCGGGATTGAGGTGCGGCAGTAGGCCGGTCTCCTCGAGCACCCTGATCGACATCGCGCGCACGTAGTCCAGAGTCGAGTCGTAGCCGCGCGAGTCCAACCACGCCTTGGCCTCGGGCCACCGCTCCTCCGGCCTGTCGCCGAGCGTGAACAGCGCCTCCTTGCAGCCCAACTCGGCACCCTTGCGGGCGACGTCGATGATCTCGTCGGGATCCATGAACATCCCGTGCCCGGCGGCATTGAGCTTGCCCGGCACCGTGACGAACGTGCAGTAGTGGCACTTGTCGCGGCACAACCGCGTGATGGGCACGAACACCTTGCGCGAATACGACACGGTCTTCGGACGGCCCGCCGACTCCAACCCGGCATCCCGTACCCGGGACGCCGACGTCATCAGATCCACGAGGTCGTCACCGCGAGCGTGCAGCAAGACGGTTGCCTCGTCGACGTTCAGCGACACCCCGTCGCGGGCGCGACGCAGGACGCGGCGCATGGCGGAGGCGGCTGGAGCGGTATCAGGCTGCGAAGTCACCAGTCGATCATGCGCCTTCTTGGTACGCACGTGCCACCCGCGGGTGGGCCTGCGGCCCTTGTGCGCGTTTTGCGTACCTGGAAGGGCGCACAACGCGCACGACGGGGCAGCGCTAGGTTTGTACCGTGACAACGATGACAGACCCACAGTGGCAGCCTTCTCCCCGTGCGCGTCTGCTCTGGACACTGAGCGCCGGACTGCTGTGGCTACCGGTGTTCATCGCTCAGATCGTCTGGTTTTTCGTCGACTCGAACCGGACGTCGTGGCTGCACGTCACCGTCCTCGTCGCATCGGTCGTGCTGACCGCACTGCACCTCGCGATCGTGCCGCAGTGGCGCTACCGCGTGCACCGCTGGGAGATCAGCGACACCGCCGTGTACACCCGCACCGGTTGGCTCAGCCAAGAACGACGCATCGCCCCCATCTCGCGGGTGCAGACCGTCGACACCGAGCGCGGACCACTCGATCGCCTGCTCGGGTTGGCGACGGTCACCGTGACGACGGCATCGTCGGCGGGCGCGGTGAAGATCACCGCACTCGATCAGGCCGTTGCGGACGAGACCGTCACGCGACTGACCGATATCGCCGGCCGCACCGTCGGAGATGCCACATGACCGATCAGGCGGAGTTGCTGGCAGTCGAAGAGGAGCAGCCGTGGTTGCGCCTGGACAAGCGAATGTTGTTGGTGCATCCGGTGAACGAGGGCATCAAGATCCTGCCGGTACTGCTGATCTCGTTCTTCGTCGGCAGTCAGAGCGGTAATCACTACTGGAGTCTGGGCATCCTCGCGGTCGTCGTCGTGTTCGCGATTGCGCGCTGGTTCACCACCAGCTACCGGATCGGGCCGGTGCACGTACAACTGCGCACCGGGGTGTTGCAGAAGAAAGTACTGTCCATCCCGCGCAACAGGATTCGGTCGGTCGACGTGGAAGCGAACGTACTGCACCGAGTGCTCGGCCTGTCCATTCTCCGCATCGGGACCGGCCAGCAGGCGGGCAAAGGCGAGGCTTTCGAGCTCAACGCCCTCGACACGTCACTGGTGCCGGAGCTTCGCGGTGAACTGCTGCAGCGGGTGTCGGGCCGAACAACGCCGAGCGACGGAATGCCCGTTGCCGCAAACGACCCCGGCGTCGAGATTGCACATTGGCAATTCTCGTGGGTGCGGTTCGCGCCATTCTCCATCACCGGCATCGTCACCATCGCCGCGGCAGTGGGCGTGCTGTTCCAGTACGGCATCGGACAAACGTTGGCGGAGACGTCGGTGATCTCGAACAGCGTCGAATCGGCGCAACGGTTCGGCATCGCCCTGTTCGTCGTCCTCGCACTGATTGTGCTCCTCGTGGTGTCCAGCATCTTCGCCTGCGTTCGATACCTGATCACCTACGGCAACCTGACCGTCACCGACCAGGGTCGCACCCTGCACGTCAGCCACGGGCTGCTCCGCACCCGTCAGTCGACCCTCGACCGCAAGAGACTGCGCGGCACTTCCCTGTCGCTACCACTACTACTGAGGTCGGTCGGCGGGGCTCGACTCGACGCCATCATGACCGGAGTGAGCGCCGAGAAGAAGGAATCGTCGCTGCTGCTCCCCCAAGCTCCGCGGGCCGAGGCGCTGCGCATGATGACCACGGTGCTCGGCGACGCAGGCATGCACGGCAATGCCGACCGCCCGCTTCTGCAGCACGGGCCTGCCGCGCGGCGACGCCGCTACACCCGGGCCGTTCTACCGCTGCTCGTCGTCGCGGCCGGACTTGGAATTGCGCAGTCTCTCGGCGCACCGATCCCGATCCTCGCGTGGATCGTCGTGGCCGTGCTGTTCGTGGCTGCCGTCGGAGTCGCTCACGACCGTTACCGCGGCCTCGGGCACGCCGTCCTGCCCGGCTGGCTGATCACCCAGCACGGATCGCTCGACCGCACCCGGCACAGCCTCGAAGCCGGCGGCATCATCGGTTGGACGGTGCGCCAGACGTTCTTCCAACGTCGCGCCGGCGTGGCCACCGTCGTGGCAGCGACACCGGCGGGCGTCGGACGCTACGAGGTGGTCGACATACCCATCGAGAACGCGTGGGCAATGATCGACGCCGTCACACCGGGTGCCGGAGACATCTGGCTTCGCCCCAGCACGTGAAGACGTAGCCGATAAAGAAGGAGCCGATGAAGAAGGAGCGCCCGCAGACCATTGCGCAGCTCGACCTGGCGGTGTCCCAGTGTCGCGCCTGTCCACGGCTGGTGCAGTGGCGCGAACAGGTCGCTGCCGAGAAGCGCGCCGCGTTTGCCAACGAAACGTATTGGGGGCGAGCCGTTCCCAGCTTCGGCCCGGCCGATGCGTCGATGTTGATCGTCGGGCTCGCCCCGGCCGCCCACGGCGGCAATCGCACCGGACGGATGTTCACCGGGGACCGCAGCGGAGACGTGCTGTACCGAGCCATGCATGCCGTCGGGCTCGCCAGCCAACCGACCGCGACGCACATCGGCGACGGGCTTACGCTCAACGGAGTTCGTATCGCTGCCCCCGTGCACTGCGCTCCGCCGCAGAACAAGCCGACTCCCGCCGAGCGCGATCGGTGCCGCCCCTGGCTCGACGACGAATTGCGCTTGCTGCGTCCGCGACTGAAGTCGATTCTCGTGCTCGGGGCGTTCGGTTGGCAGTCGCTGCTACCGATTCTCGCCGCGAACGGGTGGGAAATACCCAGGCCTGCACCGAAATTCGGTCACGGCGTGCAGCTCGATCTGGGCACGATCACCGTGTTCGCCAGCTACCATGTCAGTCAGCGAAACACGTTCACCGGACTGCTGACCCCGACGATGATCGAGGACGTGCTCCGGAATGCGGGTCGGCACGCACGCTTGCTGTGATGGCTTTCATTCTGAACATGAACAGCAGCACACCGGCAGGCCCGGCACCGGCCACGATGAGCAGCATCGTGCGCCAGTCGGCCAGCAGCAGAACATCGTTGCCGGGGCCGCCGAACAAGCACAGCACTACTGCGACGAACCATCCGATCAGCGGCGACGCCACCCAGATCGGCCGTTCGGCGACCTTACGCGCGGCCAGAACCAGAGCGACGTTCGCGATGCCCCCGAGCACCGCGCTGATGGGAAACTGCACCGACCCCACGTAGGTCGGGAGAAAGAAGACCGACAGGATTCCGGACAGGAAGCCGTCGAACACCAGTACTGCGACCGTCGCCCACGACACCAGGGCGACAGTATTGGATGCGGCCTTCGAGATCATGCGCCCAATACTGCCTTGGCCCGGGTCGTTTCAGTGCACCGCATTCGAAAACCGGGCATCGCATTCGAAAAACCGGGCACCGGCACTCAGGAAACCGGCGGATAGCCCAGCGAGGTCAGCAAGTTGCTCGCACCCATGGCGATCTGACCCAGAACGTACTGGTACAGATCTGCCTGTGCGCCGAACTGCGGCTTGAGAGAATCGACGAACGCGACGATTGCGTCCTGCACTACCCAGTTGTACATGTGTGTTCCGCCCCTGTTGTCATGAGATCAGTGATTCGGAACACAGCCTAGTACGCCCGCGAACAAGTCGTTCTCCCTGCCCGCCCCGTCGGAGCCGAGCACGCCCCGCACGAGTACGTACTGCTCGTCGGGCAGGATCGGCTGAACGATGTCGTTGGAGAGTGCGTACTCGGCACCCGAGGGCGCAACCGTCACCTGCGTGGCGTGCGCACGCAACGCGTCGGTCTTCGCGTCGAGCACACCGCGAACGTCGATGCTGGTAGTGATCATGTCCTCGGCCACACTCGGCAACTCGCCGTCGAGGGGCATGCGCCACCCCTCGGGGATATCGGCGATCGCCCGGAGTCCCGCGTCCAGTTGATCGCGGCCGGTGACGGTCCAGTAGAACTTCGCCACCTCCCACGGAGCTCCGGCCGCGGAATGGGCGTCCGTTCCACAGACCTCGACCGCCTCGGTCACCAGGGAGTGGACCTGCTGATGATCGGGGTGTCCGTAGCCACCCTCGGGGTCGTAACCGACGACGACCTGAGGCCTGAGTTCGCGGATCACCGACACGAGCGCCCCGAGCGCCTCCTGCCGGTCTGCGTTGACGAATGCGCGCGGTTTGAGAGCAGCCGGGGTTCCGGCCATTCCAGAATCTCGCCAGCGGCCGGCACCACCGAGAAAGCGGGGAGGGTTGCAGCCCAACGCCGCGAGTGCGCGATGCAGTTCCAGAATTCGGTAGCCACCGAGCTGATCGGCTCGGTCGACCACGAGATCGGCCCACGTATCGCCGATCACCTCACCCTCTTCACCGAGCGAGCACGTCAGCACGGTGACGTCGACGCCCGCGCGCACGTAATGGGCGATGGTCCCGCCGGTGGTGATGCTCTCGTCGTCCGGGTGCGCATGGACCAGCAGCAACCGCTGCGGCTGCGTCATCGCTTGTTCTGTCACAACCTGCTCTGTCACAACCTGTTCCGTCATGCCTCGTCGCTCGCTACTCGCTGTGTCATCGTTTGTCTCGGTTTCTGGGTCGGGCAGCCGTTCATCGCTCGCCGAGCATTCGCGCCACATCCGGCAACGACTGCGCTGTCACATCGGCAGGCACGAAATGGTCGGGATAAGGACGGTTCTCGCGATCGAGCCACGCCGTCGACAGGCCTGCCCGGTGCGCACCGTCGATATCCCAGGGGTGCACGGCCACCAGCATCGCGTCGCCGGGTTCGACACCGCACTGCTCCAACGCGTAGCGGTAGGCATCGGCGTGCGGCTTCCAACGTCCGGCGTCCTCGACCGAGAGCAGCAACTCGAAAGCACTCCGCACGCCAGCTCGTTCGAGCAGAGACTGCGCGAGCGACGCGGACCCGTTACTGAGGGTGATCATCCGAATACCAAGCGCTGCAAGAGCATTCACTCCGGCTACCACATCGGGATGGACCTCGAGCTCGGCGAAACCGGCCATGATGTGGTCCACTGCATCGTCCAACCGGCGATCGATCGCGGCATCGGACAGCAACGCCTCGAGCACACCGGAACCGACCTCGGCGAACGGCCGAGCGGTACCTGCGACCGCGAGCGCGAACCCGTCCCGCAGCACTCCTGCGAACCACGTCGGGAACAGGTGCTCGGGCGCTCCGACGTCGGCGAATCGCGCCGCCATGGGAGCCATGTCGGACAGGGTCTCGTTCACGTCGAAGATGATCACCCGAGGCAAGCGCACGGTGTTCACCGGACCGTCCGGATCCACTTCGCGGCATCGGCGAAGATGCCGACCTCGACCGGCCCGGTCAACGAGACGCCGGTGATACCCGGCACCGCAGCCACCACGGACTGGTCCTGCATGATCGGCAGCGTCGACGCCAGAGACCACAGCTTGGGCTCGATCTCCTCGGCAACGATCGTCGCATCGACGCCGGTTATCAGGGCGCGGTCGATCGTCGGCTGTAATTCCGGAACACACAGACCGGACAGATTGCGCGGGGCGTCCACGCTGCCGCTGCTCCCCGGAGCCGGCTCGACAACACAGCCGAAGCGCGAGGCCAGGGCCGTTGCCGGGTCCACGCCCGCACTGGTCCACCCGACCACGGCGTCGACGCCGCCTTCGGTCAGCGCCGTCGAGTACAACTCGTCCGCGGGCAGCGGAGTGACGGTCGCGTCGATACCCGCACTGACGAGCTCGTCCGCGGCGGTCCCGGCCACGGCCAGTGCGATGTCGTCGTTCTCGACGGCACCGATGACGAATCGCAGCGCGGTACCGCCGGCGTCTGCGAGTCGGGGTACTCCGGGAGCCGGCGCGCTCGTGGTCGGCGCGCTGGTGGTCGGCGGCGCAGCAGAGGTCGTGGATGCGCCCGCGCTCGGCGTCGAGGTCACGATCGCATCGGGTGTCGGAACGAAGCCGGCGCGGCGAAGCAGGTCGAGGGCCGCGGTTCTGCCGATCGGGGCGGGTGCGGTCGCGGTGTAACCGGGGTCCGATGGCGACGACAACTGCGCTGCTGCTCGGCGATCCGTCGCCCCTCCTCCGGCCCCGACCGTGGCCAGCAGGTTCGGGTCCAGCAGACCCATGATCCCCTGCCGCACAAGCGACTCCGACATATTCGGTGCCCGGCCGTTCACGGTCATCGACAACACTCGCGATTGATGGATCGTGTCGGTGCGGACCCCGGGAATTGCCGAGAGTTGCGCGCGCGTCGCAGACCCACCCCGAACCTGTGCGATCTGCGCATCACTCGACCGCAACGAATCGGCCAACTGTGCGGGGGTGCCTCCGCGCCGAATGAGGATCTGGTCGGGCGAGGCGGGTTGGTCCCAGAAGCGATCGTTGCGTTCCAGCAGAATCTCGTCCCGGCCCTGGTCGACGGTCTTGATGTTGAACCGCGAACCGGAGACCGGCACGTTGTCGGTGAGGCCACCCTCGAAGCCGCCGGGCGAATCCTTGAGCAGGTGCGAGGGCACGAGGTCGGCGAACAATCGCTGCCACGCCGGATACGGCGACTCGAGGGTGACGTCGACGGTCTTGCCGCCGCCCGAAGAGGCAACATCGCTGATCAGTGCGTAGCCGGCCGGATCGACGACGCCCGGCTGCGTGATCATCTGCTGCCAGAGGTACCGGAAGTCCTCGGCCGCAATCGGTGCGCTGTCGGACCACTGGGCCTCGTTGCGTAGCTGGTACCGGATGGTGAACGGAGACTGAGAGGTCACTTCGGCGGAGATCAACAGCGACAGGTCCGGCTCCCACGTGGTCACGCCGGTGTCGGGGTTCAGGGTGGGGCGGAACGGGCTGGGCAGCACGAGCGAACTGACCGCGGCGGTGGCGGGCGACTGGTCGGCCAGCAGGTGTGGGTTGAACCCGATGCCCACGTCGTCGATCGCCACGACTACGGGGTCGCCGGTCTTCGACGGCACGGTCGTCGTGGTGACCGGAGTTTCGACGCTCTCGATCGGTGGCGGTGGATCCGCGGTGCATGCGGTGAGTACCAGGGCAGTGGCGGAGGCCAGAACCACCGGCATCAGTACGTTACGCAACGAGGATCTCCTTCGTGATCGGCTACAGGTACGGCAGAAGCGACGTCCCACGATGGTGACACGTCGCTTCTGCCGTACAGGATCTGTCTTACAGAGCAGCCTTGTCGCGCGTCTTGCTGCGCGAACGCTCACGGGCGCGCTCGTTGGAATCGAGGTGCACCTTGCGGACGCGGACGACCTCGGGGGTCACCTCGACGCACTCGTCGCCTGCACAGAACTCCATGGCCATTTCCAGGTCCAGCTTCTTCGGCTTGGCCAGGGTCTCCATGACGTCGGCGGAGGACTGACGCATGTTGGTCAGCTTCTTCTCGCGGGTGACGTTGATGTCGAGGTCTTCCTGACGCGGGTTGATACCCACGACCATGCCCTCGTACGTGTCTGCGCCCGGCTCGACGAAGAACGTGCCGCGATCGGCCAGCTGGATCATCGCGAACGGGGTCACGGTGCCGTGACGGTCCGAGACGAGCGAGCCGGTGTGGCGGGCGCGGATCTCGCCGGCCCACGGCGCGTAACCGTGGAAGACAGCGTTGGCGATGCCGGTGCCGCGAGTGTCCGTGAGGAACTCGGTGCGGAAACCGATCAGGCCACGCGAGGGAACGATGAATTCCATGCGAACCCAGCCTGCGCCGTGGTTCGTCATCTGGACCATCTTGCCCTTGCGTGCGGCGAGCAGCTGCGTCACTGCACCGAGGTATTCCTCCGGTGTGTCGACCATCAGCTCTTCGAAGGGCTCGTGCAGCTTGCCGTCGACCTGCTGGGTGACCACCTGGGGCTTGCCGACGGTGAGCTCGAAGCCTTCACGACGCATCTGCTCGACGAGGATGGCGAGCGCCAGCTCTCCACGACCCTGGACCTCCCAGGCATCGGGGCGACCGATGTCGAGGACCTTGAGCGAGACGTTACCGATGAGCTCCTGGTCGAGGCGGCTCTTGACCATGCGCGAGGTGAGCTTGTGGCCGCTGACGCGTCCGACGAGCGGGCTCGTGTTGGTGCCGATGGTGACCGAGATGGCCGGCTGGTCGACGGTGATGCGAGGCAGAGCGACCGGGTTCTCCAGATCGGCGAGGGTGTCGCCGATCATGATGTCCGGGAAGCCCGCGACGGCGACGATGTCTCCTGCGACACCCTTCTCGCCGGGAACGCGCTCGACGCCGATGGTGTTGAGCAGCTCGGTGATCTTGGCCTTCTGAACGACGGGCTCGCCGTCGACCTCACGCATCCAGCTGACGGTCTGGCCCTTGGAGAGCTGGCCGTTGTGGATACGAACCAGGGCGAGGCGGCCGAGGAAGGCCGACGCGTCGAGGTTGGTGACGTGTGCCTGCAGCGGCGCGTCGACGTTGCCCTTGGGCGCGGGGACGTAGCTGAGCAGAACCTCGAACAGCTCGTCGAGGTTCTCGGCGTCGGGAGCGTGTCCGTTCTGGGGCTGGACCTTCGAGGCCTTGCCCTCACGGCCGGAGGCGTAGAGAACGGGGAGGTCGAGGGCGAGCTCGGCTGCCTCGGACGCTTCGTCGTCGAGATCGGACGCGAGGTCGAGCAGCAGATCGTGGCTCTCCGAGACGACCTCTTCGATACGCGCGTCGGGACGGTCGGTCTTGTTGACGACCAGGATCACCGGCAACGACGCGGCGAGCGCCTTGCGCAGCACGAAACGGGTCTGCGGCAGCGGGCCCTCGGAAGCGTCGACGAGGAGCACGACGCCGTCGACCATGGACAGGCCGCGCTCGACCTCTCCGCCGAAGTCGGCGTGGCCGGGGGTGTCGATCACGTTGATGACGGTGATGGTGCCGTCGGCATTGCGCTTGTGAACGGCCGTGTTCTTGGCCAGGATCGTGATGCCTTTTTCTTTTTCGAGGTCACCCGAGTCCATGACGCGGTCGATCGCTTCGGCACGTTCCTCGAACGCGCCGGACTGCCGAAGCATGGCGTCGACCAGGGTGGTCTTGCCATGGTCGACGTGTGCAACGATGGCGACGTTGCGAAAAGTAGTGGTGCTGTCGATGTTGTCTGCACTGCTTGGGGCGCTCACGCGAAAAATTCTCCTGGAGTCGAATGCGGGCTCTTGTTCGCTAGCGGGCTTATGTCGCTAGAGAAGCGCGCTGCACCGCGAGGTTCTCGCGACTGATCGAGTTTACCCGTAGTCCGGCAGTGCCCCGCGCCACCCTCAGGTCTGTGACCTGCGCCACCCATTAGTCTTGGTGCCCATGGGCAAGATAAAGGCCGCAGATGTCTCGGGGATGAAGCCCAAGAAAAAATGCTGCCGCAAGAAAGTTCGTTGCATCAAATGCCCCGTCGTGATCATGCGAATGAAGAAGTTGGAATCCGCGGGCGCGACCAAGAAAGACCTCAAGAAAGGTCTGAAGACCGCTCGGGCGAAGTGAGCAGAATTTCCTGTAGGTCCGGCAGCCAGAGTCGGTCCGCATCGACCAGATCCACCGTCGGCAGCGTCGCGGCATCGACCCACCGTAGAGCCGAATGCTCTAGCGGCGCAGGGGTTCCCGAGACAATCGAGGCTCGGTAGGCCCGCAACACCATGCCACCGGAAAGCTCGACGTCTCCGCTGAGCGCGGCACCGATCGAACACTCGACCCCCAGTTCCTCGCGCAGTTCGCGCGCCAGTGCGGCGTCCTCCGACTCCCCCGGCTCGACCTTGCCGCCGGGCAGCTCCCACCGACCGGCCAACTCCGGCGGACGAGTTCGTTGCGCGAGCAGCAGACGACCGTCGTCGATCAACGCGGCCGCGACAACCACAGCCGTAGGGGTACCGGACATGCCACCATCTTTCTATGACCGAATTGCTGACCGACCGCGATATCGAGGACGCACAGCTCACCCACTGGACGGTGGCGGAGAAATCTCTGACTCGCACCGTCGAGCTGACGTCGTTTTCCGCCGCGATCGAGGTGGTGAACCGCGTGGCCGACGCCGCGGAGGCGGCGGACCATCACCCCGACATCGACATCCGATGGCGGACGCTCACGTTCACGCTGTCCACACACAGCGCCGGCGGTCTCACGCAGAAGGACGTGGATCTGGCGCGTCGGATCGATGCACTGACCGCGCCTTCCTGACAAGTCCTGCGTAGACGACCCAGCCGAGGAACAGGGCCGATCCGATCACGTCGACGGCACCGGCCCAGGCCTCGAGCCCAGGACGGGGAATGGTCCAGATCGATTCCTGGAAGAAGCTCAGCAACCAGGGCACCCCCACCGTGACCGTCACCAGCCAGTAGCCGGCAACGATCTTGGCTCCGGCGATATCGCGCAACGGCCCGTGCAGCAGCCAGATCACCATCGGAATCACCCAGATCCAGTGATGCGACCACGAGATAGGCGACACCAACAGGCCCAGGATTTGGACGATGATCAGGGTTCCCAGGTAGTCGCGGCGATCGAGCGCTCGCCATGCCAGCACTGCGAGGACCACGGCGATCACTGCGGCGGCGATCCACAGCGGTCCCTGGCCGACGTCCTCGCCCACGATCCGGCTCAGAGCTCCACGCAGAGACTGATTCCAGACCGAGCCGACGGGTCCGATGCGGTCGGCATCGCCGAGCAACGTGGTGAAGTACGTGGCCGCCTGACGCCCCAGCACCGCATAACTGACCGCGACACTGAGTGCGAATGCCACCGCCGAGAACGCCGCGGCCTTCCACCGCCGAGTGGCGAGGAAGTACAGGCCCGTGATGGCCGGGGTCAGCTTGATGCCCGCGGCGAAGCCCACGAGTCCGCCCGCCACCCACCAGCGCGAGCTGCGTACCGCGAGTAGCGCGAGCAGCACCAGGAACACGTTGACCTGGCCGTAATCGAGGGTGGTGCGCACGGGCTCGGACCACAGCCCCAGCGCGGTCCACAGCATGGCGATTCTCACCCAGCGGCAGTCGGCGGCCCGGTCGTCGCCGAGAACCATCGACAGGGCGAGCCGGACCACTGCGAACAGCGCGATCATCGTCGCGGCCTGCCAGACGATGCCGACCACCGTGAACGGCAGATAGTGCAGCGGGAAGAACACCAGGGCAGCGAACGGTGGATACGTGAACGGCAGTGGGAAGTCCGGGGTCTGCACCGAGTACGTGTAGTCGTACAGGTTGTCGCCGAGCAGCGCAGCGGAGCCTTCGACGTAGACGTGCAGGTCGACGAGGTTCATACCGTTGGGGGTGACGAACGCCCACACGAATCGGCTGATCACCGAAACTGCCAGCAGAACGGGGGCCAGCCGAACAAGTCGGTTCACGGTGCGTGTGGTTCCGTTCGGTATCGATGCCGTTTATCGACAGCCGAGCTTATAGGGCGATCGATACCCACCCTAACCGTGCCGATCCCCTCGTAACATTTACATCACCTTTCACACTGGTCACTCGTGCAACACGCTATTGTTCGATTCTGCGGAGAATTCGCAGCGCGTGGCCCATAGAATCCTCGATAGAGTTCAGCCGGGGAGGACTGGACCTACTACGGCTGTACATCCGGGATCGCTCTACATAGAGTGACCCCTCGGGCACCGGCTGTCGCCGTGGACCTGCGTCATGATCAGAATGGGGAATATCACCGTGCTTCGTACTCGCGGAACGCGTCGCGTCGTCACAGCTCTGGCTGTGGCCGCAGCCGCCGCACTCGTTGTGCCGACCAGCGCATCCGCTCAGCCTCTGGTGCCCATGGCTCCGGCAGACCTGCCGGCTGCTCCGGCAGATCCCGCAGCGCTGATCGCCCAGTTCCTGCCCGCTCCCGGTGAACCCCTACCCAACCTCTCCGACATCGAGGCACTCGCGTCCTTCGCGCCTGCCATCGTCGGTGCAGCTGCAGGACCGGCCGATGTGGGTGCCGCTCCCGCAGCAGATCTCCTCGGCCAGGCTCGCGCCCTTCTCGAAACCGCGCAGCTTCCGGACCAGGTCAAGTCGCTGCTGGAATCGGTCATCACCTTCCTGGACGGATCCGGCGGCGGTGGGCCCGAGCTGCCCGCCGACGGCCCCGTCATCGCACAGTTCCTGTACCCGACCCTGGGCAAGGGCTGCATCTCCGACACCGCAGATTCCGTCGGAACCGCCTTGGCCGTTCCCGGACCGGCCACGTTGCCGCCCCCCGGACCGGCTGCAGGCCAGGCCGGTTTCGTCTTCACCGCCCTCGGTACCGCGCCTCTCGCCGCGCAGCAGTCCGCTCCGCTCACCGTGACGTGGCTCAACATCGACAACCGCCGATCGGGAACCCAGGACCTGACCGGCGCAGCCAAGATCAACGCCGACGGCCCGGCGACGTTGTCGGCCATCGCCGACACCGGCCCCGGTCGCGTGCTGTCCGTGGTGTCCGGATCGATCACCACTCAGTCCAAGGAAGACGCCGCAGCGCCGCCGCGCAGCTGCAACTTCCTGCCGACGATCGGCACGGTCTACGTTCCGTAGCTCACGAGACCACAGCAATTCGCCCCCGGCTTCCTCGAAGCCGGGGGCGAATTGCTTTCGTGCTTATCGGCCGGAGAAAAGACCACCGAATTACACGGATGGTATTCAGACGATGTCGGCACCGGATTTCGACCACTGGCCGTAATCGGACTTCAAGACATTGTTGATATCCACTTTCACTCCACCCACCGTGTCCTTGTCGATACGAATCTGGTGAATGTGCGCTTCGGGATGTACGAACCCCTTCGGGGTCCCCCAATTGTGCTGCCAATACCACTGGCCCAGTCCTGCGACGGACGCCAATTCGATGGTCGGAGAATTTGCGTAGATACCGGTGTTCTCCGCTCCGATCACCGACTGCCAGCCCAGGATGTACGGCGCGATGAGGGTGGCGAACTCGACGGCCGTCGGGTTGTCGTCGATCGATGCGTAGATCGGCCGATCGGACGGGCCACCGGCCGCCAGATGGAGCTCGAGTCCACGTTTCGCATGCTTGACGCCCGCAACGTACCCGCCTCGCCAATCCGCGGTGGCACCCTTACCGAACTGGTAGTTGGAGACCACCTCCAAGCCGGCCTCGGTGAGGGACTGCGCCTCCGACGCGGTCATCGGCTTGCCGACCATCCAGGTCGCGTCGGGACGCCGATCCGACACGTAGCGGACAGCTCCGAGATGGCCCGCGCTCTTGATGGCCGACGCCGATGGCACCCCTCCCGCGTAGTCGACGAGCGTTCCCAGCCCCGCGTCTGCGTGAGCGGTGGCCGAACCCAACGCGGCCAGGCCAACGGCGGCTGCGGAGCCGGCCGCGGCGTACTTGAACAGTTCACGTCGCGAAACCTGCACAAAATCTCCCATGCCGTTCGATTGCCACGGCGCGCCTACGTAACGAAACGCGCCGTCACTGCTATTTTCCGATGTTTTGTCGTATCCCATCACAAACACATGTGCACCGCCAGCCCCACTGCTCACACCCCACCCGCGTGGCTCGTCGTTCACACATGCAACTCGAGCACCGCGCCCGCAGTCATGAATAGGGTGGGGAGGACGAAGCACGAACGACAGCGTGAAGGAGTGGTTGGACATGGGCGTAACACTCGCCAAGGGCGGAAATGTCTCCCTGACGAAGGAAGCACCGAACTTGACCGCGGTCACCGTCGGACTGGGCTGGGACGTTCGCTCCACCACCGGCGGGGACTTCGACCTCGACGCGAGCGCGATCGGCCTCGGTACCGACAAGAAGGCGCTCAGTGACAACTACTTCGTCTTCTACAACAACCTGCGCTCCCCCGACGGCGCGATCGAGCACACCGGAGACAACCGCACCGGCGAGGGCGAAGGAGACGACGAGAGCATCGACGTGGACCTTGCAGCGCTGACACCCGAGGTGGATTCCATTGCATTTCCGGTATCGATTCACAACGCGGACGCGTTGGGACAGAACTTCGGTCAGGTCGTCAACGCCTTCATTCGCGTGGTCGACAAGTCCGACGGCCGCGAACTCGCGCGCTTCGATCTGAGCGAGGACGCGTCGACCGAGACTGCGATGGTCTTCGGCGAGTTGTACCGCCGCGGTGCCGAATGGAAGTTTCGCGCAATCGGTCAGGGCTACGCGTCCGGCCTGGAGGGCATCGTGCGCGATTTCGGCATCGACGTCGGCTGACGCAGGGTGCGCGTGTCCGTCTCGATTGCACAACGGTCTACAGCTGAGCTTGTGACGCCAAGATGATGTGTGGTGATATCAGCGCACACGCAACATCAGCCACATAAGTCACAGGAGTCACACATGTCTCGTCGCCTCAGCCGTCTGGCGGGCGCGCTCGCGCTCTCCTGCGCGGCATTGCTCGCCGTTCCCGCCACTGCGGCAGCGGATCCGGCTCCCGCTGATCCGCTCGCCCGGGCGATCGCCGCATTGCAGGGGCAGGACGGTGCCTCGCTCGCCGCAGCGACTGCCATCGCCGACTCGCGCACCCCGGTCGCCGAGAACACCTCCGCAGACCCCTTCGCTGCCCTCGACGCGGCCAACAAGGCTCTCACCGACTTCGGCATCACGCCGTTCTTCTACCCGACCGCTGCGATCAACTGCGCCGCCACACCGGGCGCGCCGCTCGGAATCGTGCCGGGCGTCGCCGGTGGTGCCGGCGGACCGTGGCCGCAACTGAAGGCACCCGCCATCCCCACAATCCCAGGTGTGCCGTCCTTGCAGATTCCCGATCTCAATGCCGTCGACAAGGGCGAGACGATGTTCGCGTTCGTTCCGGCCGGCATCGTCAACGATTCGGCCGACAAGTCCGGCATGCAGGTGGCGTGGTTCAACGTCAACACCCTGCAGGGCGGCTTCGCCGACTTCGGCGGCCTGGTCACCACCATGGCCCAGTCGATCCTCGACAACTCCGGAATTCCGGCGGAGTTGAAGGACATGGCCCGGCCCCTCGTGGTCAATGCACTCAATGCGTTGCCCGCTGCCGGTGCACGCGCTGTCCCCGTGCAAACCGGATCGGGAACCGTTCTGGCCGCGGTGTTCGGCACCGTGAACCACAAGGCAATCGACGGCTCGGACAAGAGTTGCTTCTTCTTCCCGACGGTCGGCCTGGTGAACGTCGCCTGACTCAGGTCCAATCGAACGATCGAAAAGCCGTGTAGCTCTGCGCTGCACGGCTTTTCGCTGCATCAGGAGCGATCGATGCGGCCGAGCCGACCCAGAACCGCCTGTATTTCGGTGCGCCGTGCGCGTGCGGCCCAGGGACGCAAGCGGTTCCGCCCGCGCATCTGCATGACCGCTCCGGTCACGAGATCTCCGTTGGGCGCGAACCGGACCCGCACCATCTCGTCGAGAGATCGCCCGAAAACGGAGCCGGGGAAACCTCGACGGAACCCGTACGGAAACAGCGGAGCATCGGGTTCGTTGTACTTTCCACCGACGAAAACCGGTCCTGCAGTGCGGAAGTCGCGACTCTGCGCAATGAAGCCGTGGAATGCGCGGCCGGCCTCACGCCCGTAGTACGAAATTCCGACGCGCCCCGATCCGGTGGCGGTGATCGCACCGAACCTCGCACCTCGCACTCCCGGAGCGGACACCACGACGGGTCTCGACCAGCTGTTCGCGCCGTCGGAAGACCACGAAGCGTGCAGCAATCCGTCCCGGTCCGGCCACAGGGCGTACAGGGTGCCGTCGCAGTCGACGGCGACCGACTCCGGTAGTAGGTATCGGGAAGCGAGCAGCAGAAGGTGCAACGGGTTGTGATATTTGGCGAGCGCCGATCCGGGGACTATGCGGACATCCCAGGTCAAACCCTCGTCGCGGCTGACCGCCACCGCGAAACGACGGCCGTATCGGCCGCCGATGTAGACCGTGCCGTCCGGGCCGACGACACCGGTGCCGAATGCGACGTAGTCCGTACCGGGAAGTCCCGGAATGTTTTTCGGGTCGATGTCGAACCCGCCGGCTACCTCCCATTTGGTCCCGCCGTCGTACGAACGCCAGATCACCTGGCGAGTGGCGTTGATCAAAGGTCGCACGCGGAGGGCGAACGGCGTGGGAGCGGACAGGTACGTCACGCGAGCAGATGACGGAGACGACGCGTCCGGTGCGGACACCCGAGGTCCGGCGAATATCTTGGCACCTGTCCTGGCCTTGGATGCCACCCTCCGGAAGCGCCACGTTCGGCCTCGGTCGTCGCTGATTCCGAGGTCGAAGCCCGATCGAAACATGCGCGTCGGAGTCGAGTCGACGCGACCGGCGGTGAGAAACAGCCGGTCGTCGGCATCGTCGAAGTACATGTGCGCTCGACGGCCGGTGTTCACCGTGCCGTCCGGCACCGATGCTCGCCAGGATTGTCCGAAATCGGAGGACTGCAGAACTCCGACGCCGTCGACGGTATATGCCGGGGCGAGAAATACGGTGTTGTCCGCGGCTGTTCCGAGGGTGCAGGCAGACGACCCGTATTCGGTGTAGGAGATGTCGGTGGCGTAGTCGGCCGATGCTGCCGCGTTGGTCGAAAAGCGAAGCCCTGCTCGATATCCCGACGCGACCCGCGGTGTCACGACACCCGCCCGCGGCGGCGCGGGCGTCGTGATATCGGGGCGCGGTGGTGCATTGGATCAGGCTAGCGTCGATTCACGCCGAAAACGCCGAGGCCGATGCAGAAGTCCTGGGCCGAACGTCGTGACAGCTCACAGAACGAAACCGGTCTGTTTCGAGACCGTCGATCGCCGATGCACGCCTTAAGCTTCTGGTGTGCCCTGTGCGTTCGCCGAACCTCTGTTGTCGGGCTCTGCGCGTCTCCACCCGGTCGATGCGCAGGCGTACTGGATGGCGTCGAAGGTCCCCAGTGACCAGTTTCTGCTGTATTGCTTCGAGGGAGCGCGCGAACCACTGGAGTCCACGGTGCGACGGCTGCGCATTCGCAGTGCAGCCGTCGAGGTGCTGAGTCTGCGAATCACAGAGGTACCGTTCGGTCTCGAGCGTCCACACTGGACTGCGATGGACCCCGCCACGGACACGATCAGCGTTCACCCCGAACCCCGGACGTGGCAGGAGTGTCTCGACGCCGTCGCGTCGTCGTTCGAGCGTCAGGTCGACCCGCGACACACGGTCTGGCATCTGCACCTGTATCCGAACGTATCGGGTGCTCCTGCGTGTGACGGACCGAGTCTTGTTGCTGTTCTGCAACTGTCGCACGCAGCCGCGGACGGAACACTGGCCGCCCGAACTGCTCGCGAGTTGTTCGGTACACAACCCGTGCCCTCTCGGCCCGTTACACCGACTGCGCCACCCGCACCCCTGACCGCCGCCGTCGCCGCCCTGACTCTACCTGTGCGAGTAGTGCGCATGGCTCGCGCCGGCATTCGGGCGCGATGCGACGCACTGCGATTGGAGGAACACACCGCGTCCGGTTCGGTCCCTCCTCCTGCACGTTCTCGCGCGTTGACGACTCTCGACGTTGCGCCTACGGACCGGACGGATCTGCGAACGATCGTGCTGCCCAAGTCGGCTCTCCAATTCGCCGACACCTCGATCACCGTCACTGCCCTGACGGCCATTTCCGTTGCACTCCATCGGTTCCTCGGCGATTCGGACGATGCTTCGGCCGATCTCGCAGCCGAGGTCACCGTCGCACGGACGGCTGCAGTGGGCGCACGCAACAACTTCGGCAACGTCGGCGTCGGCTTGTTTCCCGCCGAACCGGACCTGCGGACTCGCAGCCGACTCGTGGCCGCAGACCTGGCCGAGCGCAGAGCGCGAGCAGGTCACCCGGTGTCGCTGACAGCCCGCGCATCTCAGAACGAGACAGAACGCCACGTCCCGGCATTCCTGGCGGCGTGGGGAGTCGCACAGTTCGATCCGACTGCGGTGCCGCCGACCGTCACGGGCAACACTGTTGTCTCCAGTGTTTCGCGCGGTGCAGCGGACCTCACGCTCGGCGGCGGGCCCGTTCGATTCACGGCAGGGTTCCCTGCCCTCTCCCCTGCCATGAGCCTCACGCACGGCGTGCACGGTATCGGCGACACCGTCGCGATCAGCGTGACGTCCAACCGAGCGGCCGTACCGGATCCGGATCGCTACGAGACACTTCTGCGCGATGGCCTCGACGACGTACGTGCCGCGCTGAGCTGAACGCGTCAATGCCAGACAGTTCTCAGCATTTGTCGGGCGTTCGGCTCAGGTTCGTCGGCCACACTCGGTAACCATGAACCAGGAGCAGGTAACCGTACTCGCGGTCGGCGGCACCGGCGAATCGCGTCCGGCCGACCATCGGACCCGCGTCACCGGTCTCCTGTCGTGTGTCGTCGGCGCACTCGACGATCGTTTCGTCGGCCGCTGGGTGGGCTACCCGGCGTCGTACGGGCCCGTTGCGTTCGGGGGACTGAGCTACCGGCACAGCACCGAACTCGGAGTTCGTCGCCTGCGCCGCGCGATCGAGAACACCACTGGGCCTCTCGCTCTGATCGGATATTCGCAGGGAGCCACGGTCGTTCGCGAAGTACTGGGCCTCGTTCACGACGGAATCGTCGACGGCAGCCGCATCGTCGCGGCCGGTCTGGTCTCGGATCCCCAGCAGCCGGCCGGGGCGGTGCCCGGCTGCACCGGCCGCGGGGTCGCTGGAACCGGGCCGGCTCTGCCGGAGTCGATTCCGACCCACTGGATAGCTCTCGCGTCGGACATGATCTGCAACGCCAGCGACGACAGCCTCGTTCGCGACATCGCCGACCTGACGCGCTGGATGTCGTTCCGCACGCCCAAGACCTGGTTGCGCGAGCTCTGGCTACTCGTGCGCAGCAACAGCTTTCAGAACGCGACTCGCACTCGCCTACGACCGGCCCAGTGGGCGAAGGATGTTCGACGCCTCCGCACCGCGGCCACCGAGGTGTCCGGGTACCTACCCACGTCGCTCGGCTGGAGACGATGGGTGTGGACCAACTCGGGTGGCGGTCGGCACATCGCCTACGCGTCGGAGCCGTACGCAGACGGCCTCACCGGATGCCAGGTTCTCGCCCGCTGGCTCGGTGAGCAAGAGGATGAGCGGCTCGGCCGAGCTGTACCGGCCGCGCAGGTCGCGTAACGCAGATCAGTCTCGCTTGCAGAGACAGAAGATGTGGCCGACCGGGTCTCGGTACACCCAGAACGACTCGTGCGCGTCGTCGATCAATGTCGCTCCGGCACCGACGACGAAGTCGCGGGCCCGTTCCATCTCGTCGACGACGAAATCGAGGTGAATCTTGATGCCGTCGTTCGGCCAGTCCACCGGGGTGAAGTCGGGGGCCTTCTGGAAGGCCAACCGCAGTTCGCCCGGACCGTGGACGACCACCCAATCTCCGTCGTCGCGCACCGGTTCCCAGCCGAGGATCGTGCTGTAGAACCGGGCGAGCGTTGCCGGATCGGGACAGTCGAGAACCGTGTAGTCCACGGCGATGACGGGTGCATTCATGTCGGAATCGTAGCGAGAATCACCCGGGTTGGACTATCGATTACTCGCTGCCGATCAACCGCCGACTGCCGGGGCAATGGTCTCGAACCACGCCTCGTGCAGATGCTGCTGCCAGTGGTTCCACCAGTGCACGCCGGTGCCGGTGATCTTGACGTTGGGTCGACCGCCTGCGGCCTGCAACAACGGAACGAATGCCCGACTGCTCATGCCTGCGGCGGTTTCGAGCGGCACCATCTGCGCGAACTTGACGGGGTCGAAGCGGCTGCTGGCCGGGTTGAACACCGGGTCCGTCGCCGGTGAGCCGCTACCCGAAGAGACGAAGACTGCCGTGTTGCGCAACGCGCCGACATTGAGCGACGGATCGTTGCGGATCCAGTCTGCCGACGGCCAGGTGCCCCACATGTTGCGCGCGTTGCCGCCCATCTCGCCGACGGCGACCGAGATGCCCTGAGCGAATCCGGGGCTGCTGGCCGTCGGGTAGCCACTGAACGACGCCACCGCCTTGTAGAAGTCCGGCCGGTGAGCCGCCAGGTTCAGTGCCGAGGTGCCGCTCATCGACAGGCCGGCCACGGCGTTGTTGACGTTGTCGCTACCGAAACGATCGGCCATGAAGGGCGGCAATTCCTGGGTGAGGAATGTTTCCCACTTCACCCGTCCGAGCTTGGGGTCGTCGCGCTGCCAGTCCGAGTAGAAGGTTCCGCCGCCGCCGAACGGAATGACCACGTTGACGTGCTTGTCGGCGAAGAAGCTCTCGACGTCGGTTTCGATGAGCCAACCGCTGTTGTCCTCGGGCGCACGCAGCCCGTCGAGCAGATACAGCGTGGGTGCAGGGCCGCCACCGGCAGCTCGGAGCACCTTGATCGGGATGTTCTTGTCCATCGACGGCGAGTAGACGTAGACCAGCTCGGAGTCGGCTTTCGCCACACCGGTCCCCATCAGCACCGTTGCCATCGTGGCGACCATGACCGCTACCAGAGCGAGCACCGTACTTCGTAACCGACCGCGCATCGAGATTGTCCCCTTGTTCGTATCCAGCCCCACCGTCCCGGGGAGGGTAACAGCTCGGTCACGGTAATGCGTCCTCTAGCGCGACGGGCTGTCGACGATCCACCAGGCCGCGTACGGCGGCAGCCATACCGATCCGTTGTCGTCGACCGCCAGGTCGTGCTGCGAGAGCACCTCGGTGGGGGCCGGGATGCCGAGCTCGATCAACTGCGCATGGGGGAACGGGCGGTGCTCAGAAGTGACGTTGTAGAGCCCCACCAGGGTGCCGCTGGGATGACGTCTGCGCACCACGAGCAGGCCGTCGTCGGATTCGGTCTGGACGTCGACCGGCGCCTCGGCGTGCAACATCGGTAGACCGGAGCGCACCTTCGCGATGCGAGCGATGCCGTCGAACACTCGTTGGGCGTCGCTCCCCTGCTGAAATCGGCCGGCGCGGTCGGCGTCGGTGACGCGGGGTCGATGCACCCATCTGTTGTCCTCGGCATGAGCTGGTTCGTCTGCCCAGTTCGGGTCTCCCGGGGAGCCGAGCTCGTCACCGCTCCACACGACGGGAATGCCGCCCCATCCGGCAATGATGGCGTGCGACAGAAAGATTCGCCCGAACGCGCCGTCGGGATCCAGGCGGGCCGGGCCCAGACCGGTGAGCGCGGCTGCGGTTCCACTGATTCGGCGATCCCCGGTGTCCGGATTGTACTGAAACACAAGCCCTTCGGCCCAGGAACCATCGAACTCGCCGGAGTACCAGTCGGCCAGAAAATGCCGATGGCCTGCACCCGACAGTCCGAGCGACGCCGCGTCACCGTCGTCGATGGCCCAGCCGATGTCGTCGTGGCATCGCACGTAGGTCACCCAGGTGCCACTCGGTGGCGTGGGCGGTAACGACGCCAGGGCATGACGCGCCAAAGCCGTACTGCCCGTGGCCAACATCGACCAGACCTGCACCATCAGCGAGTTGTGGTAAGCGATGTCCGATACTCGCCCGGTGTGTCTGCCCTGCCCCAGATACGGCAACAGATCGCGTGGGCCGACGATTGCTTCGGCCTTGAAGAGCGTTGCCGGAGCGGCAAGGCGAGCGGTCGCTCGGAGAGCCTGGGTGATCGCATGCACTTCGGGCTGGTTCTGGCAGTTGGTGCCGAGCCGCTTCCACAGAAATGCGATCGCATCGAGGCGGAGCACTTCCACCCCGAGATTGGCCAGGTGCAGCACGATGCTCGCGAACTCCTCCAGCACAGCCGGATTGGCCCAGTTCAGATCCCACTGCCACTCGTTGAACGTGGTCCACACCCACTCGCCGAGTTCGTCGTCGAACGTGAAGCTGCCCGGCGCGAAGTCCGGAAATACCTCGGGGAGGGTGCGCTCGTAGGAATTCGGGGTCGTCCGATCGGGGTAGATCAAGAAATAGTCGCGGTACACGGGATTGGCGGCTCGCGCCTCGACAGCCCATTCATGTTCGCGAGCAACGTGATTGAGGACCAGGTCGACCACCATGCTGATACCACGTCCGCGCAAAGTCTCGGCGAGAGTACGCAGATCCTCGTTGGTGCCCAGATCTTCTCGCACCGCGCGATAGTCCATCACTGCGTAGCCGCCGTCGTTGTCGCCCGGCCGCGGTCGAAGCAACGGCATCAGATGCAGGTAGGTGACACCCAGATCGGTCAGATGATCCAGTCGTTCACCGACTCCGCGCAGCGTCTCGCCGTAACGGTCCACATAGCAGGCGTAGCCGAACATGTCCGGCTGCTGAAACCAATCGGGTTCGAGCAGTCGACGCTGATCGAGTCTGTGCAGATCCTCGGACCGTTCCGCGTACGCACGGGCGGCGATCTCCACGAGCGTGGCAGCCACTGCATCAGGGTCGGGGTAGACAGCCGTGACGGCGTCGTGCAGATCGGGAAACCACTGTTCGAGGCGGAGCTCGAACGTCTCGCGTCGATGGGCGGGCAGTTCGGCGAGGATGTCGCGGGTGACGTCTGAGACCGTGGTGTGCGCCATGGACTCATCATGGCATCGAGCAGTCGCTGCCGACGCGCATACATCCCGACTCCCTGGGGTACTGGCGCAGCATGTCATTGCTGAGCCGCACGGTGGACACGATTCTCGACAGAGCCGTCGTTCCCGGTTACTCCCGAATCGGTGCCACGGTGCGTCGGCGATTCTGGGCCGCCGATCCGTTACCGTTCGCCTCCCCCATCGACATGGTGGTGACCGGCGCATCCTCGGGGTTGGGAGCAGCTACCGCGAAGCAGCTCGCCCGCCTCGGAGCGCGGGTGCATCTGGTCGGACGATCGGCCGAGCGACTCGACGCCGCCGCTGCTGCGATCCGAACCGAAGTGCCCGACGCCTCTCTCGTGGTGCGTGAGTGCGATATCAGCGATCTCGATTCGGTGGCGGCCCTGATCGCGGCGTTGGCGTCCGAACTGACATCGGTGCATGCACTCGTGCACTGCGCCGGGGTGATGCCCGATTCACGACGACTCTCCGCGCAGGGTCACGAATCCGCTTTCGCCACGCACGTTCTCGGACCGGTCGCGCTGACGGTGGGACTGAGAGAATTGTTCGACGCCGGATCGCGGGTGGTGTTCGTATCGAGCGGCGGCATGTATGCGGTTCCGCTGCAGAACTCGGACTTCGAGTTCGAGAACGGTCGCTATTCAGGGATGACTGCTTACGCCCGAACGAAACGAATGCAGGTGGTGGTGGCCGAGCAACTGGCCGAGCGCTTTTCGCTCGAGGACGATCCGGTGGTGCACAGCATGCACCCGGGCTGGGCGTCCACGCCGGGCGTCACCGGCTCTATGCCACTGTTCGATTCGGTGATGAAGCCCATTCTGCGCAGCGCCGACGACGGCGCCGACACGATCGTCTGGCTCGTGGCCGCCGATCCCGCGTTGACCAGCACCGGCACATTCTGGCACGACCGAGCGCCGCGGCCGACGCACTATCCCTCCTGGCGCGGAGATTCCGCGCGGATGCGAGATGCATTGTGGGCGAATGTGGTCGAGGCAACGGGAATCGAGATCTGACGTCAGTTACGGCTCGACTGCCGGCCGCTTTCGCCCACCGACCACGTTCCGAACGAGCATCAGCAGTGTCAAGCCGGTACCCCAGCCCAGCATGCACAGAATGACGCCCACACCCGATTGCCCGGTGACGTCGGTGCTCGCGTCGACGCAGAACGCCGTCGAGAACCCAGCGGTCGTGCCCAGCGCAGCGACGTGTCCGCCGGTATTCGCCCATCGCGACAGATGCGCGGCCAGCAGGCACAGCAACACCACCGTCGTCCCGCACGCGGCCACTTGCCAGGACGGGAACGCGTTCGGGGCCGGAAGACCCGGTCCACGGAACTCGCCCCGATAGTCGGCAGACCAGCTCAGCCACCCTGCACACGCGGCGAAACCCGATGCGCCAGCAATCCATCCAGTGGCCCACAGCCCCATAGATCCCTTCCCCGGCCCCTCTCGCAGTCTCGAGAACAGAGCCCACAGAAGGAGCGCCCAGAAGGTCGACGGCACGCCTACGAAAACGAAGACTATCCACAGAAACTGAGACCACGAAAAGTCGACTGCCATCCGCCGACGCTATCCGACGAGCACCGATTCGTTCGCATCACAGACCCAGCAGGTCGGCCGATCTGCGCAGCCGCATCAGGACCTGAAGATCGAGAGCATTGTCCGGGTCGCGCCAGTGCGTTCCGATCAGGCGGTCGATCGCGTCGAGTCGTTGATAGAGCGTGTTGACATGCACCCCGAGAGCCGACGCGGTTGCCGAATGATGGCGTCCACGCGCCAGATAGGTCGAGAGTGTCTCCATCAGCGGAACCCCGCGCTTGTTCTGCTCGGCCAACAGCGGACCCAACTTTTCCTGCGTGAGTTCGTCGAGATGTTCACGCGCCAAGTGGCTGAGCAGAATTCGATAGATTCCCAGCCCCCGCGCCGAACATGCTTCCCCCTCGCGGCCGAGGGTGACCAACACGTCGACGGTCTGCCGAGCTTCCCGATAGCCCTTTGCCAGCGCCTCGGGTCCGGTGCTCGGCTCAGAGATTCCGACGGTGGTGCCGGCGAGGAACATCGGTGTGACCGTCGCCGAATCGCGCGCGGGCACCACCACGATCAGGCTCGAACGTTGCTCCGCGACAACAGATCCTGTCGGGAATCGGCCGAGCTTGGTTCTCGACGCACCCTGCGCGACGGCTACACAGTAGGACATGTCGGGGGCAAGTCCGGCCAAATGGAGTTGTCGCCGTTCGGCATCCGGAGTGGACGCCGGGTGCGAGAGCAGGTCCACCAGGAACGCATCCTGGGCGCGCCGCGCGGAATCGGCGGCGGCTCGCTCCTCGGCAAGTGACAGGGCAACTGCAGGCGCGGCTCGGTCGAGCAGCAGACGCGTCCTGGCATCGTCCGGTCCGATCGAGATCAGCGCGCCGAGGAATTGACCGGCTGCGGCCACCCGATGAGCCGTCATCGACGGCGTCGACACGGTGTCCTTGCCGTCGCCACACATGCGTAGCAGTTCGTCGACCTCCGCCGAGTGGACCGCCAGTGCCGCGGGAACCGCAGCGGCATCCGGAACGAAGTACGCCGGACGCTCGGTCAATACAGCAATCTCGCGCACCAGTGTTCGTACGCCGCCGCCGCGCAGGACCACCTGGGTCAACGTTCGGTCCCACTGCAGTGTCTGTTCGAGTTCGGCTGTGCGTTCGGATAATTCGGCATTCAGCGTCTCGAGCCGGTCGATGGTCCGAACGTTCTCGATGGCGATGGCCGCGTGCGCGGCCAGCGCCGAGAGCAGGGCGATCTCACTGTCTGCGAAGTCGCGTTCCTGGCGCTTGCATGCAAACAGTGCGCCGATCACTCGATCGCCCACCCGCAACGGCACGCCGAGCAGACCGCGCATGTTCTCCGAGCGGGCCGCGCTGTCCGCACCAGTAATGTGCTGGAACGCCGGCTCGCTCTGGTAGTCGGGGGTCCACGACGGCGACGCACTGCGCACGATGAGTCCGACGAGCCCTGCATCCTGTTCGAGCCGAAGACCGACGAGCCTAGGAGTCAGGGCTCCGCTGGTGACGTCGATGACGAACTCGTCTCCCTGTACGGACCCCATGTAGGCGAGGTCGACACCGAGAAGCCTGCGTGCCTGATCGACGACCTCTTGGAGAAGAGCACGGTTGTCGCGCACCGTCGTCAGTCGCACCGCGATGTCGTTGAGTGCCGCCAACTCCGTGCTGCGTTGACGTCGCTGATCCAGCAGGGCGCGTAGCCGGAGAGCTGCGTGCGCTTCGGCACCTGGAAATGCCTTCCGGTGCTCCTCGAGACGATCGATCGACGCGTCGTCGAGCAGAAGTTCCATCCATGACTTCTCCGCGGACATAGAGAGAACCTACATTGGCCGAGACCCAGCTCACAGCTAGAGTCGAGAACATGACCCTCGTCGAACAACTGTCCGAGGCCTTGCCCACCGATCGCATCGTGGTCGACCCGGACGTCATCGCCTCCTACCAGCACGACGAGGCGGAGTGGGCCCCGTATTCGCTGCCCGTTGCCGTCGTGCGTCCTCGTACCGCCGAGGAGGTGCAGACCGTCGTACGAGCCTGTCTCGCCCACGGAACGCCGATCGTCACTCGCGGGGCGGGCACCGGCTTGTCCGGCGGAGCCAACGCCACCGAAGGCTGCGTCGTGCTCGCGCTCGACGGGATGGACACCATCAAGGAGATCGACGTACTCGAGCGTTATGCCGTCGTCGAACCCGGAGTCGTCAACGATCACCTCAGAGCAGCCGTCGCAGAGCAGGGCCTGTGGTATCCGCCGGATCCAGCCAGTGCGCCGTGGTCGACGATCGGCGGCAACGTGGCCACCAACGCCGGTGGGCTGTGCTGCGTCAAGTACGGCGTCACCCGCGACTACGTCATGGGAATGCAGATCGTCACCGGTACCGGAGAATTGGTACGACTCGGGCGTAAGACCGCGAAAGGCGTTGCTGGATACGATCTTGCGGGTCTGATGGTCGGATCCGAAGGAACTCTCGGAATCATCACCGAGATCACGGTCAAGTTGCGCCCGCTGCAGGATCCACAACGCACCGTCGCCGGCTACTTCGACAGCATCGTCGATGCCGGACGTGCCGTGGCCGCAGTGGCCGCCGCCGGATTGACGCCGTCCGCGCTCGAGCTGATCGACAAGCAGTGCCTCATCGCCGTCGACGCCTGGAAGAACATGGGCCTGTCGGTCGAGGCCAATGTGGTGTTGCTCGGTCGGATCGACGATCCAGGGCTCATCGGAGACCAGCAGGCCGAGAAGATGCTGACGTGCTTCGACGAGGCCGGAGCCACCTGGTCTGCGGTATCGACCGATCAGGAGGAGGCCGACGCCCTGTTCTCTGCTCGGCGGTTGGCGTATCCCGCGATGGAGCGACTCGGACCGGTATTGACCGAGGACGTCTGTGTGCCGAAGAAGCATGTGCCCGACATGCTGTCGCGTATCGAACAGATCGGCCTGCGATACGAGACGACGATCGCCAACATCGCCCATGCGGGCGACGGAAACCTGCATCCGTTGCTCATCACCCCGCACGACGACATCCCGGCGCGCGAGCGCGCGCAGGCCGCCTTCGCCGAGATCATCGACGCTGCACTGGAACTCGGAGGCACTGTCACCGGCGAACACGGCGTGGGACTGCTCAAGATGGACGGACTGGCACAGGAGCTGGACCCAGTTGTGCTGGACATGCACCGCGCAGTGAAAAAAGCACTCGATCCGCACGGAATCCTGAACCCGGGCAAGGTATTCGCACCCTGAGATCGCAGCCTCCCAAGCCCTGGGACGATGGACCTATGACTAGCAAGCTGACCATGGACTTCGGCTCTGCGTTGCCCATCGGGTGGACCGAACTCGACCGAAGCGTGACATCGGAGCATTGGTCGCTGTTCGACAACAAGTTCGGGTTTCGGCCCGGGACCAAACCTGACTCGTGGCCGGCCATTGCTGAGCCTGCCCCGTCGATGACATTCGACCTCGACGCAGACACCGTACGCACGATGGCCTCGTGGTCTGCGAGAGTCGACGCAGTCAATGCGGAAGCCCTGCGCTGCTTCGTCACCGAATTTGCGGATGACCCCACGTTTGTGGTCCTGGACTGGCAACACCCCTGCTACAACTTCGATGCCCAAGCGCACGCCGATGCGGCCGAGAACGCCGAGTGGCGGGTACCCGTCTACCCGGACGGCGACTACTACATCTTCGCCCGCGACGAATTCACCGAGGGGACCTTCGGTCACCCGTGGGAACGCACCTTGTGTGTCTTCGGACCGCGCATGGTCGCCACCCTCGGGCGCACCTTGGCGACGTGGCTCCCCACGATCCGGGTCGACGGGCGACGGGTCGCGGATCGATAGCCGATCCGCTCGGCGTCGAGACGACTTGCCGCTCCGGATCCACTCGGTCGTCAGTGCGAGACCGGCGCTCCCGCATCACTGCTCGTGCTGTCACCCACCGTGCGACGGTGCAGCGCGAGCACCAGCCCGACGGCCACCATCATGACGCCGCCGACGACCCACAGTCCGGCGCGGGCGTTCCCTGTCGCGTCGAGTAGCCAGCCCGTCACGTACGGCGCGCCGAAGCCGGACAGGTTGCCCACCGAGTTGATGATCGCAATGCCCGCGGCCGCGCCTGCCCCGGTGAGGAATGCACTGGGCAGGTACCAGAACACCGGCAGCGCGCAGAACACTCCGACTGCGTTGACCGTCACGGCGATCATCGTGGTGAACGGCGAATCCATGTACAGCGCAAATGGTATGGAGACCGCGCCGATCAACGTGGGGATCGCGACATGCCAGGTGCGCTCACCCGTCCGGTCCGAATGCCTGCTCCACAACACCATGGCGAGGGCACCCACCGCGAACGGAACCGCGACGATCAGCCCAGTTGTCACGAGGGAGAAGTTGGCATCGAACGTCTTCTTGAAACCGGCGACGATGCTGGGTAGGAAGAAGCTCAGCGAATACAGGCCGTAGGTGATCCCGAAGTACACCAGTCCGAGCATCCATACCCGTGCGTCGGTGAGAGCCCGCTTGACCGAGCCGGTGATGTGCGCGCTCTTCGACGACCCCTCGGACTCCAATTCCGCTGTCAACCAACTCTTCTCGTCGTCGTCCAGCCATGTGGCCTGCGACGGCCGATCGGTCAGGTAGAACCAGGTGATCACCCCGAGAACGATTGCCGGGAGGCCCTCGAACAAGAACATCACGCGCCAACCGGAGAGTCCGAACAGTCCGTCCCAGTACTGAATGATCGCGCTCGACAGAGGCGCACCCAGCGCCGAGGAGACCGGCAGAGCCAACATGAACAGGCCCATCAGCCGAACTCGATAGGCCCGCGGGAACCACATCGTCATGTACAGCAGGACACCGGGGAAGAAGCCGGCCTCGGCGATGCCGAGAACGATGCGGAGTCCGTACAGCCAGCCCGCTGTGGGTACGAATGCCATGGCGGCGGCCACGATTCCCCACGAGACCATGATGCGTGCAATCCAGCGGCGCGCGCCGAACTTGTGCAGGGCCAGGTTGCTCGGCACCTCGAACAGCAAATAGCCGATGAAGAACAGCCCGGACGCCAATCCGAACATCGTCTCGGTGAGCCCCAGCTCGTCGCTCATCGTGAGCTTGGCCAGCCCGATGTTGGTGCGATCGAGATAGTTGACGAAGTAGGCCACCCCGAGGAACGGAATGATGCGTCGAGCGACCTTCTTGACCACCCTGGTTTCGATCTCGGGCTTCGTCGTGATTGCAGGCATGGGCTCGGCTTTCCATCGAACGGAAGTGACTTGGACCACACTAGGGAACCATCAGGCAAGGGTCTATGGAGAAACCACCCATCGAAGACGGAGATACGAGGGCGAAGTCTCCAACGCTCGACGAGGGTTGCCGTGTTGCAGTCGAATGCCCACGCTGCGATCCTGTGCTTGTGCGAGTAGCTCTCATTGCCGATATTCACGGCAACATCGCGGCGCTCGACGCCGTCCTCGAAGACATCGAACGGCAACGCGTCGATTCCGTGGTGAACCTCGGCGATCTGCTCTCCGGCGGACTGCATCCGCGCCGAACTGCGGATCGATTGATGGCACTGGGTTTCCCCACCATCGCCGGCAATCACGATCGCTACCTCCTCGAGCAGGAGCCCGATTCAATGGGCAGTTGGGATCGGCATGCCCACGATCGACTCGACGACGAGCATCGACGTTGGCTGGGTTCGCTCCCGTTCTCGCTCGAGCTGGGTAACGGAATCCTCGCAGTACACGGAACACCCACCGATGATCAGCAGTACTTCCTGCACTCGGTGGACCCTCATGGCTCTCGCGAGGCAACCGAGGTCGAAATCACCGAACGGGCAGCAGGTTTCACGGACCGATCTGTCATCGCCTGCGGCCACACCCATCTGCAGCGCCAGTGGACTCTTCCCAGCGGCACGCTCGTCGTGAATCCGGGCAGCGTCGGCGCGCCCGCGTACGACGACGATCAGCCCTACCCACACGTCATGGAATCGGGGACTCCGCACGCCCGATACGCGGTGCTCGACGATCACGACACAGGCGGCTGGACGGTCTCCTTCGAGCTGGTCGAGTACGACCACGTCGGTGCTGCCGCCGATGCCCGCGCGTACCGAATGACCGATATCGCCGACGCGCTTCTCACCGGTTTCGTCGGTCCCGCGCCACGCGAGCAGTCACACTGAGCCCGTGAAGATCACCGACGTCCAGCGGCGACAGCGGCTCGTCGCGCAGCACTTGTCCGACGCCCCGAGTGCGGAATCCGTGGTGTCATCGTTGCTCGCGCTGCATGCCACCGATCCCGCGACCGTGTATCTCTCCGTGCTTGCGCGCGCTCGATCGCTGGGACTGTCGGACGTTCGTGACGCGATGTACGAGCGCCGTAGCTTGGTTCGCTTGATGGCGATGCGTCGCACGATGTTCGTCGTCGCGCACGACGACGTTCCGATGATCCACGCTGCCGCCAGCCTCGGAGTTGCCCGCACGATGCGAACCCGGTTGATCAAGCAGGTGTCGACGCTGCCGACCGAACCGGTGATCGACGACGTCGAATCCTGGCTGGCGGCAACCGAAGCCGAGACCGATGCCGTTTTACGCTCGATGGGCACGGCGACCGGGGCGGAGCTGTCCGCAGCAGTTCCCGGACTCAAGACCGCTCTGCTGCCGACCACGGACAAGGTGTACGACGTCAAACGCTATGTGACCTCCGAAGTGTTGGTGATGATGGCCGCGGAGGGAAAGCTGGTACGGGTCGAGCCGCGCGGCGCGTGGACGTCGCGCCGACATGCCTGGGCACCGATCGATCAGTGGTGGCCCAACGGGATTCCCGAGTTGGACGAGACTTCCGCCCGAGCCGATATGGCCCGGCGCTGGCTCGACGTGTTCGGACCGGCGACCTTGGACGACCTGCAATGGTGGACGGGATGGAACAAGACGCAGACCCGTGGGGCGGTCGCCGAACTCGACACCGTGGCCGTCGAACTGGCCGAGGGTGACGGAATCATGTTGACCGACACAGTGTTCCAGGATTCCCCACCTCGGGCGATACTGCTTCCAGCCCTGGACCCCACTCCGATGGGGTGGAAGCACAGACACTGGTATCTCGGCGAACACAAGGCCCCACTGTTCGATAACTTCGGAAATATCGGACCGACCATCTGGTGGGAGGGACGCATCGTCGGCGGATGGGCCGTGGATTCCACCGGTTCGGTGGTCACGGAATTACTCGAGGACGTCGGGTCTGCGGTATCGAAAGAGGTTGCAGCAGAGGCCGGTCGGATCACTGCCCTGCTCGACGGTACCGCGGTGGTCCCGTCGTTTCCGACGCCGTTGGAGAAGAGACTGCGCGGAAAGTCGTAATCACATCGGTCCGAGGTGACAGTCGAACTATGTGTGTAAATGGCGGTGCCACACAACCCTTCGAGTTGTGTGATCCCCACTCCTACGGTTGGGATGCCTAACCAAACAGCACCCGGATTTCGTTGTAGGGTCACAACGTGCCTATCAGTCTGGTTTCCATCGTCCTCCCCGTGTACAACGGTTTGCCCGAACTGAACGAGCAGCTCCACGCGCTTGCTGCTCAGGACTACACAGGCGATGTCGAGCTCATCGTCAGCGACAACGGCTCGACCGACGGCCTGCGCTCACATCTCGAAGAATTGTCTCTACCTCTGTCGATGCGCATCGTCGACGCCTCCGCCAAGCGTGGCGTCTCCTACGCCCGCAACCTCGGCGTGGAAGCCGCGCAGGGCGACATCATTGCCTTCGTCGACCACGACGACGTCGCTTCTCCGACGTGGCTGACTGCCATGGTGCGCGCACTCGACAGCTACGACGCCGTGGGCGGCGCAATCGAACACGATTCCCTCAATCCGCCCGAGGTGACGGCGTGGCGAGACAACCCTCCGAACGGCACCCTGTTTCCCACCGCCTACCTGCCGTATGCCCCGGGAAGCAATTTCGCGCTGTGGAGACGCGTCTTCGACGAGGTCGGAGGCTTCGACGAAGACCTCGTGGGCGGTGCCGAAGACGTCGACTACTCGTGGAGGCTTCAGCAAGCAGGATTCACTCTCGGACATGCCGCGGATGCGTCGGTCGCCTACCGCATCAGAACTACGGTTCGTCGATCGTTCTTGCAAGGCCGCGCTTACGGACGCACGTCGTACCAACTGTCGACCAAGCACCGTGCTGCGGGCTGCCCTCATCCGTCGTCACTTGCCCGGATTCCCGCGCACACTGCGGCAATCTTGTATCTCGCGACAATTCGCAATCCGTGGTTGCCGAAGGTACTACGACCGATGCCCAGCGGTCTGTGGGCCCACTACATCGGAATCCACTACGGCGCATTCCGAATTCGGGTGGCCGCGCTCGGCCGCGGCCTGCGACGGAGTCCCCGATGACATACGAGATAGTCGACGCGATACGCGAAGAGACCATGGCCGTCCTGCGGCAGCATGCCAAACCCGGAGATCGGGTGGCTCACTTGGACTTTCCGAATCACTTCAATGCCGGTGACTCGCTCATCTACGCCGGTGAGGTCGAGTACCTGAAGCGGTTGGACGTGCACGTCGACTACGTGTCCGATCCGTTCACCCACAACCACGATCTGCTCGAACAACGAGTCGGTGATGGGACCCTGTTTCTGCAGGGCGGAGGAAATTTCGGTGACCGCTGGCCGATGGACCAGAAATTTCGTGAAGCAATCGTTGCGCGGTTTCCTCGCAACAAGATCGTGTGCCTCCCCCAAAGCATCGACTACTCCGACGCCGACGCCATGCACAGGACCGCGGCCCTCTACGCACAGCACCCGGACCTCACCCTCATGCTGCGTGAACAGCGTTCGTACGAGCTGGCGCTCGCCCATTTCCCGAACAACCGCGTCGAATACTGTCCGGACATGGCTTTCGGTGCCGAGATCGCACACAGCGCCGAAGGCTCTGCAGTGGACGTCGTGAAACTCGTGCGCGACGATTCCGAAAGCCTCGGTCATGCTTCGGTGAACGTCGACGCGTCGTCCGTCCAGTACGACTGGGGTCTGCACGGAAGGGATCTGGCGATCTCGACGGTGGTGACGCTGCCGACCCGAATCGCATACAACTTCCCCAAAGCGAATCGCCTGCTGTACCCCGCTCTCGTTCGCTCGTACGAGCAGACAGCGAAGCTCAACCTCCGTGTGGCGCAGCGCATTCTGAATCTGGCGCCCGTCGTGCTCACCGATCGGCTGCATGCGGCCGTGTTGGCCGCGATGATGGGCAAGCGCGTCGTGGCGATGGACAACGCGAACAGGAAAGTATCCGGCATCTACGACGCCTACCTGCACCGGTTCGACAACGTTCAGTTCGCAGCGACACCCGACGCAGCCGCCGACATGGTTCGGCAGGCCGTGTCCGACAGTCGACGATGAACGCTGGTCGACACCCCGTCCGTTTTCAGAAGGGGTAACGGCCCTCGGCCCAGGCACGTGCGGCGGGAGGCGTCACCGCGTCGACGGGTTCGCCGTCGCGAAAGTAGTTGGTGTGCAGGATTCGACCCGCGTCGACGGCCTCTTGCCAGGCCTGCGTCGGGCCTTCGCCGAACCAGAGCCACGGCGTGATGTCGTCCATGATGACGACCGATTCCGGGGTGGCGAGCGCGCGAAGATCGTCGAGGTCTGCGCGGGCACCTTCCACAGAATGGTCACCGTCGATGAAGATTACATCGAAGCGCGCGTCCGGGTGTTGCTCGGCATAAGCCTTGATGGTGGTGTGCGAGTCTCCCTGGATCAGGGTGTGTCGGCCCGGGAAGTGTTCGTCGACATGGGCTTTCGCGGCATCGCTGTACGCGTATGCGGCCAGATCGAAGGATACGACGGTCACGTCGGGAGAGGCTTCGAGGAACGCCCAGCTCGAGAAGCCGGCATTGAACCCGACCTCGCAGATCGACTTCGTGCCGGGCCTCGCGGCCAATGCGGACAGGTATCCGAGTTCCGACTCGTCGGCTCCACGCTCGAAAGGCTCCCCCGCTGTGGCGGTTCGATGCACCAACGACTCGAGGTATTCCAGGCCCATCCATGTCCTCCTGTTCGACTGCTTCGGAGCGTAGCCGACGGTCGATCGTGCGCGCAGACGACAACAGCCACCTGGCCGACACCGATACCTGTAGCGTTCGCACCAAATGACTTTCCGTTCGTGGAATTGCCATCGCGGGCTTGGTAATCGGAGTGATCGAACTGCTCGTGGTCGCAACTGTCGTATACGGTTTCGGATCTCTCACGCCGAGCACGCCGGCATCCGTCGAGACACTTGTTCCGTACTCCTTACCGGCTACCGCACTCTTCACGGTTCCTCCCACTACGGAGCCACCGACTCCGGTCGAGACCACTGTGGACGCGACCGAGGCCCCCTCGGCCTCACTGCCCGAGGTGGACGGACCATGCGATCCGGGCGTCGACAATCACGGAACCTCCGCCGACGGCACGTTCCTGAAGTGCACCTATGCAGGGTCGACTCGCGCGCATTGGGTGCAGTCGGCACCGATCATCGGCGGCAATGCGGAGCCAGGGTCGGAATGCGACCCCGCAGCGAGAGGGATTGCGGTCTCGCCGGACGGATTCGACATGTTCTGCGTCTCCGACGGCGCGAACGGTGGCGGCTATTGGTCACCCGGACCGTAGGCGATCTGCGGATCGACGGCCGTCAGACGTTGAAGCGGAACTCCACCACGTCGCCGTCGGACATGACGTAGTCCTTGCCCTCGATGCGCACCTTGCCAGCAGCCTTGGCCGAGGCCATCGAACCTGCGGCGACGAGGTCGTCGAAGGACACGATTTCGGCCTTGATGAAGCCGCGCTCGAAGTCGGTGTGAATGACGCCTGCGGCCTGGGGCGCGGTGTCGCCCTGGTGAATTGTCCACGCGCGAGCCTCTTTCGGGCCTGCGGTGAGGTAGGTCTGCAAGCCCAGAGTGTGGAAGCCGGCGCGGGCCAACGCGTCGAGACCGGGCTCGGTCTGACCGACGGATTCGAGCAGCTCGGCCGCCGACTCCTTGTCCAGTTCGAGCAACTCCGACTCGATCTTCGCGTCGAGGAACACCGCATCGGCGGGTGCGACCAGGCGAGCCAGTTCGCCGATCTTCGCGTCGTCGGTCAGCACCGACTCGTCAGCGTTGAAGACGTATAGGAACGGCTTGGTGGTGAGCAGCTGGAATTCACTGAGCAGCTCGAAGTCGAGCTTCGCCTTCGCCGAGAACAGCGTCTTGCCGTCGTTCAGAACGGCCTGCGCAGCCAGAGCCGCGTCGAGCGCCGGCTTGCGGTCCTTCTTGATCCGCACCTCTTTCTCGAGGCGCGGGATGGCCTTTTCGAGGGTCTGCAGATCGGCGATCGCGAGTTCGGTCTCGATGACCTCGATGTCTGCGGTCGGGTCGACGCGACCGTCGACGTGCACCACGTCGTCGTCGGCGAAGACGCGAACGACCTGACAGATGGCGTCGGCCTCACGGATGTTGGCGAGGAACTTGTTGCCCAGGCCTGCGCCCTCGGACGCACCCTTGACGATGCCGGCGATGTCGACGAAAGACACCAGCGCGGGCACGAGCTTCTCCGAACCGAACACCTCGGCCAGCTTCTCGAGCCGGGGATCCGGCAGCGCGACCACGCCGACGTTGGGCTCGATGGTCGCGAACGGATAGTTCGCGGCCAGAACATCGTTGTTGGTCAGTGCATTGAAGAGGGTGGACTTGCCGACGTTGGGCAGTCCGACGATTCCGAGGGTGAGGCTCACGGTCTATGGAGTCTACTTTGACGACAAGGCCAGCTCGGACAGTGCCCGGCCAGCGTCTACTCGACGGCGTGATCTGCCATGCCGGTCACGTGGTGATCGCCGAATTCGGGTCCCAGCTCGCCAGGATCGGCAGGACGTGTGCCGTACTGGAATCCTCCTCGACCGTGTAGACGATCAGACTTTGATCCTGCGCGCTCGGCGAGGTCAGAAACTCGATTCCGAATTGCAGGGTGCCCGCCGCCGGGTGCTGGATGATCTTGGTTGCACCCGCGAATTCGGCGACCTCGTGATCGCTCCACCATTGCTCGAAACAAGGCTCGGTCGAACGCAATTCGTCGATCAGCGCGGTCAACTCCGAATCCCCTGGCCTTCGAGCAAGATCGCGGCGCAGCGCGGCAACCGAGGCCGCCGCGAACTGCGACCAATTGACGATTCGCTCCCGCGCGATGGGATTGCGAAACAGATAGTGGAACAGCGAATCCCCGGCGGACGACTGCAGACTCAACACCGCACGAACCAGCGCATTGCAGGCCAAGATGGTTCCCGAGCGCCCGAGCAGTAGCACCGGCACGTGATCGAGCGCCCGCATCACCTGGAGTAACCCCGGATCCGGTCGCTCCGGGGCGCTGCCGACCGGCACAGCCGGGGATGCGAGATCGAGCAGATGCGCGGACTCCACCTGGTCGAGTTTCAACGCCCGAGCAATGGCCCGCAGCACCTCGGGTGAGACGTTGGCCTGGCGACCCTGTTCGAGCTTGCTGTAGTAATCCGGGCTCACTCCGGCCAGCGCTGCGAGCTCTTCGCGCCGCAGGCCCGGGACCCGTCGCGCACCGGGATAGATCGGTACTCCCGCCTCGGCGGGAGTGATGCGGTCGCGTCGATCACGCAGAAACGCACTCAGCGCCGACCTGTCGTTGTTCACGAAATCCACAGTAGCCACGCGAGCGATGGCCAACCTGGTCATGACAGACCTAGGTCGAACGACGCCTGGTCCGCTCGATTCGGCGACCGTAGACATGGCGTCATGACATCTTCCAGTTCCACACAACTCCATGGACGCACCGCCGTCGTCACCGGATCGACCAGTGGAATCGGTGCGGCCATCGCGCTCACCCTTGCCGCCCAGGGGGCATCGGTGGTCGTCAGCGGCCGCGACGCCGAGCGCGGCAAAGCCCTGGCGGCCCGCATCTCGGAAGCCGGCGGCACAGCGGCATTCGTCGACGTCGATCTCTCGGGCAGCTACGACGAACTTCGTGAGTTCGCCGCCCGCACTACCGACGCCCTCGGCGGCCGCGTCGACATTCTCGTCAACAACGCCGGTATCTATCCGGCCACCGCGACAGCCGATCTTTCCGACGACCAGCTCGACGCCATGCTCGCCGTCAACGTCCGAGCACCGCACGTGCTCGTCGGTGAGCTCGCACCGGCCATGGCCGAGCGCGGCAGCGGAGTCATCGTGAACATCGGGTCGTGGATGGCCACGATGGGCAGTCCTTTCGCTGCCATGTACTCCGCCACCAAAGCCGCCGACGAGCAGCTCACTCGCAGTTGGGCCGCCGAGTTCGGCCCCCGCGGTGTGCGAGTGAACGCCCTCGCGCCCGGAGCCACTCTGACTCCGGGCAACGAGGATGCACGCCAGGTACTCGACGCCATGACGGCCGGAACCCCGGCAGGCACAGTGCTGTCGCCGCAGAACATCGCCGACGGTGTGCTGTTCCTGGTCTCGGACGATGCCGCGATGGTGCACGGAACCACGCTCTACGTCGACGGCGGTATCTCGGTCACCCGCGGGTGAGCAGCACACCGCCGTCGACGCATCACATGTTGGAGACGACCAAGCCGATGAACGCCAGGTAGAGAACGATGAAGACGCCGAAGATGATGAGGGACAGCTTGCCGAAGAACGCCGCGCGCTGCGACGAGTACTGCGCGCCCTGGACATCACCCATCGACCACAGAGGATGGACCTTGAGCGCGTGATTGAACGCGGGGATGGCCAGTGGCCAGAAGAAGATGACTGCCACCACTGCCCACCCTGCGTTCGATGCGGGCAGCGCGGGCGCGAAGGGCTGCGCCGCGGGAAAGGTCTGCTGATGAGTTTGCTCGTACGGTCCCGACATGTGGTGTTCCCCCCGAATGAATGAAGTGATGACACCCGGTACGACGCAGCCCAGGACCATCCGGTTCCAGGCCGCCGCCACTCGGCGCACACGAGTGACCGCCGGGCGCACCGCCAAGTGTCGATTCGAGGACGTGCAAGTGCGTCACGCATAGGGTGATCGCAGTCACACCTGCGACCATGGAGACCCCACACATGTCACTGAAAGCGGCCGACGATCCACACGTCGAATTGCTGAAGACAGACCCCGACCTACCACCTGTCGGAGTCGTCGATTCCCATCCCATGACGCCGATCAAGCGTCTGATGCTCGTCGTGATCGGCCTGCTCGGCGGCGTCGCCTGGACGATCATCGCCATCGTCCGCGGCGAGAATCCCAACGCAGTCTGGTTCGTCATCGCCGCGGTGTGTACCTACATCTTCGCGTTTCGCTTCTACGCCAGGCTGATCGAACGCAAGATCGTCTTTCCTCGCGACGACCGAGCCACGCCCGCCGAGATCTTGGAGAACGGCAAGGACTACATGCCGACGGACCGTCGGGTGCTGTTCGGCCATCACTTCGCCGCAATCGCCGGAGCGGGCCCCCTCGTCGGACCGGTTCTGGCTGCCCAGATGGGCTACCTGCCCGGCACTATGTGGATCATCATCGGCGTCGTGTTCGCCGGGGCCGTCCAGGATTTCCTGGTGCTGTGGATCTCGACGCGCCGCAACGGCCGCAGCCTCGGCCAGATGGCCCGTGACGAACTCGGAGTAGTCGGCGGAACCGCCGCGCTGATCGCGGTGTTCGTCATCATGATCATCCTGATCGCGGTTCTTGCTCTCGTCGTCGTCAACGCGCTCGCCGAAAGTCCGTGGGGCGTGTTCTCCATCGCGCTGACCATCCCCATCGCCCTGTTCATGGGTGTGTATCTGCGCTACCTGCGGCCGGGCAACGTCACCGAGGTCTCACTCATCGGTGTCGTCCTGCTGCTGCTCGCCATCGTCGCCGGCGGCTGGGTCGCCGAAACCGAATGGGGCACAGACTGGTTCACGCTCTCCAAGGTGACGGTCGCCTGGCTGCTCATCGGCTACGGTCTGCTGGCCTGCATCCTGCCGGTGTGGCTGCTGCTCGCCCCACGCGACTATCTTTCGACGTTCATGAAGGTCGGCACCATCGCGCTGCTGGCCGTCGGCATTCTCATCGCGCGCCCCGAGATTCAGATGCCCGCCATGACGAGCTTCGCCACCGAGGGCAACGGACCGGCCTTCGCGGGATCACTGTTCCCGTTCCTGTTCATCACCATCGCCTGCGGCGCGCTGTCGGGTTTCCACGCTCTGATCTCCTCCGGCACCACGCCGAAGTTGCTAGAGAAGGAGAAGCAGATGCGCATGATCGGCTACGGCGGCATGCTCACCGAGTCGTTCGTCGCCATCATGGCGCTCATCACCGCCTGCGTTCTCGATCAGCACATCTACTTCGCGCTGAACGCACCGGCGACGCTGACCGGCGGTACTCCCGAGACCGCGGCGGAGTACGTCAACGGTTTGGGATTGAGCGGCGGAGACATCTCGGCCGGCGAATTGAGCCAGGCCGCAGCCGATGTGGGCGAGGAGTCGATCATCTCCCGTACCGGCGGCGCTCCGACGCTGGCGTTCGGTATGTCCGAGGTTCTGCATCAGGTGTTCGGCGGAGAATCGCTCAAGTCGTTCTGGTACCACTTCGCGATCATGTTCGAGGCACTGTTCATCCTCACCACGGTCGATGCCGGCACCCGCGTCGCACGCTTCATGCTCTCCGACAGCATCGGCAACCTGCCCGGAGCCTCGGCCAAGAAGTTCAAGGACCCGTCGTGGCGTCCCGGAGCATGGATCTGCTCGCTGATCGTCGTCGCAGCCTGGGGCGCAATCCTTCTCATGGGAGTCACCGACCCGCTCGGCGGCATCAACACCCTGTTCCCGCTGTTCGGTATCGCCAATCAGTTGCTCGCCGCGATCGCGCTGACTGTGGTCATGGTGATCGTCGTCAAACGAGGTCTGTACAAGTGGGCCTGGATCCCTGGCATTCCACTTGCCTGGGACCTGATCGTCACGATGACGGCCTCGTACCAGAAGATCTTCTCCTCCACCCCGGCCATCGGTTACTGGACGCAGCATTCGCAGTTCCGTGACGCAAAGGATCAGGGCCTGAGCAGCTTCGGCAGCGCGAAGACCCCCGAGGCCATCGACGCGGTCATTCGCAACACGTTCATCCAGGGCACGCTCTCGATCATCTTCGCGGTACTCGTCCTGGTCGTCGTCATCGCCGGAGTCATCGTGTGCGTCAGGGCCGTTCGCGGTGCTGATCTGCCGGACAACGAGGAACCGGAGGTGCCGTCGAAGATCTTCGGTCCCGCCGGATTCGTCCTCACCCCCGCCGAGAAGCAGATCCAGGCCGAGTGGGACGAATTGATCGATGCGGGCACCGTTCGACGCCCCGGGTCGGCGCACTAGATGCGCGGGCTGTGGTGGTGGATCACCTCGGTGATGGGTGATCACGATTACGACCGCTACGTCGCGCACCTGGCCCGGCACCACCCGGGCCAGGAGCCACCGACCGTGCGGCAGTACTGGAAAGACCGGCACGCGGAGGCGGACCGGAACCCAGGGGCTCGCTGCTGCTGACACGGTGCTGTCCGATTTCCGCTAGCACTGGCGGGATCGCGCTGACACAGTAGGAGCATGAGCAGCGAACGGCAGGTGCAAGAACTGGACTTCGATCGGTGTTATCGCGCGGTCTCCTCGCGTGACGCGCGGTTCGACGGCCAGTTCTTCACCGCCGTCTCCACCACCGGCATCTACTGTCGACCTTCCTGCCCGGCGCGCACCCCCAAGCCCGGCAACGTCTCGTTTTTGGCCACGGCAGCAGCGGCCCAACAATCCGGCTACCGCGCCTGCCGCCGTTGCCAGCCCGACGCCACCCCCGGCTCCCCACGATGGAACATCCACTCGGATCTCAGTTCTCGCGCGATGCGGCTGATCTCCGACGGAGCCGTCGAGCGCGGGGGCGTCGATGGCCTCGCCAGCACCCTCGGCTACTCGAGCCGCCAACTGACTCGCGTTCTGACGGCAGAAGTGGGTGCCGGGCCGCTCGCGTTGGCTCGCGCCCATCGCGCGCATACCGCCCGCACGTTGATCCAGACAACCGACATGTCGATGGCCGACATCGCCTTCGCCGCCGGCTTCTCGAGCGTCCGCCAGTTCAACGACACCGTCAAAGAGGTCTTCGCCGTCGATCCGACGACCCTGCGGCGAGAAGCGCACCGCTCGGCCGTACCTACTGCGGGTGGCACCGTCACGTTGCGACTGCCGTACCGCCCGCCGCTGGACCGCGGCTGGGTCGAGTGGTTTCTCCGAGGCCACGTGGTCGAGGGCATCGAATCGTTCTCCGACGACGGCGAATACGTGCGTTCACTGCAGTTACCGCACGCTTCCGGACTGGTGGCACTGCGCATCCTGGACGGATTCGTCAGCGCCGCACTGACTCTGCAGGACATGCGCGACCTCGCTCCGGCCGTGGCCAGGATTCGACACCTGCTCGATCTCGACGCCGATCCGCTTGCCGTCGACGAGGCCCTGCGCGCCGACCCCCAGCTCGCGCCGAGCGTCGACGCCCATCCGGGTATCAGGGCGCTCGGGGTCGTCGACGGGGTGGAGATGTTGCTGCGCACCGTCATCGGGCAACAGATCTCGCTGAAGGCTGCGGCGACCCACACCGCCAGGCTCGTCGACGCGCTCGGGGCACCACTGGATTTCGGCGACGGACGAGTCGGACGGCTGTTCCCCGACGCTGCCGTCATCGCCGAACGCGGCCACGAGGTCCTCACCGGCCCGGCGGCTCGGGTCCAGACCGTCATCCGCGTCGCCGACGCCATCGCGTCGGGAACGGTGACATTGCACCCCGCGCGGGAGGGTCCCGATCTGGAACGAGAACTGCTCGCGCTCAAAGGAATCGGGCCGTGGACGGCCCGCTATGTCGTCATGCGACTGCTGGGCGACCCAGACGTTCTGCTCGACACCGATCTCGTTGTCCGCCAAGGCGCGCAGGCGCTGGACATTTCTTTGAAGAACTCCCAACGCTGGGCACCGTGGCGTTCGTACGTCTCGATGCACCTGTGGATCACCGCACTGGAAAGAAGGCAGGCATGATGGCCACCTCCGCAACGCAGGACACCCCTATCGGTCCGTTCACCACCATCGTCGACGCCGATCAGCGCGTGCTGGCGTCGGGCTGGACCGCCGATGTCGAGGAACTCCGAGTGTTGATCCATCCGACGTTGCGACCCACCGACGTCCGCTCGGCGACCGACCTCGGCGCCGTCACCGCAGCTGTCGACTCCTATCACCGCGGCGACGTCGACCGCATCGACGACATCGACGTCGCACAACGATCGGGCGAATTCCTGATGCACGCCTGGGACGTGCTGCGCACTGTCGAACCCGGAGCGCCGGTGACGTACTCCGCGTTCGCGGAATTGTCCGGACGGCCGACGGCGATTCGCGGTGCCGCGTCGGCGTGCGCGCGCAATGCCGCCGCCCTGTTCGTACCGTGCCACCGAGTGGTTCGGATCGGCGGTGCACTCGGCGGATTCCGTTGGGGACTGCCGACGAAGAAGTGGCTGTTGGCCCACGAGGCGCTCTGACCGACACCGCGTCGGAGTGGGAGGTTAAGGTTCTTCACGAACCGCCACCCGCCGAATGTGAGGACCCACCGTGACCGAATCGGCAGTTCCCGGCAGTACTGCGAAGCCCGCGAAGTCCGGACGAGATCGCGGGGACCTCATCGGAACCGGTGGCCTCTGGCTGGCGAAATGGTCGCTCATCCTGATCTCCATCGCGGCCGGCGCGTGGGTGTTCGGTTGGCTGATCGGTCATCTCTGGGTGATTCTGCTACCGGTTCTACTCGCGGTGATCGTGGCCACGGTTCTGTGGCCACCGGCGAAATTGATGATGCGCCTTGGCTTTCCGCCTGCGCTGGCGTCGTCCGTGTCGCTCGTGGTGTTCTTCGTCGTGATCGGCGGGGTCATCACTCTGATCATTCCGTCGGTGGCCGAGCAGGCTCCCGAGTTGGTCGATCAGGCGTCGGGCGGCATCGGTCAGGTGCAGGACTGGCTCAAGGGACCTCCGCTCAACATCGGCGACGACCAGATCGACAATGCGGTATCGGCCATCGTCTCGCGGCTGCAAGACAGCGGCGACGTCATCGCGACCGGCGTGTTCAGCGGCGTCTCGGCAGCCGGTTCCATCCTCGTGACCCTTGCCCTGGTGCTCGTGCTGTCGTTCTTCTTCGTCAAGGACGGCCCGAAGTTCCTGCCGTGGCTGCACGGATTCTCCGGCGGCCGCGCGGGACGCCACCTCGGCGAAGTCCTCTCCCGCATGTGGGTGACGCTGGGCGGTTTCATCCGGACTCAGGCCATCGTCAGCTTCATCGACGCGTTCTTCATCGGGCTCGGATTGGTGATCCTCGGTGTCCCGCTGGCATTGGTGCTCGCCACCCTGACGTTCCTCGGTGGCTTCATCCCCATCGTCGGTGCGTTCGTCGCGGGCGCTCTCGCTGTGCTCGTCGCATTGGTGGCCAACGGCTTGACGACCGCGTTGATCGTGCTCGCGATCATCCTCGCGGTGCAGCAGCTCGAAGGTAACGTGCTGCAGCCGATCCTGCAGAGCCGCAGCATGAATCTGCATCCAGCGATCGTGCTGCTCGCCGTCACCGGAGGCAGCTCGCTGTTCGGGATCATCGGCGCGTTCCTCGCAGTGCCCGCTGCCGCGGTGGCTGCTGTGCTGATTCGCTACGTCTCCGAACAGATCGACGAGCGATCGAACGAGCCCGATCAGGACGAGCTCGAGGATCAGATCCCCGCACCCGAGGGACTGACCGACGAACAGGCCGGCCTCGAAGATGAGGACGAGGACGAGAAGGCTACGACGGAGAAGAAGTAGCTCCGATCAGGACGCGACGACCTGCAGTGTCGAGCCCGCGCGTCCACGCTTGACGTAGAGGCGGCTCGGAATGCGCTGACGCATTTCGTCGACGTGACTGACGACTCCGACGACGCGGCCGCCCGCACGTAATTCGTCGAGCACGGCCATCACCGATTCCAGCGTGTCCGCATCCAGCGTGCCGAACCCCTCGTCGATGAACATGGTGTCGAGCACGACCCCGCCGGATTCGGCGGCCACGACATCGGCGAGACCCAGCGCGAGCGAGAGCGACGCCAGAAACGCCTCGCCGCCCGAGAGCGTCTTGGCCGAACGCACCACACCGGTGTAGTCGTCGCGGATGTCGAGACCGAGTCCACCCCGCTTTCCGCGAAGGCCGGCCTCGTCGGAGTGCACGAATTCGTATCGACCCGAGGACATCCGACGCAAGCGTGCCGATGCCGACTCGGCGACGTCCTCGAGACGGGACGCAAGCACGTAGGACCGCAGCGACATCTTGCGTGCATTCTGCCCACGCCCGGCGACCACATCCGCCAAGTTGGCGAGCTCGTCGAACTCGGCGCGTTGCGGCGCGATGGCCGCAGCCGCCACGAACAGTTCGGCGATCAACCGCTCGAGCTCGTCCGCGCGTCGGCGACACTCGGCCACCTCCCCCGCGGCAACCTTCGCCGCGCCGTCCAGTTCGGCGAACCGGGCACGCAGCGGATCCAGGTCGATCGGCGGTTGCCCGCTCTGGGCGACGATGCCGGGTTCGAGCAGCACGTGTTCGGCGTGTGCCCGACGCTCCTCCGCGAGACGAAGTTCGGTCTCGATCTGCTCGACGCGGTCCTTGGTGAGAACGGCATCTGCTGCATCGGCGGAATCGAAGTTCGATGCCGATACCCGTCGATCCAGTTCGCCGCGCAGCGCGGCATGCTGCTCGCTGGCGTCGAGCCAGGCGATTCGCGCTTCCTGCAGTCGGCGGGCACCGTCGATCAGCTTCTCGCACTCGGCAATTCGCTCCGTCAACGATGTGCCTTCGGCAATTTCCTCGGCTACCGACGCTCGCATCTGCGCCACCGATCGCTCGGTGGCTGCGATGCGTTCGTCGAGCGCGCTGCGCCTGGCGACGAGATCCTGCAGCGTGACCGCCAGCGCATCCGACTCGGCGCGCAGCCGGCGCAGCTCGGTCGTCGCCGGGTCGAGGTCGGCGGCCCTCGCTCGGGCGTCTCGGACGGCAGTCGTCGCCGCATCGAGGGTGTGAGCAAGCTCCGCGGCGGAGGCTCCGCCCGTCCGGTCGTGCAGCAGATCGACCGCACGACTGGCGTCGGCGACGGCCGCGATCGACCGTTCCAGCTCGGCAGCGCATTTCCGCTCCGCGGCAGCGGCCTTGTCCTCCTGCGCTTTCGTGACCGTCGACGTCGCGGCAGCCGCCGGATTCGGGTGTTCGGCCGACCCGCACACGACACACGGCGCACCGGACTCGAGGCGGGCCGCCAGCTCTGCGGCCATGCCGTCGATGCGGCGTTCGCGCAGCTCGAGCAAGTGTTCCCAGGCGCTGTTGCGCGCGGTTGCGGCACGGTCCCTGACGCGTTCTGCCTCGACGAGAACGGCTCGGGTCCGCACCAATTCGAGGGCCGACTCAGCGGCCGCCTGAGCGCGGGCGCACCGCTCGTCCAGTCCCGGAAGCTCGGCAGCGGCCGCAGCTGCGCGCGCCACCCGCGCTTCCACAGCGGCGAGGGTTTCGGGAAGTGTCGCCTGTTTCGTCGTCGTGCGTTCGATGGCAGCAACGGTCTCGGCGCGCTGTGCGCGCTGTTCTGCGAGCTCGGCGTCCAGCCGGTCGGCCTCACGGGCTGTCCCGAGCAGCGACTGCAGCCGTGCGACATCGGTGGTCCATGCTCGCACGAACTCGGCAACCACTGCCCGCTCGTCGGCCGGATCGTTCTGTACCGGCGGCCACTGCAGTGCGTCGTGGAAGCGCCTGCCCTCTGCGGACGTCGGCAGTGCCTGTTCCGCGGCGGTCAGCGCTGTGGTGGCCGCATCTGCGGTAGTGGCGGCAAGGCGCAGATCGGCGACGGCGTCGGCGATGGGACCCGCAGCAGCAGAATCGGCCAGTTCCGCGCGTCGCGCTGCTCGGGCGGCTTCGCCGTCCCGGTACTGCGCGAGTTGCTCTTCGGCGATGGCGCGTCGGCGCTGCAGGTCCAGGGCGCTGATGGCCTCGGCCAGCGCGGCGGACGCACGCCCGGCTGCCGCGTCGACCAGCACCGCACGACCCTGGGCGAGAGTTCTGTTCTGCCGTGCACCGTCCAGAACCCGTGCCGCCCATTCGAGGGGATCCTGGGCCTGCTCACCGGGCGCGGCGTCGTCGGTGGACGGCTCGGGTACGCCCGCGGCCTGGGACACTCTGCCCAGCATGATGTCGATGGCCTGGTCGGCGTCGGCAAGACCGGCGGCCAATTCTCGACGCCGCTCAGCGAACCATTCCTCCACGTCGCCGAATCTGCCTGTGTCGAAGAGTCTTTCGAGTAGGTTTCCTCGCTCGTCGCTGTCTGCTCGCAGAAACTTCGCGAACTCGCCCTGCGGCAACAACACCACTTGAAAGAACTGATCGGCACTCATTCCGAGCAACCCGTTGACCGCGTCGCCGATCTCGTTGAGCCGCGTCAAGTTCTGCCCACGCCCATCGAGCCACGTGAGACTCGCCTTGGCATGCTGCTTGGTGGTGCCGGCAGTCCTGAGCTTGGGGCGCAGAAACTCCGGACTGCGCACGATCCTGATTCGTCGCCCACCGAGCGTTGCTTCGAGGGTCACCTGCGGGACGGCACCTCTCGCGGCGTGGTCGGACAGCAGCCTCTTGCCCTCCCGCCGTGCTCCGGGAACGGTGCCGTAGAGCGCAAAGGCAACGGCGTCGAGCACTGTCGTCTTCCCGGCTCCGGTCTGGCCGTGCAACAGAAACAACCCGTCGGCTCCCAGCGCGTCGAAATCGACCGTCTCCGTTCCCGCGAAGGGGCCGAAGGCGGTGATCTCGAGTGAGTGCAGCCTCATGCAGCGCCGCGGTCGACGGTGCTCGCCGGTGTGCGCGTGGATTCGGCCTCGCGCTGCACGGAAGCAAGAGCGCGCTCGAAGAGCGCGGACTCGGCTGCGGTGGGCGCGCTCCGCATGTCCGTCAGGAACGACGTCGCGATCTCGAGGTCGCTGCGGCCGCGGACACGATCGCGATACCGAAGCCCCCCGTCGTCTTCGGGTCGACGCCACTCGAGATGGATCGCGTGCCGAAAACGCTGTTGCAGCAACCGCATTGCATCGACAGGACGTACCTCGTCGGTCAGCACTGCCGAGACGTAGTGGTCCTCGTATTCGGAAAAGGCTGCGTGAGTGGTCAATTCCTCGACCGTGCCCTCGATGCGGGCGAGACCGCGAACCACCGGTAAGTCCACTCGATCGACGCTGCCGAGCCCGTCGGCGTCGAGTTCGAGAATCCACACGGCCTTACGGTGCGAGCGTTCGCCGAACGAGTAGGGCAACGGGGAGCCGGAGTACCGGACCCGCTCGGTGAGTGTCTGCGGAGAATGCAGATGACCCAGGGCCACGTAGTCGACGCCGTCGAATGCCGATGCCGGTGCGGTTTCGATTCCCCCGGACGAAATCGATCGCTCCGAACCTGTCGCTTCGCCGCCGACGATGAACGCATGCGCGAGGACGACGGACCGAACATGTTGCCCTGCTTCGTCTCTCGCTGCGAGGTCGGCGCGCACCAGGTCCATGGCAGCATCGAGCACCTCGGCGTGCGTCCGTGCCGCCGGAACGTCGAGTTCGACTCGGGTGGTCTCGGGCTCGAGGTACGGAATGCCGTAGAACGCAACCGATCCGTGCTCGTCGTCGACGACCACCGGGGTTGCGACGTTGCCGACCTTGGTCATCAGATGCAGTCCACCGGCCGAGGCGAACGCAGCTCCGGCACCCAACCGAGCGGGCGAATCGTGGTTACCCGACGTCGCGACGATGACGGCTCCGGCGGCTCTGATCGCTTCGAGTCCGCGATTGCAGACCACTACGGCATCCGCGCTCGGCACGGCGCGGTCGTAGATGTCACCCGGGACGACTACCACGTCGATCGACTGTGCGGCAACCAGTTCCGCGATGGACTCGAGCACTGCGCCCTGATCGGCCAACAGGTCGACACCGTGAAAGGTGCGACCTATGTGCCAGTCCGAGGTGTGCAGGATTCTCATGTCGACGACGCTATCGGCAACCACCGACAAACTATTCGAGGCTCGTCGGCCTGTCGGGCGTGAGCATCGACCCACAGCTCGTCTCGCCCGAACTTGTCGGTGGCGTGCTGCATCATCGGCACCATGAACATTCTCACCGCGCTCGGCCTGCTCGTCGCCCTCGCCATCGGCGGCGTGGTGGGGTGGCTGTTGCATGCCTCTCGGGTGGGTGATCGGGCCGTACGAGCGGAGGCACAGCTGGCGGCTCTACGCCAGAACGAGGCGCTGCTTCGCCAGTCGCTGAGCGCGGTGAACGAGGATTCCGCGCGGCGCAATTCGACTGTCATCGGCCAACAGGTGTCCCATCTGGTGGAGCCACTGCACGACGCCGTCGACGCCCTGGCCGAGCACGTGCGAGAAGTCGAGCACCACCGCATCAGGGCGTACGCGGGGCTGTCGGAACAGGTCACCGGAATGCATCGCGCGTCGATGCAGCTCTCCATGCAGACCGGACAACTGGTCACCGCACTGCGCGCACCGCAGATCCGAGGTCGGTGGGGCGAGATCCAGCTCGAACGGGTCGTCGAACTCGCCGGAATGGTCAAGCACTGCGACTTCGACACTCAGGTGAGCAAGGACGGCTTTCGACCCGACATGATCGTTCGCCTCGCCGGCGATCGGCAGATCGTCGTCGACGCCAAGGTGCCGTTCGCGGCCTACCTCGACGCCGCGCAGGACGAAGAACCCGGTGCTCGCGACAAACATCTGCGCCGCCACGCCAAGCAGTTGCGCACCCACATCGATCAACTGGCCGACAAGGCCTACTGGGAGGCGTTCGAGCCGACGCCGGAGTTCGTCGTCCTGTTCGTTCCCGGCGACCCGTTTCTCGACGCTGCGTTGACGTCGGATACGAGCCTGCTGGAGTACGCCTTCGGTCGGAACGTGATTCTTGCCACCCCGACCACTCTGGTCGCTCTGCTGCGCACCGTCGCGTACACCTGGAAGCAGGAGTCGATCGCCGAGGACGCGGCGCGGATCCACCAGCTGGGCCGCGAACTGTACGGCCGCATCGGAATCGTCTCGACACATCTCGACAAGCTCGGAGCCCACCTCGGCAAGGCCGTGGAGTCCTTCAACTCCACCGTCGGGTCGGTCGACAGCAGGGTGGGTGTCACCGCACGCAAGCTGCACGAGCTCGAGCTGTTCGACGCCGAACCGGTGGAGATCGCACGCGTGGACGAGCGTCCCAAGCTGTCCGATTCGTCCCGCTACCGGCACGACTTCGGTCATGTCAGCGATGCAGTGGGCTGAACTACGGCTAACCTCGAGGGGTGTCTACCTCCCAACGTGCCCGATCCGGGGTACCGCTGGATCACCGATCCATCCTCGCGACCCTGCCCGGCGTACCAGCGTGGGGTGCCGTTGCGATCGCCGCAGGGCTGACCTTTCTCGGATTTCTCATCGACGCCGCGCGTGGAACCGAGCTGACCGGTGCGTTCGCGTTCCTCTACATCCTCGGCTGCATCGCCGCGGTATTGCTGGTCCGCTACCGCGGACTGTTCACCGCGATGGTCCAAGCCCCGTTGATTCTGTTCGTGGCAGTGCCGCTGTCGTACCAGTACTTCACCGACAACGCGGGCACCAGCCTCAAGGACATCATCCTGAACGTGGCGATTCCGCTGGTCAACCGATTTCCGCTGATGCTGCTCGGCACCCTTGTGGCCGTCGGCCTCGGCGCCGTACGCATCGTGCTGAAGCGGCAGAACACGCACGCGCCCGCAGTTCGACGCAGCACGAAGACCGCCGACACACCTCGGCGTCGCACGAAGTCGGAAGACGCCCCTCGTCGAAGCACCAAGGCCGGAGACTCCGCTCGCCGGAGCCCGACCTCCGAGGACGACACACTCACCCGGGCACAGCGGCGAGCGCAGGAAGACCGTCCGTCGCGCGCTCGTAGCCGTCGAGCTGCGGCGGACCGTGACGACGTGTCCGCGGTCGAGGCCACCGACATCGTGCCCGAGCCGTACGTGGGCCGCCGAGGAACCTCTCGCGCCGCAACCGACTCCGGTGCCGCGCCACGACGGTCGGCAACAACCCCCGGGGCGACGCCCGGATACGCACGTCAGGCGAGTCCGCAGCCCGAGTACCAGCGGCCCTCCCGCTCCCACGCCCAGTACCCGCAGGACCGCACGCCCCCACCCGGCGTAGCACGCCCGTCGCGGCCGCAGCCGTCCGAGGCACCGTATTCGACGGAACCTCGCCGGGAGCGTTCACCTCGGGTTCAGCCGCCGCGGGACGCCGTCGATCCGTACTCCAGCAGCGCTCGGCACACAGTCGAACCGGTTGTGAACGACGCGCCGCCGAACGTGCGCCGTGACGACATTCCTCCGCATCCGGTGCCGCAGGTTCGGTACCGCGACCGCCACGCCGACGACTGACCCCACCGATACCGGCCGGTCATGGACCGGTCAGCGTGCGGGGCGCAGCTCGCGGGGCAAGGAGAAGACCAGGGTCTCGTTCGCGGTGGTGACGGGCTGCACGTCCGCGTATCCGTGCTCGGCGAACAGGTCGATGACGCCCTGAACCAGGATCTCCGGCACGGACGCTCCCGACGTGATGCCGATGGTCTCGACGCCGTCGAGCCACGCCAGGTCGATCTCTTTCGCGTAGTCCACCAGGTAGCTGGCCCGTGCGCCGGCACCGAGGGCGACCTCGACCAGACGCACCGAGTTCGACGAGTTCTTCGAGCCGACGACGATCAACAGATCGCACTCCGGTGCCATCGCCTTCACCGCGACCTGACGGTTCTGCGTGGCGTAGCAGATGTCGTCGCTCGGCGGATCCTGCAAGGTCGGAAAGCGCTCCCGCAGCTTCGCGACCGTCATCATGGTCTCGTCGACGCTCAGCGTGGTCTGCGAAAGCCAGATGACTTTGTTCTCGTCGCGCACCGTGACGCTGTCCACCGATTCCGGGCCGTCCACGAGCTGGATGTGCTCGGGTGCCTCACCTGCGGTGCCCTCGACCTCCTCGTGGCCCTCGTGGCCGATGAGCAGAATGTCGTAGTCGTCTCGGGCGAACCGCTTGGCTTCCTGGTGCACCTTGGTCACCAGCGGGCAGGTCGCGTCGATCGTCCGCAGGTTCCGCTCGGCGGCAGACGTGTGCACCGCAGGCGAGACACCGTGCGCCGAGAACACCAGCAGCGAACCCTCGGGCACCTCGTCGGTCTCCTCGACGAACACCGCACCGCGATCGGACAGCGTCTCGACCACGTGCTTGTTGTGCACGATCTCTTTGCGCACGTACACCGGCGCACCGTGCTGTTCGAGTGCCTTCTCGACGGTCTCGACGGCGCGATCCACGCCCGCGCAGTAGCCACGCGGCTCGGCGAGAAGCACTCGCTTACCCCCGGCATGCGCGGTCGTGTGCGAGCCGGCGGAGTGTGCGATACCAAGATTCAAAGGAACGGCCGAAGACATACCTCCCAGGATACGTGCATCGCAGCAACCGGGTCATTCCGCAGGCCCTGGCCTGTCGGCTACCCAAAGACGACGACTTCGGGCAGTCTGGTGTGCATGACTCGACTCCCCTTTGCGGCGCGGGTGGCTGCAGGCGTCGCCGTGACCGTCGTGGAAGAGGCCCGCAAGCTTCCCGGTTCCGCGTTGATGTTGCCGATGACCGTTGTCAGCGAGGCGTTGGCGCGCGGCATGCGGCTGCAGCAGCAGGTGACAGCCCTCGCCATCAAGGGCGATCTGGTCATTTCGGCTCTGCCGGTGATCGGAACTCCACGCGAGGAGCAGCCGTCGTGGGCGAGTTTCGACGAGGACGAAGACGACGAGTTCCCGGCCACGTCGAGGTTCGACTCCGCAGCAGTCACCGATGACGTCGATGTTCCCGACGCACCGGTGGCCGAGCCCATCGCCGCGAACGGACGATTTGCTCTGTACTCGACGCCTCCGCTGGACGAACCGGTGCAGGACACGTCGGCGAAGCCCGCAGCAGCTGCGACGAAGCCCGAGATCGTCGAGATGATCGACTTCGACACTCTTGCCCTGGCTCAGTTGCGCGCACGGCTGCGCACGCTGTCCATCGAGGATCTGGAAACCCTGCTCGAGTACGAGAACGCGACGTCGGCTCGCGCACCGTTCCAGACCATGCTCGCCAACCGAATCACCACCGCCAAGGCGAAGTGAGCACTCCCCCCACTCAGTCCGGCCCCGCCCCATCCGGTGCGAGCACCGCCGAACAACCATGGCCGGTGCGCACCGTCGCGATGAAAGTCGCCGGGTGGATCGACAAACTCGGCAGCATCTGGGTCGAGGGTCAGCTGACGCAGATCAACGCCCGCCCCGGCACGCGCACGGCATTTCTGACTCTGCGTGATCCGTCGGCGGACATGTCGTTGTCGGTGACCTGCTCGCCGCAGCTGCTGGATCGTTCGCCCGTTCCACTGACCGAGGGCGCGCGCGTCATCCTCTACGGCAAGCTGTCGTTCTTCACCGGCCGTGGCACCATTTCGCTGCGCGCCACCGATATTCGCGCTGTGGGTGTCGGCGAACTACTGGCCCGCATCGAACGGCTCCGGGCTCTGCTGGCGGCCGAAGGACTGTTCGACCCGCGACTCAAGCGTCCGCTGCCGTTCCTGCCCGGCACCATCGGGCTCATCACCGCTCGCGCCAGCGCAGCCGAGAAGGACGTCCTCACCGTCGCGCAGAGGCGTTGGCCCGCAGTGCGATTCGAGGTACGGAACACTCCGGTCCAGGGTCCACAAGCGGTGCCGGCAATCCTGGACGCGTTGAAGGATCTGAACGACGACCCGCGCGTCGACGTCATCGTCCTCGCCCGCGGCGGCGGTAGCGTCGAGGATCTTTTGCCGTTCTCCGACGAGGCACTGTGCCGAGCCATCTCACGGGCGACGACGCCGATCGTCAGCGCCATCGGACACGAACCCGACAGTCCCCTCAGCGATCACGTCGCCGACCTGCGCGCCGCCACCCCCACCGATGCCGCCAAGCTCGTGGTGCCCGACGCCGTCGCCGAACAAGCGTTGGTCGCGGAGCTGAAGGCCAGAAGCGCTGCAGCGCTGCGCAATTGGGTGGAACGGGAGGCGCGTGGGCTGGAGATGCTGCGGCATCGACCGGTGTTGGCCGATCCGTTGGCGGCCCTCGAACAGCGTCGCGAGGAAGTTCGGCGACTCGCCGATGCAGCTCGACGCGACGTGCAGCGCGAGCTGACCACCCAGGACACGCTCGTCGAACATTTGCGGGCGAGGCTGTCGACGCTGGGGCCTGCTGCCACACTTGCCCGGGGCTATGCCGTCGTACAGCGGGTGGTGCCGGGTGCCGATCCCGAGGTATTGCGTTCGGTCGAGGACGCGCCGCCGGGTACACAGATCAGGGTGCGGGTGGCCGACGGTGCCGTCACCGCCGCAGTAATGGGCCGAGTGAAATGACAGAGGGAGATTCGATGAGCGAGAACGAAGACAAGCCAGTGTCCGAACTGGGCTACGAGGAAGCCCGCGACGAGCTGGTCGGCGTGGTGAAGATCCTCGAGCAGGGCGGGCTCGACCTCGACGCTTCCCTGGCCCTGTGGGAGCGCGGCGAACAATTGGCGACGCGCTGCGAAGAACAACTGGCGGGCGCACGCAAGCGCATCGAGACCGCGCTGGCGAGCACCGAGAACGACAGCTAGGGCGCGAGCGGTTCGGTGGCCTCGACCGCAGCCGCGAGAGTGGTGAATTCCTCGGTGTTCGCCGTGCCGCCCAACAGGATTCGCACGTCACCGAAGTCCGAGACCCAGTAGGTGCGCGAGCCTTCCTCGCCGTACACGACCCAGTCTCGACCCGAGACGTTCTGCGCGCCCGACGCGTACACTGTCTCCCCGGCCACGAACGGCACCACCAGTTCCTCGGACGCGGCCGTCTGAGTCAGTTGCAGGTACGCACCCGATCCGGTGATGTATCCGACAGTCGACGCCGCTCCACCGCTGTCACCGGAAATGGTCGCGCGGCTCCCCGAATTGGGCGTCCATTCCTCGGGAACGACCGGGTTGCGCACCGGGAACCCGATTTCGGCAGCGTCGTACTGCAGTGCCGAGTTCACGTCGAAGTTGGGAATGGGTCCCTGCTTGGGTCCACCCGGGCTCAACGAGCACTGACTGGCCACGCCTGCGATCAACAAACACGCAATGACCAGCGGAATCAGCGACCAGACCATGTCGCGGTTGTTGTTGAGAATCCGAGGTTTGCTGTTTGCCACATCTCCAGTATCCCCTCTGTGCGGCAGTGCTCGGTCGGCGCGTACCTCACAGTCGACCCGACCCCACCGCGGGCATCACAGAAGTGAGATAATCCTGCCTGGGTAACACCCCACCAACCAGGAGGCTACAAACCGATGACGGCCAGCACCGAGTCCACTCGCGCCATGGCGCCAGATCGCAACCTCGCACTCGAACTCGTCCGCGTCACCGAGGCCGGTGCGCTCGCCTCGGGTCGCTGGGTCGGTCGGGGCGACAAGGAAGGTGGCGACGGAGCAGCCGTCGACGCGATGCGTCAGTTGGTCAGCTCGGTCTCCATGCGCGGCGTCGTCGTCATCGGCGAAGGCGAGAAGGACGAAGCGCCGATGCTCTACAACGGCGAGCAGGTCGGCAACGGAAACGGACCCGAGGTGGACTTCGCCGTCGACCCCGTCGACGGAACCACCCTGATGGCCAAGGGCATGCCCAACGCCATCTCGGTACTCGCCGTTGCCGAACGCGGCGCGATGTTCGACCCCTCGGCCGTCTTCTACATGGAGAAGATCGCCGTCGGACCCGATTACGCCGACGTCATCGACATCACCGTCCCCGTCGCCGAGAACATCGCCCGCATCGCCAAGATCAAGAAGGGTTCCGCCTCCGACGTGACGGTGTGCATCCTCGACCGCCCCAGGCATGCCGAACTGATCCAGCAGGTACGCGACGCCGGATCACGCATCCGGTTGATCTCCGACGGTGACGTCGCCGGTGCCATCGCCGCCGCTCGTCCCGACTCCGGCACCGACATGCTCATCGGCACCGGCGGAACGCCCGAGGGCATCATCGCGGCCGCCGCGATGCGCTGCATGGACGGCGCGATCCTGGGCCGTCTGGCACCCACGGACGACACCGAGAAGCAGAAGGCCATCGACGCCGGCCACGACCTCGATCGCGTCCTCGACACCAAGGACCTCGTCTCGGGCGAGAACGTCTTCTTCACCGCCACCGGCGTCACCGACGGCGACCTGCTGCGCGGCGTCCGCTACGCGGGCGGCGGAGCCCACACCCAGTCCATCGTCATGCGCTCCAAGTCCGGCACCGTACGCATGATCGACGCCTACCACCGCCTCGAGAAGCTGCGCGAGTACTCCTCGGTGGACTTCGACGCCGACGAATCCGGCCAGGCACCGTCCTTCTGATCCCCGAAACCACGACTGGCAAAGTAAGGCTCATGACGCAGACAGACGAACAGCAGTTCCGGATCGAACACGACACCATGGGAGAGGTTCGCGTCCCCATCGACGCACTCTGGCGTGCCCAGACGCAGCGTGCGGTGGAGAACTTCCCCATCTCGGGCCGCCCGCTCGAGCGCACCCAGATCCGCGCGATGGGCCTGCTCAAGGCAGCCTGCGCGCAGGTCAACAAGGATCTCGGTCTGCTCGACGGCACATTGGCCGACGCGATCATCGCGGCAGCCAACGAGATCGCCGAGGGCAAGCACGACGATCAGTTCCCGATCGACGTGTTCCAGACCGGCTCGGGCACCAGCTCCAACATGAACGCCAACGAGGTCATCGCGTCGATCGCCAAGGCCAACGGCGTCGAGGTGCACCCCAACGACCACGTGAACATGTCGCAGTCCTCCAACGACACGTTCCCGACGGCCACGCACGTCGCCGCCACCGAAGCAGCCGTCACCTCCCTGGTGCCCGCGCTGCGGCACCTGCACGAGGCTCTGGTGACCAAGGCCACCGAGTGGAAGCACGTCGTCAAGTCCGGACGCACCCACCTGATGGATGCCGTCCCCGTCACTCTCGGTCAGGAATTCGGCGGCTACGCCCGGCAGATCGAGGCCGGCATCGAGCGCGTCGAAGCCACCCTGCCGCGTCTGGGTGAACTGCCCATCGGCGGTACCGCCGTCGGCACCGGCCTCAACGCACCCGACGGCTTCGGCCCGAAAGTCGTTGCTGCTCTGGTGAAGTCGACGGGCATCGACGCCCTCACCGCCGCCAAGGATTCGTTCGAGGCGCAGGCCGCTCGCGACGGACTGGTCGAGGCATCCGGCGCACTGCGCACCATCGCAGTGTCATTGACCAAGATCGCCAACGACATTCGCTGGATGGGATCGGGGCCGCTCACCGGACTCGGCGAGATCGCACTCCCCGACCTGCAGCCCGGCAGCTCGATCATGCCCGGCAAGGTCAATCCCGTTCTCCCCGAGGCTGTTACCCAGGTCGCCGCACAGGTCATCGGTAACGACGCGGCAGTGGCATTCGGCGGAGCATCGGGTGCCTTCGAGCTCAACGTGTACATCCCGATGATGGCCCGCAACGTTCTCGAATCCTTCAAGTTGCTCGCCAACGTCTCGGTGCTGTTCGCCGACAAGTGCGTCGTCGGTCTCGAAGCCAACGTCGAGCACCTCAAGACCCTCGCCGAGTCCTCGCCGTCCATCGTGACGCCGCTGAACTCCGCAATCGGCTACGAGGAAGCGGCCGCAGTCGCCAAGCAGGCACTGAAAGAAAAGAAGACCATCCGCCAGACCGTCATCGACCGCGGACTGATCGGCGACAAGCTCAGCGAAGCAGAACTGGACAAGCGCCTCGACGTCCTCGCCATGGCGAAGGTCAAGGACTAGTTTCGCTGCTCTACCCGCCGGACCCGCAGGACCCGCTGCACCCTTGAACGCGCCCGCCCCCGGTTGGATCAATGTGGGTTTCAGTCACTCTGACTGCAACAAAGTCGCATTGATCCGACCGGGGGCGGGTCGCTTTCGAAAGGGGCCGAAACCTCAGGCCAGGTGCGCGAGTTCTTCGCGTGCCTTCAGGCCGTCCTCACCCAGATCGGTGCGGTCGAAGATCTTCCAGCCTGCGAGCAACGGCTTGAACACCTTGTCGCGTTCCTGGTCGGCGTCGTAGATGCCGGCTTCGGCGAGGGCGGCGATGCTGCTGCCGCGGTCCGGAAGCTCGATCTCGGGGATCTTGAAGCCGTTGATTCGGTCGGCCACTGCGCGCGCAGCCTGATCGGGTACGACAGCGAATGCTTCGTCGAGGATGCTGGCGAAGAATGCCGACTGCAGCTCGTCGTCGTCGGCGATTCTGCCGAGGATGGTGGCCAGCACCGGATCCTTGCCCAAAGCGATGGTGTTGCGGTTACGCAGGGCGGCGGCAGCTTCTTCGATGGCGAAGTGCGCCAGGATGTCGAGCAGCCGCTGGCTGGGCGCGTCGAATCCGAGGGTCATGTGTTCCATCCGCACTCGCTCGAGGGCGACCGGATCGACAGCGCGGGTGAGCACCAGGAAGTTGCGCAGCACGATCGACTGTCGGTTCTCTTCCGACGTCCAGCGGCCCGTCCACTTCCACCAGGCACCGAGGCCGGTGAGGGCGTGGGCCAGTTCCCGGTGGTAGGCGGGGAGGTTGTCGGCCACCAACACGCCCACCGTGGCGGACAGAATTTCGACGTCGCTCAGGTGCGACTGCTCGGGCGACCAATCCTCGCCGCCGAGGAACGCGAAGTTCTTACCGTCGTCGAACGGCGCGAGCTCATGGGGGTGCCAATCACTCGCTGCCTCGATATGGCGTCGTAGATTCTCTTCGACCGCGGGCTCCAAACGGACCAGCAGATCACCGTCGAACAGGTTCGTAGACATGCGGTAACCGTAGCGCCTGCCGCCGAGCGTCCGACGTCGCGCCCCTGACCTCTGTGAATTCTCCTAACGCCAGGTCGTTGCGGGTCTATCCTCAGGTGCATCCAATCATCGACGTGAGGACTCCTCATGATGCGGTCGGGTCGAAATTTTCTGTGTCTTTCTGTCGTGTGCTCTCTGGTTCTGTTGGCAGGGTGCTCCGAAGACGCACCCACCGCACACAGTCCACCGGCGTCCGAGCCGGTGCCGACCGAGGATCTGTCGCCCGGCCAGGTTGCCGGCGTCGACGTTCCGGCCGGTCGCGTCGACGATGCGGTCGGCAAGCTCGACGGTATCGCCGACGAGCTGATGGCGTCGTCGAACATTCCGGGTATGGCCATTGCCGTCGTGCACGGTTCGGACGTCGTCTACTCGAAAGGCTTCGGCGTTCGCGAAATGGGGAAGGACGACCCGATCGACGGCGACACCGTGTTCCAGCTGGCCTCGCTGTCCAAGTCGGTGGGTGCGACGGTGGTCGCGTCACAGGTGGGAGCGGGTGTCATCGACTGGTCGACGCCGGTGGTCTCCGAGCTGCCGTGGTTTGCGCTGGACGATCCATGGGTGACCCAGAACATCACGGTCGGCGACTTCTACGCGCATCGAAGCGGACTCCCAGAGCACGAAGGCGATCTGCTCGAAGACCTCGGCTACGACCGCAGACAGATCCTTGAGCGCCTTCGGGAGGTGCCCCTCGATCCGTTCCGTTCCACGTATCACTACACCAACTTCGGGATCACAGCCGCGGCCGAGGCCGTCGCTGCCGCCTCGGGCAAGGACTGGGACACCCTCAGCCAGGACACGATCTACGGTCCACTCGGCATGACCTCGACCAGCTCGTCGTTCTCCGACTACATCGACCGCGCCGACCGAGCGGTACCTCACGTCCTCGTGGACGGCGAGTATCGGGCCCGATACCAACGCGAACCCGATCCGCAGACGCCGGCCGGTGGCGTCAGCTCCTCGGTGAACGATCTCGGCAGGTGGCTGACGATGCTCATCGCCGACGGCACCCACGACGGGAACCAGATCGTCGATCCCGAGGCCCTCCTTCCTGCCATCAGCGCGCAGATCGTCTCGAGCCCGTCGACGACGGCGGATTCGCGCGCGGGCTACTACGGGTACGGATTCAACGTCTCCACCAGTGCAGCCGGCCGCACGACCGTCAGCCATTCCGGAGCGTTCGCGCTCGGGGCGGGCACGAACTTTCTCTGGATCCCGTCGCTCGACGTCGCCATCGTCGTACTGACCAACGCCGCGCCACTCGGCATCGCAGAAACGTTCACGGCCGAGTTCGCCGACCTCGTGCAGTTCGGCGAGGTACGCGAGGACTGGCGAACGCTGTACAAGAATGCTTTCGCCGGTATGAGCGAGCCGGAGGGCGAGCTCGCGGGGAAGACCGCTCCGCCGAATGCCGCTGCACCACAACCGCTCACGTCGTACACCGGGGTGTACCAGAACGCCTACTGGGGGCCGGCGACCGTCGCGGAGGTCGACGGGAGGCTGGTGTTGACCCTCGGACCGAACTCGACTTCCTACGAGTTGTCGCACTGGGACGGTGATACCTTCGCGTTCGAGCCGACCGGTGAGAACGCACCGGACGGAACGATTTCTCAGGCGACATTCGAGGGGAACACGGTCACACTCGAGTTCTTCGACGGCGATGGATTAGGACGGTTCACCAAGTGACTGATACCCGACAAGCAACCGATATCGTGCAAAACCTGTTCGACGCGTTGAGGCTTCGCGAGACCGATCGCGCGCTGGCCCTTCTCGACGAGAAAATCGTGTGGCACAACGTCGGGCTTCCGAAGGTACGCGGAATCTCGAACGTCGGCAGATTTCTGACGCTGCTGGCCAAGCCGGGTTACGGCTTCGACGTCGTCGTGCACAACATCGCGGCCGACGGAGATGTCGTGCTCACCGAGCGCACCGACGTTCTGATCTGGCGTCGGCTTCGTGTCGAGTTCTGGGTGTGCGGAACATTCGAGCTGCGCGACGGCAAAATAGCTGTGTGGCGCGACTATTTCGACAACGTCGATTTCCTGAAAGGTGTTGCGCGAGGAGTGCTCAGGGCTGCACTCGGCCGGTGACCCATGTGAGTGGAACTTCGTAGCAGGCTACGGGCGGATTCGAGCGGTGGTTGCAACGTGCCTGATCATTAGGGATGTTTGCGATGGTTCACCCGGGTTTCTCACATCAGGTTCGAATGACGTTCTGGTCACTGCGTAGCAGTGGCGTGACGATCAAGGACGCTGCCCTCGCAGTCGGTATCAGCGAGGGCAGCGGCTGGAACTGGGTGTACGAACGTGGTGGTGTGCGTCCACGCTCGACACCGGAGCCGACGGGCCGTTTCCTCTCACTGGAGGAACGCGAGTTCATCGCCGACGGTGTCCGGGACGGCTGGACGATGACCGCGATCGCGACATGCCTGGGGCGAGCGGTGTCGACGATCAGTCGAGAACTCAAGCGGCACAAGTACTTCCGTGGACAGTACAAGCCGCATCAGGCTGAGTGTGATGCCCGAAAGGCAGCCAAACGCCCGAAGAAGGGCAAGCTCGAGCTCACACCGTTGCTGCGCGATCGGGTGCAAGCGCTGCTCGAGTCGGACTACTCGCCCGAGCGGATCTCGGCGACACTGAGGAAGGAATTTCCTCACTCGCCGGAGATGCATGTGTCGCACGAAACGATCTATCAGACCCTCTACGTTCAGAGCAAAGGTGGCCTGACCAAGGAGCTGACCAGGCATCTTCGGACGGGCCGGCCGGTGCGGCTGGCGCACCGGCGCACCACCGAACGGCGATCGAAAATCCGCGGGATGATCAACATCTCCGAACGCCCCGCCGAGGTCGCCGACCGCAACGTTCCCGGCCATTGGGAGGGTGATCTGATCATCGGCACCAAGGGCGGGTCGGCGATCGGGACACTGGTCGAGCGGACCTCGCGGTTGGTGATGCTGCTGCATCTGCCCATCGATCATTCGGCGGCGTCGGTGGCCGAGGCGATGACGGCGAAGATCGCGGAACTGCCTGCGGCACTGATGCGTTCGATCACCTGGGATCAAGGCGGGGAGATGGCCAAGCATGCCGAGATCACCGTCGCCACAGGGGTGCAGATCTACTTCTGTGATCCGCACTCCCCGTGGCAGCGGGGCACCAACGAGAACACCAACGGTCTGCTCCGTCAGTACTTCAAGAAGGGCACCGACTTGTCGGTGCACGGTCCCGAACGGCTCGACGAGGTCGCCGCTCTACTGAACAACCGCCCCAGAAAAACCCTGGGATGGGATACTCCACTCGAGGAGTACAACAAACGACTGCTCGTTGCGACGACCACGTGAACCCGTCACGAACTTCCACTCACGAGGGGCGTCAGGCCCCTGACGGACCGAATTCCTCGAGCATTTCGGTCACCAGTGCAGCGATCGGTGAACGTTCACTACGAGTGAGGGTGATGTGCGCGAAAAGCGGGTGCCCCTTGAGCTTTTCGATGACGGCAGCGACGCCATCGTGTCGTCCGACCCGGAGGTTGTCTCGTTGCGCGACGTCGTGAGTGAGCACGACGCGTGAGCCCGACCCCAGTCGGGACAGGACCGTGAGCAGCACATTGCGCTCGAGTGACTGCGCCTCGTCGACGATCACGAACGAATCGTGGAGCGAGCGACCACGAATGTGCGTGAGCGGCAACACTTCCAGCATTCCGCGGGCGATGACTTCTTCCATGACCTCCGGGCTCGCGAGTCCTTCGAGGGTGTCGAAGACAGCCTGGCCCCACGGGCCCATCTTCTCACTCTCACTGCCAGGGAGGTAGCCGAGTTCCTGCCCACCGACGGCGTAGAGAGGCCGGAAGACAACAACTTTCCGGTGTGAGCGACGTTCGAGGACGGCCTCGAGTCCGGCAGTGAGAGCCAGTGCGGACTTACCGGTGCCGGCCTTGCCGCCGAGCGAGACGATGCCGATGCTCTCGTCGAGCAGAAGATCGAGCGCCACACGTTGTTCCGCCGAACGACCGTGCAGGCCGAACGCCTCACGCTCGCCGCGCACGAGCTGAAGCTGCTTGTCGGGCGTGACGCGCCCCAGCGCACTCTGCCGTCCGGCAAGCAGTCGAACTCCGGTGTGACACGGCAAGTCTCGGGCCTCGACGAGATCGATGACACCGTCGTTGAACAGGGTGTCCACGGCGTCGGAGGGCACCTCGAGCTCCGTCATACCGGTCCATCCGGACGGCACGACGTCGTGAGCGTGGTACTCGTCGGCGGGGAGCCCGACAGCACCGGCCTTGACGCGCAGCGGGATATCCTTGCTGACCAGCACCACATCTTTGCCCTCAGCCGCCAGATTCAGGGCGCAGGCGAGGATTCGAGAATCGTTGGAGTCGGTACGGAATCCGACGGGAAGCACCGACGGATCGGTGTGATTGAGCTCGACTTGCAGTGTGCCGCCGGACGTTCCGATGGGGACCGGCTGATCGAGTCGGCCGAATTCTACGCGAAGGTCGTCGAGCATGCGCAAGGATTCCCGCGCGAACCATCCCAGTTCGTGATGGTGGCGTTTGCCCTCCAACTCGCTGATCACGATCAACGGAAGTACCACATTGTGCTCGGCGAACCGGATGACTGCCCACGGATCCGACAGCAGGACCGAGGTATCGAGCACGAATGTCCGAAGAGGGGCGGAAACGGAGCGTGAAGTGGTCACGTGGGGCTCCTACGTTTGCGCGGCACCGCGCAAACTCTGTCGCTCGGCCGGTCGGGTCCGATGTGTCAGGTGACACGAGGACCGGGTACCGGCCCTCTCGCGCTCACTAGCTCAGTCACGTATCAGAACCTCCCGCACAGGCAGCTTCCCCGCTGCCTGTTACTGCCGACGGTACCGCCGAAATCACTTGGGGGCGCGCTGGAAGTCTGGCGTGTCGGTGAACAACGCGTTACGGCCGATTCGCCCCAGGTCGGCGGGACGTTCGGTGCCGAGACCGCCCTCCCCCGTCGGATCAATGTGGCTTTGTTGCACTCAGATCGACTGATAGCCACATTGATCCGACCGGGGGCCAGCGTGAATGAACCACTGCAGACGTCTAAACGCTGCAATGGTCCATTGACGCGACCGGGGTGGGCAGGAAAGCCAGGGTCAGCCCAGCAATCCCCAGTCTTCGAGGCCCTCGTACAGCGGCTTGCTCTGTGCCAGTTTCACGACGCGTTCTTTGAGGGCGTCGGTGGCCTGACCCGTGGCCAGGGCGGTTGCGATAATGTCGGCGACCTCGGTGAACTCGGCTTCGCCGAATCCGCGGGTGGCGAGTGCGCCGGTGCCGATGCGCAGGCCGGAGGTGACCATGGGCGGGCGTGGGTCGAAGGGCACGGCATTGCGGTTGACGGTGATGCCGACCTCGTGCAGGAGGTCTTCTGCCTGCTGGCCGTCGAGCTCGGAGTTGCGGAGGTCGACGAGGACGAGGTGCACGTCGGTACCGCCGGTGAGGACGGAGACGCCCTTGTCGGCGACGTCGGCACCGGTGAGCCGCTCGGCGAGCAGCGACGCGCCGAGGAGGGTGCGTTCCTGACGTTCCTTGAACTCCGGCGTCGCAGCGATCTTGAAGGCGACGGCCTTCGCGGCGATGGCGTGCATCAGCGGCCCGCCCTGCTGGCCGGGGAACACGGCGGAGTTGAGCTTCTTGGCCCATTCCTTCTTGGCGAGGATGATGCCGGAGCGCGGTCCGCCGAGGGTCTTGTGCACCGTCGAGGACACGACGTCTGCGTAGGGCACGGGTGAGGGGTGTACGCCTGCGGCGACGAGTCCGGCGAAGTGCGCCATGTCGACCCAGAGCAGTGCGCCCACTTCGTCGGCGATGGAACGGAACGCAGCGAAGTCCTGGTGGCGCGGGTAGGCCGACCAGCCGGCGATCAGCACCTGGGGCTTGGCGGCGATGGCCTGCTTGCGCACCTCGTCCATGTCGATGCGGTGATCTTCTTTCGACACCCCGTAGGACTCGACCTCGTAGAGCTTGCCCGAGAAGTTGAGCTTCATGCCGTGGGTGAGGTGGCCGCCGTGGGCCAGGTCGAGGCCCATGATCTTGTCGCCCGGGTTGATCAGTGCCATCAGTACCGCGGCGTTGGCCTGCGCACCGGCGTGCGGCTGCACGTTGGCGAACTCGGCACCGAACAGTTCCTTGGCGCGATTACGCGCGAGGTCCTCGACGATGTCGACGTGCTCGCAGCCGCCGTAGTAGCGGCGTCCGGGGTAGCCCTCGGCGTACTTATTGGTCAGGACGCTGCCCTGGGCCTGCAGAACCGCGCGGGGCACGAAGTTCTCCGAGGCAATCATCTCGAGGGTGTCGCGCTGACGTCCCAGTTCACCTGCCATCGCCGCGGCGACCTCGGGATCGAGCTCGGCCAGTGACAGGTTGTTGACGTCAGTCATAACAGGAGTCTCCAAGGGACAGCAGAGTAAGGGGCCAGGCCAGTTTACGAGACGCGTACCGCGCCCGGTGTCAGTGGCTCGTCGAGCAGTCTGCCGAACAGCTGCGCCCGCTCGCTAGCGGTCTCTCCCTGGTCCAGCCAGCCGGCGAGAAGCCTGTAGCCCTCGACGTACGTGCTGATGTATGCCCGCCACAGCGGCGAGGACAGAAAGCGCAGACTGTGCCTTGCGCGCTGCGGCGAGGCCAGCGACCATCGCTCCAGGTAAGCGGCCACATCGTCCTCGCTTTTGTGCTGATCGTGCAGCAACAGCGCGGCGTCCTGGCGAACACCCAGCAGCTGGCTCGACGCCGCCGAGAGTCGCTCGGCCTTGTCGCCGTCGAATCGCAGTCCGAGGTCGGCGTAGATTTCCTGCGCCCACGCGCCCCAGCCTTCGCCGACGATCGCCCCGAGAGCGTGGTCGGCGAGCCCCTCGGCCATCAGGCACTGCGGAGTGTTGACCACGAACAACGTCTGCTCGAGTTGTCCTGCGCCGACGAGCCCCGTCTCCTTGCGGCAGTGCTCGGTGTGGTGGCCGGGGTAGGACTCGTGCGCGATCAGGTGGGGCAGGTTGGCCATCTGCTGTTCGATGTCGGAGTTGATCGCGACGGTGGACTGGAAGTTGCCGAGGTAGTAGTTGAAGCCGGACCACGGCTTGTCGCCGACTACCTCGTACGTCACCTTCTCGTTCTCGGGCAACGAGTATTCGGCGCGGACGCGGTCGCGCAATGCGGACGAGAACGCTTCGACGCAGTCCTGCAGTCGATCCGCTGGGATGACGTCGGCGCGGCGGTGGGCGATCAACCGTTCGCTCAGCGAGCCGGGTCCGGGGAGCACCTCGTCCATCTTGCGATGCGCCTGCAGGTACTGGTCCTGATCCCCCGGTGCGATTCGAACGTCGAAGTAGGCGTGGACCTCGTCGACGAAGCCGATGTTCTCGCCTGCGAACTTGCGCGCGGAGCATTCCAACGCCCGCAGGTGGACGTCGAGAAATGTCCGGCGTTCCGCTGTCAGTTCGACGTTGCCGAGCTCGGCGCGCAGTGTCTGCGCTCGACGGACGAGCTCACGCGGCTCCGGCGCCGGGGCGTTCTCGGTGATTCGACGCAGTTCGGGATCACCGGTGTACGCGTCGACGAAACCGTCTTCGAGGCGGTCGAAACTCAGGCCCAGCAACAGGTATTCGCGAACCAGGGAAGCAGCATCCATATCCGAACCCTAGTACGGCGAACGACCCCGCCCGTGCGCGGTGGACAGGCACCGAGCACAATCTGGAACCATGCGACTCGCGCCCGACAGGAGCACCGCCGAATCCTCAGCAGCTCCGATGCTCAGGTGGCGTGCGTGAGCGAGTCCAGTCCGTACGTCGAGTTCGACCGTGTGCAGTGGCGCACGCTGCGTCAATCCACACCGCTGGTACTCACCGAGGAAGAACTGGTCGGCCTGCGCGGTCTCGGTGAGCAGATCGATCTGGACGAGGTGGCCGAGGTCTATCTGCCGCTGGCCCGACTGATTCATCTCCAGGTGGCCGCGCGCCAGCGGTTGTTCGCGGCGACGGCCACGTTCCTCGGTGAGAAACATCCCGATCGACAGGTTCCGTTCGTCATCGGCGTAGCGGGCAGCGTCGCGGTCGGTAAATCCACCACTGCCCGTGTGCTGCAAGCACTCCTGGCCCGGTGGGATCACCATCCCCGCGTGGACCTCGTCACCACGGACGGTTTCCTGTATCCGACGGCCGAGCTCATGCGCCGAGGGATCTTGCACCGCAAAGGTTTTCCCGAAAGTTACGACCGACGCAAGCTGCTCAGGTTCGTCACCGAGGTCAAGTCCGGAACCGAAGAGGTGGGCGCGCCGGTCTATTCGCACGTGTCGTACGACATCGTCAAAGGCCAGTACCACATGGTTCGCCAGCCCGACATCCTGATCGTGGAGGGGCTCAACGTACTCCAGACCGGACCTCGGCTGATGGTCTCGGATCTGTTCGACTTCTCGATCTACGTCGACGCTCGGATCGAGGACATCGAGAGCTGGTACGTCAAACGATTCCTGGCGCTACGCAAGACCTCGTTCACCGACCCGTCCTCGCATTTCCATCACTATGCAGGACTGTCCGACGATCACGCGCAGATCGCGGCCGAGGATCTCTGGCATTCGATCAACCTGCCGAACCTGGTGGAGAACATTCTGCCGACGCGTCCGCGAGCAACCATGGTGCTGCGCAAGGACAACGACCATGCGATCAACCGGCTGCGCCTGCGAAAGTTGTAGGTCCAGGTCGTGAGTGGAAGTTCGTAGCAGGCTACGAAGTACCGCGCACGTCAGATGCCGAACCGTCGGTGCCGTGCGGCGAAGTCTCGCAGGGCGCGCAGGAAGTCGACGCGGCGAAATTCCGGCCAATAGGCCTCGGTGAACCAGATCTCCGAATATGCGCTCTGCCACAGCAGGAAACCGGACAGGCGTTGCTCTCCCGAGGTGCGGATGACGAGATCGGGATCGGGCTGGCCCGAGGTGTACAGGTGACTGTCGATACCGTCGACGTTGATGGAGGCCACCAACTCGTCCCCGGTGATGCCCTCGGCGATTTTCTCGGTGACCAGCGACTGCACAGCGTCGGCGATTTCCTGACGCCCGCCGTATCCGACGGCGACATTGACGTGCGTTCCGGTTCGGCCCTCGGTGCGCGCAGCCGCCTCTTTGAGCCGGCGTGAGGTCGATGCAGGCAGCAGATCGAGGGTGCCGACGAGTTTGACGCCCCAGTTCATCTCGGGTCCGCAGATCTCCTCGACGACGTCGGTGATGATGTCGAGCAGCGAATCGAGTTCGTCGGCGTCCCGTCGGAGGTTCTCGGTCGAGAGCAGATAGATGGTGGCCATCTCGATTCCGGCAGCGTCGCACCAGCCGAGCATCTCGGCGATCTTGAGCGCCCCCATGCGGTGGCCGTGCGCGACATCGGTGAACCCGTTCTCCCGTGCCCACCGCCGGTTGCCGTCGCACATCACTGCCACGTGCCGCGGGTGCTGCACACCCTCGAGCTGACTCAACAGACGCCGCTCGTACACGTTGTAGAGAACGCCGCGCACCTTCTGCGGAATGATCACCACTACTTCGTCACCGCTGCTCTCATCACCACGGAGGATCACCTTACGCCGACGTCTTCGAGCGGGCGGCCGGTACAGTAGCGTCCGAACCTACGGTTGCGTAGGTTCACCAGGGCGGAACGGGAGGTCATCTTTCATGACGATGTTCGGACTGGACGAGATACCCGTCAAACCACGCATGCGTGGCTGGATTCACCTGTACGCCTTCGGCGTCGCAGTGGTGTGCGCGATCACCCTCGTCACCATGGCGTTCAGCCTGGTGTCGGTCAGCGCGGGCCTCGCGACGGGAATCTATTCGATCACCGTGTGCGGGGTGTTCGGCGTCAGTGCCACCTACCACCGCGTGCACTGGAAGACCCCCGCGTCGCAGATCTGGATGAAGCGGGCCGACCACTCCATGATCTTTCTGTTCATCGCCGGTAGCTACACCCCGTTCGCCGTACTGGGCCTACCTGCCGCGACGGGACGAACTCTGTTGATCGTCGTGTGGATCGGGGCGATCTGTGGGGTGGCTTTGAAAATGCTGTGGCCCACCGCTCCCCGCTGGGTCGGGGTACCGCTGTACCTCGTTCTCGGCTGGGCCATCGTGCCGGTCGCTCCCACGCTGATCGAGCACGTCGGCTTTGCACCGTTCCTGTTGTTACTGGTCGGCGGCATCTTCTACAGTGTCGGGGCAATCCTCTACGCCACCAAGTGGCCGAATCCGTGGCCCGCGACATTCGGCCATCACGAATTCTTCCACGCAGCAACGGTGTTGGCGGCTATCTGCCACCTCGTGGCAGTGTGGCTCGTCCTGTTCTGACGGCGCGTCGGAAGGACTCGGAACACCACGTCGGCGACGTCACTTCCGCAGAGCGACCGCCAGATCCTCGACCGACGTCACAGGGCGGTCGCAGACGAATCCGCGACACACGTACGCCGTTTCCTGCCCATCGACGGGCGGTCGGCCCGTCAGCAGTGCAGACGAATCGGCTGAGCCTGCGACCACCACGGAACCCCCGGGTGCCAGCGACCGCGCGGCGGCGAGCAACTCACCACCCGGCGCGAGCGACACGGCGACCTGAATAGGGCCGCGCACTGCCGCCTCGGCCACGGCCAGCCAGTGCCCACCCGATCTCGGGGCGCGTTCGAGGATGGCCGCCGCCCGAGCGAGCGACGCGGCGGCCAGTTCGGCGTACCGTCCGGACGACTCGTGATCGACGAGGGCGGCGGCGGTGAGCAGCGCCTCGGCCATCGTCGACGCTCCCGACGGAGTCGCGCCGTCGATCGGATCCCGCGGCCGGGTGACCAGGGTCTCGGCATCGTCGGCGGTGTCGAACCAGCTGCCGGCGTCGTCGGGATCGGCGAAGTGCTCGATCGCAGCGTCGAGGATCGTCGTCATCCGTTGGGTCCAGACCGCGTCGCCGGTGGCCTGGAACAGGGTGGCAGCGGCCACAGCGAGGCAGGCGTAGTCCTCGAGCACTCCGGTGGCCTCACCCACCGCGCTACCGAGGGACGCACGCCGGACGCGTCCCGATTCGACATGCGTGGCGAACAGTTGCTCGCCGCATTCGACGGCCGCGTCGACCCAGGTCGGTTCGTTCGCTCCGCTTCCGGCCTCGGCCAACGCGGTGATGGCCAGTGCGTTCCATGCGGTGACCACCTTGTCGTCTCGACCGGGTTGCGGCCGCGACGCACGAGCCGCCGACAACGCGTCCCGTATGCGGGCGAACCGGTCGTAGTCCTCCGGCTCGGCGGGGAGCTGCAGCACCGACATACCGGCCTCGAACGTGCCGGCGGAGTTCACTGCGAACAGGCCTGCAGCCCACACTCCGTCCTCGAAGCCGAGGGTGTCGACGAGCTGCTCGGGCGTCCACACGTAGGTCAGACCCTCGACTCCTTCGGTGTCGGCATCGAGCGCCGACGCGAAACAGCCGTTGTCCGTGCGCAATTCACCGAGCAGGAATTCTGCGGTATCCGACGCCACCCGACGAATCAGAGGATCGTCGTCGACCCGGGCGGCGTGCGCGTAGAACCGCAGCAGCAGCGCATTGTCGTAGAGCATCTTCTCGAAGTGCGGGACGATCCACTCGGCATCGACGGAGTAACGCGCGAAACCGCCGCCGAGTTGGTCGTATATTCCCCCGCGCGCCATCGCCGACGCGGTCCTCAGAACGACGTCGCGAACCTCACCGTTGCCGGTGCGCTCGTAGTGCCGGAGCAGACCCTCCAGCAGTGCACCCGGTGGAAACTTCGGTGCCCGGCCGAAGCCGCCGTAGGTGGTGTCCTCGTCGGCGCAGACCGCCGCGACGGACGCGGCGAGAAAATCCGCGTCCATCGGTCGTCCGCCGGCCGGAATTCCGGCACTCTGTTTGCGCAGTTCGGTCACGATGGCCGCGGACGCGTCGAACACGTCCTGTCGCCGGGTGGACCAGGTGTCGGCGATTGCGGTCAGAAGTTGCTCGAAGGAGGGCATCCCCTGGCGCGGGGCCGGTGGGTAGTACGTCCCGCAGTAGAACGGTTCGGTCTCGGGTGTGAGAAAGCAGGTCATTGGCCAACCGCCCTGACCGGTCATCGCGACAGTGGCGTTCATGTACACCGCATCGAGGTCGGGGCGCTCTTCCCGATCGACCTTGATACACACGAAGTGCTCGTTCATCAGGGCCGCGGTGGCCTCGTCCTCGAACGATTCGTGTGCCATGACATGACACCAGTGGCACGCCGAGTACCCGATGGACAACAGGATCGGGACGTCGCGATCACGCGCGGACTGCAGTGCCTGCGGTCCCCACTGCTGCCAGTGCACCGGATTGTCGGCGTGCTGACGCAGATACGGACTGGTGGATTCGCCCAGCGTGTTCGCGTCGAGCATCAGGGTTCGTCGGGAACAGCGGGTTTCGGACGGCTGGTGTCCGGTTGTGGGCTCGGCGTGATGCCCCCACGATCGGTGCCCTCGTCGAGCGCCTGATCCAGCGTGGGATCTTCTTTCGCGAATGTCGCGGGCAGACGCTTGATCTTCTTGTTCATGGACCAGATCAGCAGCGCCGTTCCGACCAGCAACGCCACGAGGATCACCAGACCGATCGGGGACGACTTGCCGAACTCGGGCCCCGTGGGCTGCTGGGCGAGGATCGACACGATCATCGTTCGGTCTCTTCTATTCCCGCGAACAGGTCGGTCTCGGGCAGTGACGTGGTGACGCGGGTGCGAGCGAGCTCGAACTCCTCGGTGGGCCACAGCTTGCGTTGAACGTCCACCGGCACCGCGAAGAACGCTCCGTTGGGATCGATCTGTGTCGCGTGGGCTCGCAGTGCGTCGTCGCGCTGCTCGAACCAGTTGCCCACGTCGACCTGCGTGGTGATGCGACCCATGATCTCGTCGCGCTGACCGTCCCACCGCTTCAGCCAGTCGACGAACGGGCTCTCCTCGCCGCGGTCGATGAACCAGTCGTGGAAGAGCTGCATGCGCTTACGCAGGAAACCGTGCGAGTAGTAGAGCTTGAGTGGCGTCCACGGCTCACCGGCATCGGGGAACTGCTCGGGATCGCCCGCGGCGTCCCACGCGGCCATCGAGACCTCGTGGCAGCGGATGTGATCGGGATGGGGGTAGCCACCGCGTTCGTCGTAGGTGGTGATGACGTGGGGCTTGAAGTCCCGGACCACCTTCACGAGCGCCTCGGTGGACACCTCCAACGGCACCAGCGCGAAGCAGCCCTCGGGCAGCGGCGGCAGCGGATCGCCCTCGGGAAGTCCCGAGTCCTCGAATCCGAGCCACGTCTGCTGTACCCCGAGGATGCGCGCCGCCTCGGCCATCTCCTCGCGTCGAACCTCCCGGATGCGTTGGTGGACGCCCGGAATGTCCATCGCCGGATTGAGGATGTCCCCTCGCTCGCCGCCGGTGAGCGTGACGACCAGAACGTCGTGCCCTTCGGCCGCATAGCGGGCCGTGGTCGCAGCACCTTTGCTGGACTCGTCGTCGGGATGGGCATGCACTGCCATGAGCCGCAGTCCGGACACGTTCTTCCTCACCTCGGATTCGCCTTGTTCTTGCCTGCCCTATAGTTCCACCTGACGCCGACATGCCCCCAGCGGCACCCCCGATTTCACTCCGAGAGCTGACATGACCAACGCACTTCCCGCAGGTAGATACCCGTCGGGTTCCGGTCCGAGCGGCATTCGGCGAGCTCCGAAACGTGCGACGAAGATCGCACTGGTGGCACTGGTCCTGCTGGTCGGGCTCGGCGTGGCCTACTACGCGTACACGAAATTCTCGGTCAAGCCCGTCGAAGGCAGCCAGCTTTCGTTCGATATCGTCGACGAGAGCACGATGTCGATCCGATTCAGCGTCACCCGAGAGAACCCGGAGCAGCCGGCGGTGTGCATCGTCCGCGCTCGTTCTCGCGACGGTTCCGAGACCGGACGGCGCGAGGTGTACATCCCACCGGAGTCCTCCTCGACCACGGTGGAGCTCACCACCGACGTGACGACGTCGTCCCCACCCGCCGTCGGAGACGTGTACGGCTGCAGCCTCGATGTTCCCGAGTATTTACGAGCCCGATAGGCGAAGAGCCTGTTCGTGGTAAGCTCGGGTCGTACACGGCTGCCGCACAGGTGCCGTGTATTGCTGCATTGCGGGCAGGGTTACCTGCGTCAACGATGTCGACGGCTCCAGGATGCGGGCCGACCAAGGGGATCCATCCATTGGGGTCCCCTCTTCGTTGCGTGCCCTACCGCCTAGAAACCGGAATCGAACTCGAGATTCCGACTACGAGGGAGTGATCGAGATGACCGAGACCCAGGTGACCTGGCTTACCCAGGAATCACACGACAGGCTCAAGAGCGAACTCGACCAGCTCATTTCCAATCGCCCCGTCATCGCCGCCGAGATCAACGAGCGTCGCGAAGAGGGCGATCTGAAGGAGAACGGCGGCTACCACGCTGCGCGCGAGGAGCAGGGCCAGCAGGAAGCACGCATTCGTCAGCTGCAGGAACTGCTCAACAACGCGAAGGTCGGCGAGGCGCCCACCCAGTCGGGCGTGGCTCTGCCCGGATCCGTCGTCAAGGTCTACTACGACGGCGACGAGTCCGACACCGAGACCTTCCTGATCGCCACCCGCGAAGAGGGTGCCCGCGACAGCAAGCTCGAGGTGTACTCCCCCGCGTCCCCGCTGGGTGGATCGCTCATCGACGCGAAGGTCGGCGACACCCGCGAGTACACCCTGCCCAACGGCAAGACCATGAAGGTCACGCTGGTCAGCGCAGAGCCGTACCACACCTGATTCGAGTCTTTTCTCGAACAACACCCCCGGTCGCTCAGCGGCCGGGGGTGTTGTCGTTTCGGACGCCCCTCAGGCAGTCATCGTCTTCTGGTACTTGCGGACAGACAGCGGAACGAACACCACGAGCATCACCACTACCCAGATCAACGTGTACAGCACCGGGTTCTGCAACGGCCAGACCTCGGGCGGTGGGGCCATCGGATTGGTGTTGCCGAACTGCTCACGCACGGCCAGTGTCACCGACGAGATGGGGTTCCATTCCGCGATGGTCTTGAGCACGCTCGGGAAATTGTCGATCGGCACGAAGGTGTTCGCGATGAACGTGAGCGGGAAGATCACGATGAACGACGCGTTGTTGAAGATCTCCGGGGAGCGCACGATCAGTCCCACCAGAGCCATCACCCAGGAAATCGAGTACGCGAACAGCAGCAACAGCACGTAACCGAGCAGAGCGTCGAAGAACGACGACGTGATGCGCCAGCCCACGATGAGTCCGGTGATGGACATGATCGTGATGGTGACGACGTTGTTGCCGACGTCGGCCGCCGTCCTGCCGATGACGACGGCAGATCGTGCCATCGGCAGGGACCGGAAGCGATCCATGACGCCCTTCTGCAGATCCTCGGCCAACGAGGATCCGGTGATGGACGCACCGAAAATCATCGTCTGAACGAAGATGCCGCCCATCAGGAAGCTCTTGTAGTCGATGCCGGGTACGTCGATGGCACTGCCGAAGACATAGGCGAACAACAGCACGAACATGATCGGTGACAGCGTTGCGAAGAACAGCAGATCGGGAACTCGCTTGAGCTTGATCAGGTTTCGCTTGGTGATGATCGCCGAATCCAGGAGAACGTTGCTCATTTCTCTTCCTCCGCAGCCTCGGGCTCGCCGGTGGTCTGACCGGTCAGAGACAGGAACACATCGTCGAGGTTCGGTCGTCGCAGACCGACGTCGACCACCCCGATCCCCGCAGCTTCCAGACGGCTCAACGCCGTGGACAGATCCTTCGATCCACCGTTGACCGGCATGACGATCCGTCCCACCTGTTCGTCCAGGGTGGGCGGCTCGACGCCGATCGGGGTCAGGATCTCCTTGGCGCGATCGGCCTGAGATCGGTCCGTGAGTACGAATTCGATTCGCTCGCCGCCCGTTTGAGCCTTCAGCTCGTCGGCGGTGCCGCGCGCGATGATCTTGCCCTTGTTGAGGACGATGATCGAATCGGCGAGCCGGTCCGCCTCCTCGAGGTACTGCGTCGTCAACAGGATCGTCGTTCCGTCACGGACGAGATCCGCGATGAACTCCCACATCGTGATTCGGCTGCGGGGGTCGAGACCGGTGGTGGGTTCGTCGAGGAACACCACCCGTGGCCTGCCGATCAGACTGGCCGCGATGTCGAGTCGGCGACGCATACCTCCCGAGTACTGCTTGGCGGTGCGGTCGCGTGCATATTCGAGGTCGAATCTGCTCAGCAGCTCATCGGCGCGTTTCCTGGCCTCGGCCTTGCGCAGCCCGAACAGTCTGCCGACCATCTCCAGATTCTCGTACCCGGTCAGATACTCGTCCACAGCTGCGAACTGGCCCGTCAGGCCGATCGTCCCCCGAACCTCGTTGGCCTGCTTGGCCACATCGAGCCCGAACACCCGCGCCGAACCGGACGTTGCCTGCAGCAGAGTGGCCAGGATCCGCACCGCCGTCGTCTTGCCCGCGCCGTTCGGGCCGAGCACACCGAGCACCGTGCCCTCGGGAACCGTGAAATCGATCCCGTCGAGCGCAACGTTCTTCCCGTACCGAAGTACCAGGTTCTCTACTTCTATAGCGTTCGCCATGGCCCTCTCCCCGTTTCTTCCACTGTCGGTATAAGGACTTCCGAACGCGTAGAGATTAACCGGTCTTGATGGGACCGGGCGTCCACAGGCCGGACCGCTGGATCTCGGTGGCTGTGATCTTCGCCGGCTGAGCCGATCGGTCGTACGGTGTGTATTGCTCGATCGATCCCCAATCACGATCCCAGTCCCCGTCCAGGTACGACGGGATGGTGCGGGCCGAGGCAACGACATCGATCCATCCGAGCGGGCCGCCGCCGAAATGGTCCTGCCACGCGTTGGTGATGACGGCACCGCTTCGGTCCGGCAGCACTCGGTACCCCGGCACCTCGGCGACGCCGAAGCGATGATCGAACGGATGCTGACACGGGAAGTTGAAGCCCACCTCCCAGTCCAGCAGCACGGGAGTCTCCCGCCCGACCACCTCGTTCAACGTCTGCGTTCGCGGCACCCGCGGCGGGGTGACCGCAAGCCACTGGTCGGGGTCGCGGTCGGTGTCACTCAGCACCAAGCGAATCATGTTGCTGCCGGCGGGAATCAGGTCCATCGGCACCCGCAGATTGCGCCAGGACGGCGTCGGGCCGATGTCGATGGGCGTCACCCGCCCCTGCGCCCGGCCGTCCACTCCGTACTCGAGTTCGAGGTTCTGGCCGTAGGTGACGATGCCGTCGGAGTTCACCGAGCGGATGCGTCCGGCCGCTGCGATGGAGACCAGCTGACCGGGATCGGCGGGCAGCGCGTACCAGCCGGTGGTCAGGGTGGCGGGAGTGTCCGATCCGAACGACCCCAGTACCGGCACGGTCGCTGGGTCGAGGCCGTACGGCAGTGCACTGCCCCCAGTTCCGGCTCCGGTGGTCGACGTCGGCTGTTGCTGATCCTCGGTGTCGACGGTGTTCGAGGTGCCCGACGCCGAGGATTCCTTGTCTGCGGTGAGGTCCCGCGCAACCCCGTCCGGGGTGAACCCGTCGTTCTCGGCCCCCAGCGCGGCGAAGGCGTCGCCGCTGATCGGTTGCAGCACATCGGCATTGGGGTTCGTCTCGAGCAGCACGTCGTTCGCGAGTCCACACGTGTTGCCGGCCAGCGCCGACAGGTTCGATTTCGCGACCGAGTACGACGGCCACTGAGCCACCGCGCCCTTGGCCATCGATGCGACGGCCAGCAGCACCATCAGACCTGCGGCCACGGCGATCGGTGGCACCGACCACCATCGCGCCATCGGCTTGTCGGCGCGAACGTACGGTGCACGCAGATGGAACCACACGGCGGCGAGCAACAGCAGTACCGTCAGGCCGAGGAACATCGTCGAGATACCGAGACCGGCCACCAGAATCGGCTTGTCCCAGAACGGGACTCCCCAGGCCGAGACGTACCAGTAGCCGTTGGTTCCGGTGAAGGCGACCGCCGTCAGGAACGACACCGCCGCCGCGAACAGCAACCGGTTGCGCCGCGAACGGAGCACCGCTGCGCCGGTTGCCACGGCCGCGAGCACCGCAACCGAGGCCGCGAGCCCGGCGAAGACACCGAAGTGATGGGTCCACTTGGTGGGGGTGATCATCATCAACGCCATGGCCCCGACGGTGATGCCGACGATGCGTCGGGCGGGTCCGGTGGCCGTGCCGGGAATCTTGCCGCCCTTGCGCAGCATCGCGATCACCACCGCAATGAGCGAGACGACCATGACGAACACCCCGAATCGGCGGGCGAGCGAGCCGTCGATGTCCATGTTCATCAGCCACTGGTAGCGCAGGTACTCCTCGAACCACGCCTGGCTCGGCCCGGCCGCAGTGTGCACCCGCTGCATCTCGAGCATGCCGGCCACGGTCTGATTCCCGAACGCGAAGACCAGCACCACGGTGCCCGACGCGATCAGCGGGGCGAGCAGTGTCAGTGCACCCCATGCTGTGTTGCCGAACGCGCGGGCGCGGCCGACGACGATCTGAATCACCGGCCGGGCACCGGCGATCAACGGCGCGAAACAGATGAAGCCCGACGGCGCGCACGTGACAGTCAACGCGGCGATCAGAATTGCCGCTGCCGCAGGCAGCAGTCGCTGCGTCGCGATGGACCGCTCCACCGAACACCACGTCAACAGCACTCCCAGAGCCACGAACGGCTCGGGGCGCAGACCGTTGTTGTACGGCAGCCAGAAGGCGAGCATCACCAGCCCGCCGGTCCACAGCGCAGTCTTCGACGCGCGAGCAGCGGCACCGAACCGAAGGATCACCTCACGACTGAGGACGAGCCAGACGACGACGCCGCAGATCAACGTCGGGATCCGCATCCACACGCTGGCCGTCGACACGTGCGAGAGCAGGGTGAACATGTCGTACAACGGTGTGCCGAAAGGTGTTTCGGGCACCCCGAAGTAACGGAAGTAGTTGGCCATGTACCCGGCGTGATCGGCCGTACGTGCCATGCCCAGCTGATAACCGTCGTCGGAGGTGTTCGCGCCGATCACGTGCCACACCAGCAACGTCCCGATCACCACCGCGTCGGCCGGCCCGAAGCTCCACCAGCGACGCGGCAGGAACCGTCGGGCGCGACGCCCGTCGGACAGATCGAGGCGGTGCAGTGCCACCAGCGAGATTCCTGTGGCGAGCACTCCGACGATCATCGCGAACCACTTGAGCGCACTCGGCGTGGACGAGAACCTACTGTCCAGCTCGGCCTGCAGCTGCAGACCGGGAACGTTGCCCTGCAGATCGCTGAACACTCCGACCAGCTGAGGTCGCACGTCGCCCTCGCGGGAGACGGTGTCGTCACCGGTCAGTCCGACCGTTGTCGCGGCGGCGTCGGAGGTGATCGTCAACGAGCAGTCGCCCGCAGTCGAAGGACTCAGTTCCGAGACCGGCTTCTCGAGCAGGACCGAATCGCGCAGCGTCACTTTCAGTTGCGACGCTTCGCCGCCGGTCACTTCAGCGACGAGACCGTAGCGATAGGCGTCGGGCGATCCCTCGGGCGAGGTGGACAGCAACAGGCCGCCGTCGGAGAGACCGGCCGCGGCTGCACAGGGAACGGTCGCGTCGACGCTGATCGGGGTGTAGCCGACGAGCGGAGCCTCGACATTGCCGACGGTGTCGTTCTGCGGCCAACTCAACGACGACTGTTGTTGTTCGATCGGCAACAGCGGTATCGAGATCGTCAGCAGGATTCCCACCAGTGCGGAAACGATCGCGACGAGCCGTGCCATGCAAACTTCTCCCACCGATGTCCTGGTCCAGGTCGCTGATCAAGGTACCAGTGCGACCTGTGTGAACCCGGCCGTCAGTTCTCGACCTGCACCGCATATCCCGCTGCGCCCAGGGCGTCGAGCACCGTGCCGCGGTGATCGGGTCCGCGTGTCTCGACGGTCAACATGACGTCGACTTCCTCGAGGCCCAGGCGTCCGCCGGTGCGGGAATGCACGACGTCGACGACACTCGCACCGGCGTCGCGCACGACCCCCAGGACGCCGGTGAGCCCGCCGGGCTTGTCCGAAATCGTCACCCGCACGGCCAGATAACGTCCGCCGGCCCGAAGTCCGTGGGTGATGACATGTGTGAGCAGCAGCGGATCGATGTTTCCGCCGGACAGCACCGCGCACACCGATCCGGTCAGGCCCAATTCCTCGGCCGAGTGCGTCATCAGCGCTGCCACCGCAGCAGCACCGGCCGGTTCGACGATGAGCTTCGCTCGTTCGATGCACAGCACCAAGGCACGGGACAGCGCGTCCTCACTGACGGTGACGACGTCGTCGACCCAGCCCTGCACGTGATCGAACGGCACCGATCCGGGGAGACCGACGGCGATGCCGTCGGCCATCGTCGACATCGACGTCAGCGCGATCGGGTGGCCTGCCTTCAACGACGCCGGCCACGCGGCCGCGCCCTCGGCCTGAACGCCGATAACCCTGACGTCAGGTCTCGTCAGCTTCACCGCTGCGGCGACACCCGCCAACAGTCCCCCGCCGCCGGTGGGAATCACGATGGTGCCGACGTCCGGCATCTGCTGCAGCAGTTCGGTTCCGAGCGTCGCCTGCCCGGCCACGATATCGAGATGATCGAACGGGTGGATGAGCGTGGCACGGGTACGGTCGGCGAATTCCCGTGCCGACGTCAGAGCCTCGTCGACGGTATTGCCCACCAGATGAACCGTCGCGCCGTACGCCTTGGTGGCGACCAGTTTGGGCAGCGACACTCCGACCGGCATGAACACCGTCGAGGTGATCCCCACCTGCGACGCGGCCCACGCGACACCTTGAGCGTGGTTGCCTGCGCTGGCCGCCACCACCCCGCGGACGCGCTGGTCGGCGTCGAGTCGGGCGATGCGGTTGTACGCCCCGCGCGGTTTGAACGAACCGGTGCGCTGCAGGTTCTCGCATTTGAGGCGCACCTCGTGACCGGTCAGGTCGGACAGAATCCGTGACGCGACCACCGGAGTCCGGCGCATGACCGGCTCCAGCAACGCCTCGGCCGAGGCAATATCCGACGTGGTCACCCGAACGATTTCCGACACAACCGCAGTATGCCAGGAATAATTGCGCCGCCGATCCGGCCGAGGTGCACCGCGTCACTACAGTTGTGGAGTGCAACCCCACAGTGCCCGAGACGAGCTGCGCGGAAGTCTGGAGATCAAACACCGTGCGCTGTCGAGGACGGCCATCGCGGCAGCATCGAAGGACCCTCGGGTCACCCGCACCACCGGCGGCATGTCGCGTTTGACCGGCCGCGAACTTCCCCGTGCCGACGTCACCCTCGGAGAAGACACCGTCTCGGTCAACCTCTACATCGGAGTGCGATGGCCCTCGCAGATCACCGACGTGACCGAGTCCGTTCACCGCACCGTCGAGGCCGCACTGGCCACGATGACCGGCGTGCACGTGCACCGCGTGAACGTGCTGGTATCGGATACCGCGCTGGACCGTTCGGCGCGCGGACCTGACGTTGCCGCCGATGATGTTGCTGCTGCGGTGGTTTCACCTCGACCACCCACGGCCGGTCCCGCGGCGATGCCGGTGGCGCTGGTGTTCGGGTTCGCCCTCCTCGCCGTGGCGTTCGTAGCCGGCCGCGAATTCTTCATCGCTCAGGGACACATCGTCGGCAGTCCATGGATTGCCGATGCCGTGCATTGGGTTTCGCACCTGCACTGGCAGGGGTGGATGATCGCTCCCGCCGTCGGATCGATCGTCGTCGGTGCACTCTTCGTCTTTGCGGGCGTCAAACCTCGGACGAGAACTCATTCGGGATTGGGCGGCAAGACACCGACCGTCTGGGCCACGCCGACCGACATCGCCCGATTGTGCAGTGCTGCAGCGCAGTCCACCCGCGGAGTCGTGGACGCGCATACCGTCGTCACACGCAGGAAGATCGAGGTCCGGGTGGAGCGAGACCGCGCTGTTTCTCCGGACAGTGCCGACGCTGCCGTGCGCGCTGCCCTCGCTCCGGTACTGTCCGTCGCCGCGGGTGGACGGCGCCTGACGGTGCAGCACTCGGTGTCGCAACCGACACGGGTGTCGTAGTGAAAACCTTTGTCGCCGGAGTCGATCGACTCGTTGCCGTCATCGCGGGAGCCGCTCTGCTCGCCGGTGGCGGCTTCGCACTTGCCTGGCACTACGACGTTCCGTGGGCACGAGAGACGCTCTCTCGCTTCGAGCGTGCTCGTATTGCCGATCTGCCGCAGCAGGGTTGGTGGGTCCCGACTCTGGCAATCGCCGTCGCGGTGGCCGTCGTCGCGGCGCTGGTGTTGTTGATCGGCAACTTCTCACCACGCACGACCGGGACGGCCGGCGTCATCGAGGAGCCACATTTCTCGGCGCATGTGGACCTGAGTGCGATCGCGTCGGGAGTGGCCGCGGAGTTGGCGCAGTTCCCTGGTGTCAGACGGTCCAGGGGAACTGCCATCGATGACCGAGGTATGCCCACCATCACCGTATCGGTCTATGCTGCAGCCGATTTCGATGTCGTCGGCTTCATTGCCGAAGCCGAGTCTCGCGCTGCGTTCGTGGCACGGTCTCTGGGCGGCGCGAATGTGGCGACACGCGTCCAACTGCACATCGACAAACGGACCTGACGTCACGTTACGGTGGATCCATGACGGCATCGACGCGCAGCAGATTCGAGCGATGGTCCGGCGGAATGCCCCTCTCTGTCCCGGTGGCATTCGGAGCGGTACTGGTGATCGTCGCGTTCGCATCGAAACTCGGTGACAGTTCCCTCTACTTCTACGTCCCTCTGGTGTTCGCGACGACCGGGACGATGATCTGGCTCAACGCCCGTCGTACCCCCGATCGAATCGGCCTGCTACACGCCGCTGTTGGATCAGCACTGCTCATCGGATGCGGCATCGTCGTCGCGGTCTGCGGACTTGCCGGAGGCGTGATGCTGGACTCGACCACCTTCTGGGCATCGATAGCGGTGACCGCCGCAATCGCAGCACCGATCGGTGCCGGAATCACTCCGTTTTCATCGCCGCGGGCCTGAGTGCGGCTTCGCCGCAGTGGTGTGGATATGTGCCCCAGATGGCGCATATCCACACCACTGCCGCAGGCACCTACAACCGCGGGTCCACTGGCTCCGATTCCAGTGCCAGTACCGCGAACACGGCCTGGTGGATGCGATACAACGGTTCACCACGCACCGATCGGTCCAACGCCTCCATGCCGAGCGCGTATTCGCGTAGCGCCATCGACTGCTTGTGTCCCACGTTTCGGTTACGCAGTGCAGTGAGTCGATTCGGGTCGGTGTAATCCGCACCGTAGATCAGCCGTAGGTACTCCCGGCCACGAACCTTCATGCCGGGCTGCATCTTTCCGCGCGGCATGTTGGCCGCCGGTTTGACGACCATGCCCTCACCGCCCTGCGCCGTCAGCTCCTCCCACCATCTCTCCCCTGCCGCAACCGAATCCGACGATGACAGATCGACCTCGATTCGACGTGTCGTCGTGAACAGCTTCGGCGCAGTGGCCACCAGTCGATCGACCAGTGCGAGATGCCATTCGTGCGGGCGGTCCGCATACGTGCCGGCGTCGGAGGCCAGCAGCTGGAACGGGGCGAGACTGACGCCTGCCAGTCCATCCGTCGGCCAGCTGTACCGCCGATACGCAGCAGTGAACTCGGCGAGGTTACGCTGCCGACTCACGTTCCGTTCCTGCAGTTCGGACACGGCCAGGCCACGCGAGGCCGCCCGAGCGAGCACCGACTCCTCGGCCTCGAGATTCGCCCGCGACACGGCAGCAGGCGCCGCATACTCGGACTTGATCAGGCCCTCCGCCTTGGCAGACCACGGCATCAGTTCGCAGTCGAGAACCAGCCAGTGCGAGGACAATTCATCCCACACGCCGGCCCCCTTCAGAGCGTCGGCCACCCCAGCGATCAGCACCCCGGTCACGGTCTCGTCGAACACCGGCCGACCGGTCCGTGTGTACGCGGCGCCGAGGACACCGTCGGGAGCGTCGAACTTCGCCCGAGCGGTGTCGGCATCGCGGCACACCACGACGACCACCCGCGAGCCCATGTGCTTCTCCTCGCAGATCACCGTCGACGCGCCGAGCGCCCGATACGCGTCGAATGCCTCCGTCGGGTACTCGAGATAGCCCTCTCGTTCCGAGGTACGACTCGGTGCCATGGTCGGCGGAAGGTAGTGCAGCCACTGCGGAGCCAAGGCGAACCGGCTCATCACTTCCAATGCGCCCGCGGCGTTCTCCGGCCGAATCGACACACGCCCCCGCAGCGCAGTCTCCACTCCGGTCGGTCCGATGACGTCCGACAGATCCAGCGAGGACGACTCCCGCACGAACCCGCCCAGCGGCCGGGTCGGCTCGTACCAGACCTGCTCCGCCGGCACCGAGACGACCTCACGCTCCGGATACCGCAGCGCCGTCAACTTGCCGCCGAAGACGCACCCCGTGTCCAGACACGCAGTGTTGTTCTCCCACTGCACCTCCGGCACCGGCGTGTGCCCGTACAGCACAGTCGCCGACCCGCGATAGTCCTGAGCCCAGGGATACCGCACCGGCAACCCGAATTCATCGGTCTCGCCGGTGGTGTCGCCGTACAGGGCAAAGCTACGTACCCGGCCCGACGCCCGGTTGTGGTACTTCTCGATCAACCCCGCGTGCGCAACGACGAGTTTTCCGCCGTCGAGCACCAGGTGTGCGACGAGGCCATCACAGAATTCGAGCACCTCGCGGCGGAACTCCTCGGTCTCGCCGCCGAGCTGCTCGAGTGTCTCGGCCAAACCGTGTGAGGCAGTGACCTTCCGATCTCGCAGCGCCTTGACGAGCTTGTTCTCGTGATTGCCCGGAACTGCCAGTGCTGAACCCTCTGCCACCATCCCCATCACGAGCCGCAGAACGCCGACCGAATCCGGCCCACGGTCGACGTAGTCCCCGACGAACACCGCAGTTCGACCCTCCGGAGGCGTTGCTCCGACTGCCTTACCGTCTGCGTTGCCTCGAGTATGTAACCCAGTGTCGTGAGCAGGCTTTCGAGCTCCGACAGACATCCGTGAATGTCGCCGATGACATCGAAAGGCCCGGAAAGTCCCCGCCGGTCGCTCCGCAGCGGGGTACGAACGAACGTCGCCGACGCCACCGCGTCGACACCGTCGAGGACATGAACCGAGCGAAAGCCTTCTTTGGACAGCCCTCGCATCGAGCGCTGCAACTGAGACTGCTGGCGGCGCAGCACGTCTCGGCCGAACGTCCTGTCGCTGCGGTCCGCGTTGCGCTGTGCGCAGACCGGTTCCGGCACGTCGAGCACGACGGCAACCGGAAGGACATCGTGCACACGAGCCAGTGCGATCAGGGCCTTGCGAGCCGCCGGTTGCACGTTGGTGGCGTCGACGACGGTGAGCAGACCGGCCCGCAGCCTGGTTGCGACGAGAAATTCCAGGAGCGCGAACGCGTCCTTCGTGGCGCTCTGCAGGTTTGGATCGTTGCTGACCATCCCTCGACAGGCATCACTCGACACGGTTTCGTACGGGCCGAACCGGTCTGCAGCGAAGGATGACTTCCCTGATCCACTGATGCCGACGAGGACGACGAGGGACAGGTCCGGAATCTCGTAGGTACTCACTGGGACTGCTCCTCTCTGGTGAAAATCGCTATCTGGGTAGGGCTACCGAGCACGTCGTCGACGGGTCCGATGCGGTCGAAGCGAACCGTGTAGGCGTGTGCGTCCGCCACCGACGTTGCCCACTGCTCGAATTGGGCACGGGTGAACTCGAATCGGTGATCGACGTGCCGAAAGGCCCCGGCGTCGAGGCCCGGGTACAGCACGTTGTATTCCGAGTTCGGCGTGGTGACGAGCACCGACCTCGGACCGGCCTCTCGAAATACCGAGCGCACCAACGCCGGAAGGCGTTCGAGATCGATGTGCTCGATGACCTCCATGAGCACCATCGCGTCGAATCCTTGCAACCGCACGTCGCGATAGGTCGCCGACGACTGCAGCAGTTCGATGCGTCCACGCTGCCGATCCGACATCTCGTCGAGCCGGAGCCTGCGCTGCGCCTTCGCCAGTGCACGATCACTCACGTCGGCACCGAGTATCCGCTCGATTGAGTTGTGCGCCAGCAATTCACGCAACAAACGACCTTCGCCGCACCCCATGTCGATGACCGACTTCGCACCGGCATCACCGAGTGCGGCCAGTACAGCATGTAGTCGTTGCTCGGCCAACGTCGGATCCCGTGGGCTGACAACCTCTTCCGGTGCATCGGGGACCAGACGATCGAGTGCGGACTCGACGAGCTCACGTCGGTGCGCCAGATATCGGGAGGCGATCAACGACGACTCCGGATGCTCGCCGAGCCAATCCCCCGCGGCCCGAACGAGTTTGTCCGCCTCGTCCTCACCGACCCAATAGTGCTTGGTGTCGTCGAGTACTGGCAGCAGTACGTATAGATGCCGCAGCGCAGCCGACAGAGTGAAGGTGCCGGTGAGTACCAGATCCACGTATTCGGAGTCGCCCCAGTTCGGCTGCGTCGAATCCAGTGGGATCGGGGTGGTCTCTACATTCCATCCGAGGGGTCCGAACAGCCGAGGCGCAAGATCTGGCGCACCGCGAGACGGCGCGGCCGGCATCGTGACGCTCAGATCGATTGCCGCAGAGACCAATTCGGGTCTTGTGGTACAGACGCCTGCCAGCGTCTGCTTGAACAGGCGAGACAACGCCACGGCAAGCCCGGATGCGGCCGGACTCTTGCCGTCTGTGGCGTCGAGCAGTACTGCAAGGGTTGTCCGCTCTGCCGAGACCTCGGGATACAACACCGTGGTCTGGCCCATGGGCAGGTTGCGAGTCTGTACGCGATCGGGGTGCTTGTGCAACAAATACCCGATATCGGAGGCGTCCGGGAAATCGGTTGTGGCATTTGCAGTCACGGTCAGTAGCACCGCAGCGACGTTACGGGACAGCCGCGTCCGATGCGTCCCATTTTTCGGTCGTGTACTCCCCTCTACCCGCCGGATCAATGCGACTTTGTTGCAGTCTGAGCGACTGAAACCCACATTGATCCCAACGGGAGGGCGGTCCAACGGGAGGGCCACACAAGGGAGGCCGCACATTGAGGAGGTCGCGTGCACACGCAAAAGCGGCACCCACCAGAAGGTGGGTGCCGCTTTCGTAGAGCTGGGTGAAGCTAGATCACTTGATGATCTTCGTGACGCGACCGGCTCCGACGGTACGACCGCCCTCACGGATTGCGAAACGCAGGCCGACGTCCATGGCGACCGGCTGGATCAGCGTGACGGACATCTCGGTGTTGTCACCGGGCATGACCATCTCGGTGCCCTCGGGGAGGGTCACAACGCCCGTAACGTCCGTGGTACGGAAGTAGAACTGCGGGCGGTAGTTGTTGAAGAACGGCGTGTGGCGGCCGCCCTCGTCCTTGGACAGGATGTAGGCGTTGCCCTCGAACTCCGTGTGGGGAGTCGTGGTGCCGGGCTTGATGATGACCTGTCCACGCTCGACGTCTTCGCGCTTGATGCCACGAACGAGGAGGCCGACGTTGTCGCCTGCCTGACCCGAGTCGAGCAGCTTGCGGAACATTTCGATGCCGGTGACGGTGGTCTTGGTCGAGCCGGGGCGGATGCCGACGATCTCGACCTCTTCGTTGACGTTGACCGAGCCGCGCTCGATACGTCCGGTGACCACGGTGCCACGACCGGTGATGGTGAAAACGTCCTCGACGGGCATGAGGAACGGCTTGTCGGTCTCACGGACGGGGTCCGGAACCGAATCGTCGACGGCCTGCATGAGCTCCAGAACCGACTCGCCCCACTTCTCGTCACCCTCGAGTGCCTTGAGTGCGGAGACCTTGATGACCGGTGCGTCCTCGTCGAACTCCTGCGAAGCGAGGAGCTCGCGGACCTCCATCTCGACGAGCTCGATGATCTCGTCGTCGTCGACCATGTCGGCCTTGTTCAGTGCGACCAGGATGTACGGCACGCCGACCTGGCGGGCGAGCAGCACGTGCTCGCGGGTCTGCGGCATCGGGCCATCGGTAGCTGCCACGACCAGGATTGCGCCGTCCATCTGAGCCGCGCCGGTGATCATGTTCTTGATGTAGTCGGCGTGACCCGGTGCATCGACGTGCGCGTAGTGGCGCTTCTCGGTCTGGTACTCGACGTGGGAGATGTTGATCGTGATACCACGAGCCTTCTCCTCCGGAGCCTTGTCGATCTGATCGAAAGCCGAGGCCTCGTTCAGGTCCGGGAACTTGTCGTGCAGAACCTTGGTGATTGCAGCCGTCAGCGTCGTCTTACCGTGGTCAACGTGACCGATGGTGCCGATGTTGACGTGCGGCTTCGTCCGATCGAACTTCGCCTTCGCCACTGTGTGTCCTCCTGGACTGATCTGTGCGTACCCCTGCGGGGCAAGCACGCGTATGTGTTGTTACTTATTACAGGTCGAGCGTGGTCCAGCAAACGAAGAGATTTACTCTCCGTTGACCTTCGCGATGATTTCCTTCGCTACGTTCGCGGGAACTTCTGCGTACGAATCGAAGACCATGGAGTAGTTAGCGCGGCCCTGCGTCTTCGACCGAAGGTCTCCGATGTAGCCGAACATCTCCGACAGCGGAACCAGTGCCTTGACGATACGGGCACCGCTGCGTTCCTCCATGGCCTGGATCTGACCACGGCGGGAGTTCAGGTCGCCGATGACCTCACCCATGTAATCCTCGGGCGTGATGACCTCGACGGCCATGACGGGTTCGAGGATGACGGGGCTGGCCTTGCGGGCGGCTTCCTTGAACGCTTGTGAGCCGGCGACCTTGAAGGCCATTTCCGACGAGTCGACGTCGTGGTACGCACCGTCGAGCAGTGTGACCTTGACGTTGACCAGGGGGTATCCGGCGAGAACACCGTACTGCATGGCGTCCTGTGCACCGGCGTCGACCGAGGGGATGTACTCCCTGGGCACTCGACCACCGCTGACCTTGTTCTCGAACTCGTACGTCGCGCCGTCTTCGCCCTCGAAAGGCTCGAGCTTGATGATGACCTTCGCGAACTGGCCGGAGCCACCGGTCTGCTTCTTGTGCGTGTAGTCGTGCTTCTCGACCGTCTTGCGGATGGTCTCGCGGTACGCAACCTGCGGCTTGCCGACGTTGGCCTCGACCTTGAACTCGCGACGCATACGGTCGACGAGGATGTCGAGGTGGAGCTCGCCCATGCCGCCGATGACGGTCTGGCCGGTGTCCTCGTCCAGCTTCACCGAGAACGTGGGGTCCTCTTCGGCGAGCTTCTGGATGGCTGTTCCCAGCTTCTCCTGGTCGGACTTGGTCTTGGGCTCGATGGAGACCTGGATGACCGGGTCCGGGAAGCTCATGGACTCGAGGATGATCTGGTTCTGCGGATCGCAGAGCGTGTCACCCGTCGTGGTGTCCTTGAGGCCGATGACGGCGTAGATGTGACCGGCAGACGCGGTCGCGATCGCGTTCTCCTTGTTGGAGTGCATCTGGAAGAGCTTGCCCAGACGCTCCTTCTTGCCCTTGGTCGAGTTGATGACCTGAGCGCCGGAGTCGACCTTGCCCGAGTACACCCGGACGTAGGTCAGCTTGCCGAAGAAGGGGTGAGTCGCGATCTTGAACGCGAGAGCTGCGAACGGCTCGTCTGCGGACGGCTTGCGAGTGATCTCCTTCTCCTCGTCGCCGACGGCGTGTCCGATGGTCTCGGCAACGTCGAGGGGAGACGGGAGGTAGTCGATGACCGCGTCGAGCATGGGCTGAACGCCCTTGTTCTTGAACGCGGATCCACACAGGATCGGGTACAGCTCGCTGTTGACCGTCATCTTGCGGATGGCGCCCTTGATCTCGTCGATCGTGAGCTCTTCGCCGCCGAAGTGCTTCTCCAGAAGCGCTTCGTCGGACTCGGCCACGGTCTCGAGCAGCATCGTGCGGTACTCGTCTGCGCGCTCCTTGAGGTTTTCCGGGATCTCCTGGATCTCGTACTTCTCACCGAGCTTGGTCTCGCCACTCCACACGAGAGCCTTCATCTGCACGAGGTCGATGACGCCCTCGAACTCGTTCTCTGCACCGATGGGCAGCTGGATGACCAGCGGCTTGGCACCGAGACGATCGATGATGGTCTGCACGGTGTAGTAGAAGTCCGCGCCGAGCTTGTCCATCTTGTTGACGAAGCAGATACGTGGCACGTCGTACTTGTCGGCCTGACGCCACACCTGCTCGGACTGCGGCTCGACACCCTCTTTGCCGTCGAACACTGCGACAGCGCCGTCGAGGACGCGGAGCGAACGCTCCACCTCGACGGTGAAGTCGACGTGACCGGGGGTGTCGATGATGTTGATCTGGTTGTCGTTCCAGAAGCACGTCGTGGCAGCAGAGGTGATCGTGATGCCACGCTCCTGCTCCTGCTCCATCCAGTCCATGGTGGCTGCGCCATCGTGAACTTCACCGATCTTGTAGGAGATACCGGTGTAGAAGAGGATGCGTTCGGTAGTGGTGGTCTTGCCGGCATCGATGTGGGCCATGATGCCGATGTTGCGGACCTTGTTGAGGTCGGTCAGCACGTCCTGTGCCACGAGTTAACCCGCCTTGGTGTTGGAAGAGGTATTGCCTGAGCTGATCAACGCTCCGGCGGTATCGGATAGTTCCGAATACCGCCCGAGCGAGGAGATCACCAGCGGTAGTGGGCGAACGCCTTGTTGGCTTCGGCCATCTTGTGAGTGTCTTCGCGGCGCTTCACAGCGGCACCGAGGCCGTTGCTGGCGTCGAGCAACTCGTTTGCCAGACGCTCGACCATGGTCTTCTCACGACGAGCGCGCGAGAACGTGACCAGCCAGCGCAGTGCCAGCGTGGTGGAGCGGCCGGGACGAACCTCGACGGGCACCTGGTAGGTGGCACCGCCGACGCGTCGGCTGCGAACCTCGAGAGCCGGCTTGACGTTGTCGAGTGCACGCTTGAGCGTGACGACGGGGTCGGTGCCGGTCTTCTCGCGAGCCTGCTCGAGCGCCTGGTAGACGATGCGCTCTGCGGTCGACTTCTTGCCGTCGAGAAGGATCTTGTTGACGAGCTGCGTGACCAACGGCGATCCGTAGACCGGGTCGTTGATCAGCGGCCGCTTGGGTGCTGGGCCCTTGCGTGGCATATCAGCTCTTCTCCTTCTTGGCTCCGTAGCGGCTGCGAGCCTGCTTGCGGTTCTTGACACCCTGGGTGTCGAGCGAGCCGCGGATGATCTTGTAACGCACACCCGGGAGGTCCTTCACACGACCGCCGCGAACGAGCACCATCGAGTGCTCCTGCAGGTTGTGGCCCTCACCGGGGATGTATGCGGTGACCTCTACCGAGGTGGTCAGGCGAACACGCGCGACCTTACGGAGAGCGGAGTTCGGCTTCTTGGGGGTGGTGGTGTACACGCGAGTGCACACACCACGGCGCTGGGGACTGCCCTTGAGGGCAGCGGTCTTCAGTTTCGCGACCTTGTCGGTGCGACCCTTACGGACCAGCTGGTTGATCGTTGGCATAAACCGGCTTTCTTCGTGTCGATAAACAGGGATCTAGCAGTTGGAGCAAGAGAACACTGCTCCTCACCCATGACGTCTCCGCGGGTCTCTTGCACCCCGCGGTCGGGTGTGTCGCATACCCCCACACGTCCAGCCGGTTGCGCGCTCTCGAGACGAACGTGCGCACGGCTGTACCTCGCATAGGCACACAAACGGTCCGGCCAGGCCGGACACGACCCATAACGATACCCGGCGGCGCGGCCTCGGGTCAAAACACCCTTCGCTCTGATACGCAACCTATCTGCTCAGGTTGAGTGTGAGGTCTGCCAGCTTCGCGGCCGCCTGGCAGGGATCGGGGTGTGCGACGCCCGGGCGGTACTGCACCCACCACCCGAAGATGCCTGCCTGGTCTGCTCCGGCCGACACTCCGCACGAGTCCGGGTCGTTGGGCCGTTGGGCCTGTATTGCCTTGCGTCCCTGCACCGTTGTGTCGCTGACGGAGTACGTCATCTTCTCGTCCGCCGCCCGCTCCGCGGCCAGGGTGCCGGACTCGAACCAGTTGAACGTCACCTTCACGATGCCCGACGAACCGATCAGATCCCATCGGCAGATCGCTCCGAAGAAGCCGCGAGCGATGTCGTCGGCTCCGGTGGCATCGGCGATCTGGTCATCGGAGACGGCATCGCACTCGGTCAACAACTTGGTGAATTCTTGGTTGCCCGCGCCGGCAAAGGACTCGGGCGTCGCGGTCCCCTGGACGGTCTGGGTGCATCCGGCAACGAGCAACACCGTCGCCGCTGCGGCCATCACGCGTCTCGTCGCCACCGCACGTCCGGTCACTGCTTGCGCTCCACGGTCAACTTCGCCAGCTCGTTCCCGACGTCGCACGGCGGGCGCGCCGGAATTTGCTCGGAGTAGGTGACCGACCAATGGAAGAAGTCGTCTCCGAACTGGACACCGATCTCGCACAGCGGGCCCTGTTCGGCCTCGAATCCGGGGTTGCCGTCGATGGCGATGTCCTTGGCCGGGCGGCCGATCAGTTCGGAACCGGCGCGTTCGCGGCCGATCGGACTGCCGCGGTACCAGGAGAAGCTGACGCTCGGTCCGCTGATGGCCACGGTTTCCCACTGGCAACCGACGGAGTTGCGGGTGACTTGGGCAAACGGTCCGGCACCGAACGCAGTCTGCACCTCGGTGTCGCTGATCGATCCGCATTCGCCGAAGAACGGCCCGGGCTCGTACTCGGCCTTGCTGGTCGACGACTCGGGCCCGGTGTCGGCGGCATCGGTATCCGAGCCACCGCAGCCCGCAAGCAGCGCGGCGACCGCGGTGATGACCAGTGCCACTCGCTTCATGGGCGTCCTTCGCGTGCTGGTCCGATGCTGCAGTTCGACGTCGCACAGAACCTATCAACCGAACCGGGCACCGGTCATCTGCCGTGCACAGCGCGTCCCTGGACGTACACGCCCACGATGGCCGGCTCTCGCATGGCCATCAGCAGGGCGAACAGCGTTTGGTCTCTGGCCAACGCCGGGTCGTCGGCCCGCACGCCGTGGTCGATCGCTGCGGCGAGCTGCGGCCACGCGCCGGGATCGACGACGACGAAGTCCGCCTCCTTCCCCGCGTCGAAGTTGCCGATGCGCTCCTCCATGTCGAGTGCACGTGCCCCGGCGAGCGTTCCGGTGAACAGCAGTTCGGCCGGATGCAGCGACAGGCCCGCGTCCCCCGGTTCGGAGATGTGCACCTTGAACGCGTCGGCGAGTACCTGCGGTAGTAGCCACTCGTCACCGCCGCCGAAATCGGACCCGATGGCGATGGTCACCCCGGCGGCGACGGTTCTCTTCCACGGCATCGTGCCCGAGCCCAGGAACTGCTGCGACGTGGGACAGTGCGCGATGGACGTACCCGTCTCGGCCAACCTCGTCAGTTCCGCGTCTTCACAGTGCACCGCGTGCGCCAGAATCGACCGTCTGCCGAGCAGGCTCTTGCCCCCTACTTTCGAGCCCGGCAGGAACTTGCCGTCGTAGGTATCGAGGTAACTCTCGACCTGGTACGCGCCCTTGGTGGCGTCGATCTCGCCGGTGCCCGGTCGGTTGTTCTCGTTGAGGTGCGTGTGGAAGTAGACCCCTCTGCCGCGTACGGAGTCGTAGAGCTCGCCGAGGTTCCTCAGCGTTTCCGTCGTCACCGACAGAGAAAAACGCGGTACGACGGCGACGTGCAGCATCGCCGTGTCGACGTCGCCGGTATCGGCGGCGTGCCACTTCTCTATCTCCTCGGACACCAGGCGGATCGCCTCGTCCTCACCGGTGATCAGTGCGTGCGCCGAGGCGGGGCCGGTGGTCTGGATCCCGCGGCCACTGACGATGCGCAGTCCGTGCTCGAGCGTCTCGGAGAACAAAGAATCCTGTGCGTGCGGGAATGCCGACCCGAACACCATGGCCTGCGTCGTCCCGGCGCGAATGCGTGCTGCGCAGAAGTCGCGCGCAGCGGCCGCCGCGAACTCCGGATCGGCGAAGCGCGACTCGGACGGAAAGATGCACGTGTTCAGCCATTCGAGCAACTGCCCGCCGCCGTAGGAATCGCCGGCATAGGTCTGTGGGAAGTGGATGTGCGTGTCGACGAATCCAGGCAGTAGGAAGCCGGGCCTATGATCGAACACATCCGAATGGGCGTAGTGCGTTGGTAGAGAATCGAACTCGCCGCAGAACTCGATCCTGCCGTCGTCGCCGACCACGAGGGCACCGTCGGGAATGGACACCAACGCGGTTGCGGCCTCGAGCACCGTGGGCGAGCCCGCGATGTGAAAGATATGGCCACGGTGGACGCGTGCGGAATCGGAAGTCACGAGCCGACTCAAGCACAGGTCGATCGGAACTGCAGATCGTGCGCTTCTAGTGCGCTACCGCTCCTACGGCGGACAGCCGCGCGTTCAGCGAGGCATCGAGCACATCGGCCCAGGCTCGCACGATTTCGACGCGGCGACGCGCGTCGTCGGTCAGGACGTCCGCGAGACCGAGCCCACGCGCCAGGTCGAGCGTCGCCTGAACGAGACGGTGGGTGACGGGATCGTTGTCGTCGACTCCGAGGTTCTCGACGGCCATCGAGTGCGCTCGACGACCGAATCGCTCTTCGAGTGGGACGATCCGGTCGCGCAGCTCCGGGTCGGCCGACGCGGCTGTCCAGACCTGCAGCGCCGCCTTGAACATCGGACCCGTGTAGTACTCGACGAGCCGCTCCACCACCAGTTTCGTTCGGCCGGGGCCGGGCGGAATCTCCTGCGCCTCGCGGCGCGCGTGGTCCATCCGGGTGTCGAACATAAACTCGAGTGCCCCGGTGATGAGGTCCTCACGCGTCGGGAAATGGTGTTGGGTGGCACCGCGAGAGACGCCGGCGCGCTCGGCGACGACCCCGACCGTCGTGGCGCTCCAGCCCTGCTCCGCGAGCGAGTCGATTGTCGCCTCGAGCAGTCGCTGACGCGTCACCCTGCTGCGATCCTGCTTGGGTTCGCGCGCCATCACCATCTCCCTAACTTTCGGCAGCCCAGGACGGCGGCCTCTTCTCCAGAAAGGACATCATCCCCTCTCGGGCCTCCTCCGATGCAAACAACCTGGCCGATTGCTCGGCGACGGCCGCACCGCGCTCGTCGATATCACGTCGGATCGCTGCGGTGGTGAGCTGTTTCGACTCGGCCAGGCCCTGCGGCGAACACTTGCGAAACATGATCATGTAGTCGGCCACCGCGGCCGCGGGGACGGCGTCGGCCACTGTGACGAGACCGATCTCCTGGGCCGTGGCACCGTCGAACGTCTCCCCGGTGAGGAAGTATCGACTCGCCGCCCGGGAGGTCAATCGCGGCAGCACGGCGACGGATATGACCGACGCCGCCAGTCCGAGGCGAACCTCGGTCAGCGCGAACGAGCTTTCCGGTCCGGCAATGGCGACGTCGCACGCCGCCACGAGCCCCATCCCGCCTGCCCGCACATGACCATCGATCTGTACGACGACGGGTTTCGGGGTGTCGATGATCAGCCGCATCAGATCCAGCATCTGCCGAGTCCGGAGCTCCGGCGACGCCCCGGCTTCCCGGAGATCTGCACCGGCGCAGAACGTCGTACCGGTGTGACCGAGCACGATCGTTCTGATGTCGTCGTCGTGCGCCGCAGCGATGAGGCCCGCTGTCAGCTCCTCGACCAACACCGACGACAGCGCGTTTCGGTTCTGCGGCGAATCCAACGTCAAATACGCTGTGTCCTTGCCCGACTCGACGAGAACGGCCATCAGTAGCTTCTCGGCAGGCCGAGCGAGTGCTGGCTCACGAAGTTCAGGATCATCTCCCGGCTCACCGGAGCAACGCGGGCGATACGGGCGGCTCCGAGCATCGCAGCCAATCCGTATTCACTGCTCAACCCAGCACCACCGTGGGTTTGGATCGCCTGATCGAGTGCCTTGATACTGGCCTCGGCGGCAGCGTATTTCGCCATGTTCGCGGCCTCGGCGGCACCGAAATCGTCGCCGGAGTCGTAGAGCACCGCGGCCTTCTGCATCATCAATTTCGCCAACTCCAGCTCGATCTTGCACTGCGCCAACGGGTGCGCCAAGCCCTGGTGAGCGCCGATCGGCGTCTTCCAGACCGTCCGCTCGTTGGCGTATTTGACCGCCGCGTCCAGAGCGTATCGACCCATACCGACAGCCATCGCAGCACCGAGAATGCGCTCGGGGTTCAGTCCGGCGAACAACTGCATCAGGGCAGCGTCGGCCTCACCGACGAGTGCCTCGGCAGGCAACCGGACGTCGTCGAGGAACAGCACGAACTGATGATCGGGCTCGACGATGTCCATCTGCATCTGCGTCTTCTGCAGTCCGGGAGCGTCGGTGGGCACGATGAACAGGGCAGGCTTGAGCTTGCCGGTCTTGCTGTCTTCCGTTCTGGCAACGATCAATACGGCGTCGGCCTGATCCACGCCCGAGATATAGATCTTGTTGCCCTTCAAGATCCATTCGTCACCGTCGCGACGCGCCGTGGTGGTGATCTGGTGCGAGTTGGATCCGGCGTCGGGCTCGGTGATGCCGAACACCATGATCTTGGAACCGTCGGCAAGGGCGGTGAGCCACTCCTGCTTCTGGTCCGGCGTGCCGTACTTGCCGATGATGGTGCCGCAGATGGCCGGACTGACGACGACGAGCAGTAGACCGGCACCGTGCGCAGCCAACTCCTCCTGCACGAGCGCAAGTTCGTAGATGCCTGCGCCTCCGCCGCCGTATTCCTCGGGCAGATTGACCCCGAGGAAGCCGAGCTTGCCCGCCTCGTTCCACAGTTCGGTCAGTGGCTCACCTTTACGCGCCTTGGGCAGCACGTAGTCGATGTAGTTGTAGCGCTTGCCCAGTGACGAGACTGCGTTGCGCAGACCCTTCTGCTCTTCGGTTTCGATGAAACTCATGGTTGCTCCACTCCGTTATCGGTGACGACTGGCGTGTCGGTGACTACTGCCAAGACCTGTCCTACCTCGACTTGCTGACCCTGCTGCACGTTCAGTTCGGTGAGCACACCATCGGCGGGTGCAGTCACGGTGTGCTCCATCTTCATCGCCTCCAGCCACAGAATGGGCTGGCCCGCGGTGACGGTATCTCCCTGCGCAGCAGCAATTCTGATGACGCTGCCCGGCATCGGCGCGAGCAGTGATCCGGCCGCCACCTCGTCGGTGGGGTCGGTGAACCTCGGTGCCCGAGCCAATCGAACGGGGCCCAGGGAAGAATCCACGAACACGTCGGACCCGTAGGTGCTCACTGCGAAGATACGACGAATACCGTTGTCGTCGAGCGTCACCGAAGTCGGTGTGTGCTCCACCAGTTCGACACCCTCCACCGAGGAGGTGAGTCCGCTGCGTCCGATCGAGTATTCGACGGTGATGTCGTTGTACGTCTTGCGCTGCGGTTGCGACCGGAGATTGCGCCAGCCGCCGGGTAGACCCCGGTTCACCCGAGCTCGCGAGACGTTGCTCGCCGCGTCGGCCAAGGCAGCCGCGAGCGCCGACAGTTCCTCGGCCCGGCCCTGCGCAAACGGCTGAGCCAGGACATCGAGGCCGTGCGTGTCGAAGAAGGCTGTATCGGTGTCGCCCGCCAGGAACGCCGGATGGCGCAGAATGTTGACCAGCAGATCGCGATTGGTCTTCAGGCCGTGAATGGTGGCGTTCTGCAGTGCTTTCGCCAACAGAGTCGCCGCTCGGTCCCGCGTCGGGGCGAAGGAGATCACCTTGGCGAGCATGGGGTCGTACTGCGTTCCCACCACACTGCCCGTCTCGACGCCGGAATCGACTCTGATGTATCCAGCTTTGTCCGACACCTCGAACTGCGCACCAGGGATTTCGAATCGGTGCACGGCACCGCTCTGCGGCTGCCAGTCCTGAGCCGGATCCTCGGCGTACAGCCGAACCTCGATCGAGTGTCCCCGTGTCGTGGGCTGTTCGGCCGGTAGCCGCTCCCCCGCCGCAACCTGGATCTGCAGCGCAACGAGATCCAGACCCGTCGTGCATTCGGTGACCGGATGCTCCACCTGCAGGCGGGTGTTCATCTCGAGGAAGAAGAAATTTCCCTTTTCGTCGGCGAGGAATTCGACGGTCCCTGCACCCTCGTAGCCGATGGCCTCGGATGCCAATGTGGCTGCCTCGAATAGCTTCTCGCGCATGCCGTCGATGCGTTCGACGAGCGGCGACGGAGCTTCCTCGACGACCTTCTGGTGCCTGCGTTGGATCGAGCATTCACGCTCGCCCACCGTCCACACCGTGCCGAATCGATCGGCCATGACCTGAACTTCGATGTGCCGTCCGGTTTCGATGTACCGCTCGATGAACACCGTTCCATCGCCGAAGGCCGACAGGGCTTCTCGTCCGGCTGCCTCGAGCTCCGACTGCAGTGCATCGAGACTGCGGACGATGCGCATCCCCCGACCGCCGCCGCCCGCGGAGGCCTTGATCAGCACCGGTAGCTCGTTCTCGGTGACCGACTCGGGATCGAGTCGAGTCAACACCGGCACTCCGGCGTCGGCCATCATCTTCTTGGACTCGACCTTCGAGCCCATCGATTCGATGGCCTTGACGGGCGGTCCGATCCAGGTCAACCCGGCGTCGAGTACCTGCCGGGCGAATTCGGCGTTCTCGGAGAGGAATCCGTATCCCGGATGGACCGCGTCGGCTCCGGCCTGCACCGCGGCGGCGATGATCAATTCTCCGCGCAAGTAGGTCTCGGACGGGCTCTGCCCAGGCAGACGCACAGCGGAGTCCGCCTCACGCACATGGGGAGATGCCGCGTCGGCGTCGGAGAAGACAGCGACGGTATCGATGCCCTCCGCGCGGCAGGTGGTGAAGACGCGTCGGGCGATTTCGCCGCGATTGGCCACGAGGACTTTGTTCAGCATGCGGGCATCACATCCGGAAGACACCGAAGTTCGCGGTGCCTTCGATCGGGGCAGAGGCGATGGCCGACAGGCACATTCCCACTACCGTGCGGGTTTCACGGGGATCGATGACGCCGTCGTCGTAGAGGCGTCCGGACAGGAACATCGGCAACGATTCGGCCTCGATCTGATTCTCGATCATCGCGCGCAGTCCGGCATCGGCCTCCGCGTCGAACGCTTGACCGCGAGCTTCTGCGGCGGCGCGTCCGACGATGGAGATGACGCCGGCCAGCTGTGCGCCACCCATGACGGCGGATTTGCTGGACGGCCAGGCGAAGAGGAAGCGCGGATCGAAGGCGCGGCCGCACATGCCGTAATGGCCGGCTCCGTAGGACGCCCCGAGCAGGATCGAGATGTGCGGCACCTTCGAGTTGGAGACGGCGTTGATCATCATCGATCCGTGCTTGATCATGCCGCCTTCCTCGTACTCCTTGCCGACCATGTAGCCGGTGGTGTTGTGCAGGAACAACAGTGGCGTGTTCGACCGGTTAGCGAGCTGGATGAACTGCGTCGCCTTCTGCGATTCCTCGCTGAACAGCACGCCGCGTGCGTTGGCCAGAATGCCGATCGGGTAGCCGTGCAACTCTGCCCAACCGGTGACGAGCGAGCCGCCGTACATGGGCTTGAACTCGTCGAAGTCGGAACCGTCGACGATGCGGGCGATGACCTCGCGGGGATCGAACGGGATCTTCAGGTCGGTGGGGACGATGCCGAGCAGATCCTCGGGATCGGCGAGTGGCTCGATGACCTCGGTGCGTGGCTCGGGCCCCTTCTTCTTCCAGTTCAACCGGGAGACGATGCTGCGTCCGATGCGGATGGCATCCTGCTCGTCGACGGCGAAGTAGTCTGCGAGACCGGACTTTCGGGCGTGCATCTCGGCTCCACCGAGCGACTCGTCGTCCGAGTCCTCACCGGTGGCCATCTTCACCAGGGGCGGCCCGGCCAGGAACACCTTGGATCGTTCCTTGATCATGACGACGTGATCGGACATGCCGGGAACGTAGGCACCGCCCGCAGTCGAGTTGCCGAACACCAGGGCGATGGTCGGAATGCCGGCCGCCGAGAGCTGCGTCAGATCGCGGAACATGCGTCCGCCGGGGATGAACACCTCTTTCTGCGTGGGCAGGTCGGCACCGCCCGACTCGACGAGAGAGATCACCGGCAGTCGGTTCTGGGTGGCGATGTCGTTGCCGCGGAACCCCTTCTTGAGGGTCCACGGGTTGCTGGATCCGCCGCGGACCGTGGGATCGTTGGCCACGATGAGACATTCGACCCCGCACACGACACCGATACCCATGACGGTGCTGGCACCGACGGGAAAGTCGCTGCCCCACGCGGCAAGTGGGCACAGTTCGAGAAACGCGGAATCCTCGTCGATCAACAGTTCGATGCGCTCACGGGCGAGCAGCTTGCCACGCTTCTTGTGGCGGTCGACGTACTTCTGACCGCCACCCAGCAGCGCCTTGTCGTGTTCGGCGTCGATCTCGGCCAGTTTGGTGTGCATGGCCTCGGTGGCACCGGTGTACTGCTCCGATGCGGTGTCGAGAGTGGACTTCAGCACGCTCATGCCTGGTACCCCAATCGTTTTGCGGCAAGGCCGGTGAGAATTTCGGTGGTTCCGCCGCCGATGCCGAGGATGCGCATGTCGCGGTACTGCCGCTCGACCTCGCTCTCGCGCATGTACCCCAGTCCGCCGAAGAGTTGGACGGCTTGATTGGCCACCCACTCTCCGGATTCGACGGCGGTGTTCTTGGCGAAGCAGACCTCGGCGATGAAGTCACCGTCCTCCTGCATGGACCGCTCGACGAGGGAGCGCGTGTACACGCGAGCGATGTCTATCTTCCGCGCCATCTCGGTGACGGTGTTCTGCACGGATTGCCGTGCAATGAGCGGCTTTCCGAAGGTCTCTCGGTCTCGAACCCACTGCAGCGTCAGATCGAGGCACCGTTGCGCACTGGCGTAGGCCTGAGCAGCGAGAGCGATGCGCTCGGTGAGAAATGCCTGCGCGATCTGAACGAAGCCACTGTTCTCGGCACCGACCAGGTTGGCCACCGGCACCCGGGCGTCGACGAAGGAAAGTTCGGCGGTATCGGAGGCGCGCCAGCCCATCTTGTCCAGCTTGCTGGTGACCTCGAAGCCCGGTGTTCCTCTCTCTACGACGAGGAGCGACACTCCGGCTGCACCCGCGCCTCCCGTCCGCACCGCGGTGACGACGAAGTCCGCACGGCACCCCGAGGTGATGTAGGTCTTCGACCCGTTGACGACGTAATGGTCGCCGTCTCTGACCGCCTTGGTCCGCAGGTGACCCACGTCGGAGCCGCCGCCCGGCTCGGTGATCGCGAGCGATCCGATCTTCTCCCCCGCCAACGTCGGCCGTACCCATTTGTCGATCTGCTCAGGATCTCTCGCGGCAACCAAGTGCGGCAACGCAATTCCACAGGTGAACAGAGAAGCGAACAGTCCGCCCGACGCGCCGGCCTGGTGCATCTCCTCGCAGATCAGCACCGCGTCCGCGAGATCACCGCCGTCGCCGCCGACGTCCTCGGGAAACCCTGCGCCGAGCAAACCGAGAGCGGCCGCTTTCTTGTGGAGCTCGCGCGGGATCTCGCCCTCGCTCTCCCACCGATTCATGTGCGGCGCAATGTCCTGCTCGACGAAACTGCGAACGGTCTTGCGAAGCTGCTGACGCTCCGGGGTAGTCCAGATGCTCATACGAGTGCTCCCTTGTAAGCGAGTGTTTCGGGGATGTCGATGTGCCGCGACCGCAGCCATTCACCGAGTCCCTTGGCCTGTGGATCGAATCTGGCCTGCGACGCCACACCTTGGCCGAGGATGCCGTCGATGACGAAATTCACGGCCCTCAGATTCGGCAACACGTGTCGCGTGACCGTGAGGTGCTCGGCCTCGGGAAGCATCTGCTTCAGGGTGTCGACGGTCAATGAGTGGACGAGCCAGGCGAATTCGTCGTCGGTGCGCACCCACACTCCGACGTTGGCGCTCCCACCCTTGTCTCCGCTGCGGGCGGCGGCGATAGTGCCGAGTGGTAGTCGGATGGTGTACTCGGCGGCTCGCGGTGCCGGCAGCTGCGGTTCGACCAGCGATTCCAGGACTCGCGTCTGCGCCGAGGGTGCGATGCTGCGTTCGGTGCCATCGGCCAGGTGGGCCGTATGCGGTACGTCGTGTGCGTCGACGAAACCTGCGGTGAACACCCCGTACGGGGCTCCGTTTCCGGGCGGTGCGGTGACCGAGAAGCCCGGGTAACTGGCGAGTGCGAGTTCGACCGCTACGGCGGAAAACTGGCGTCCCACCGCGTCGGGGTTACTGTCGCGGGCGACGCAGCGCAGCAACGCGCTTGCGGTTTCCTCGGTCTCGGCGTCGGGCTTGTCGGTACGCACCAGAGTCCAGTCCAGCTCGGTCGGCCGAGCGGGTAGCCACGACTCGAACTGTCTCTGCGCCAGTTCGGCTTTGGCCTCGATATCCAGGCCGGTCAACACCATCGTGAATTCGTTACGGAAGCCGCCGAGTGCGTTGAGCGAGACCTTGTAGGTGGGCGGCGGCGCTTCTCCGGTGACCCCGCTGATCGATACTCGGTTGCTGGACTCCTGCGCCAGGACCGCCGTGTCGATGCGCGCGGTGACGTCGGGGTTCGCGTATCGGCCACCGGTGATCTCGTACAGCAGTTGCGCAGTGACGGTACCTACACTGACGGCACCGCCGGTGCCCTCGTGCTTGGTGATGACGGAGGATCCGTCGGCTTCGATCTCTGCGATGGGGAATCCGGGACGGGACATGTCGGCGATCTCGGTGAAGAACGAGTAGTTACCGCCGGTGGCTTGAGTACCGCATTCGATGACGTGGCCCGCGATGACCGCGCCGGCCAACGCGTCGTAATCGGTTGTCGACCAGCCGAAGTGAGCAGCGGCCGGGCCGACGATGACACTGGCGTCGGTGACGCGTCCGGTCACGACGACGTCGGCACCGGAGTTCAGGCATTCCACGATTCCCCATGCACCGAGGTATGCGTTTGCCGTCAGTGGGCTGCCGAGGCCGAGTTCGCTTGCTCTGCCGAGGAGGTCGTCGCCGTCCACGTAGCCGATCTTCGCGCCGGAATCGAGCTTCTCCAACGCCTCGACCAGTCCGCGAGGATTGAGTCCGCCGGCATTGGCGACAATTTTGACGCCCTTGTCGAGTGCCAGTCCGAGGCAGTCCTCGGCTTGCCGCAGAAAGGTTTTGGCGTAGCCACGGGTCGCGTCCTTCATTCGGTCGCGGCCGAGAATGAGCATGGTCAGCTCGGCGAGGTAGTCACCGGTGAGGTAGTCGAGGTCGCCTCCTTCGAGCATCTCCCGCATCGCGGACAGTCGATCCCCGTAGAAACCGGAGCAGTTGCCTATACGTACGGTCATGCTTTCTCGCGTCCTGCCTTGTCTCGTCCCTGTCCGGGAGGGCCTGCGAAGGCTTGGGCGATGGTGAGCCAGTGTGCGGCATCGGCACCGTCGGCTCGAACGTCCAGGTCGTCGCGGTGTGCGCGCTGGGTGACGAGGAGACAGAAGTCGAGTGCCGATCCGGTGACACGCTGCTCGGCGGCGTCGGGGCCCCAGGTCCACAGCTCGCCCGACGGTGCGGTGAGCTCGATTCGGAACGGGTCCGGCGGCGGAGTCTGCTCGTTGACGGCGTAGGCGAAATCTCTCGTGCGGACACCGATGTGTGCGACTCCGCGGATTCGGTCGGTCGGTACGCGGGTGACGCCCAGCGCGTCGGCGACGTCCTGACCATGGGCCCACGTCTCCATGAGACGGGCGGTGGCCATGGACGCGGCACTCATGGGCGGGCCGAACCATTGGATCTTGACGCCCGCCGGGACCTGCTTCAGCGCCTCCGTCATGGCGTGGCGGCGGGTTCGCCACGCGCTCAACAGTTCTGGATTGCCCGCTTCCTCCTCGGCGGCCTCGTCGACGAAGCCGGTGGGGTTCTCCCAGGCCGTTTTCAGCGTGCGAGCGAACTCCTCCTCGGCCGCGGTATCGCCGGACGCTGCGGATGTGGTTCGCTCCGCGACGTGATCCGTCCACGACAGGTGCGCGATCTGATGTGCGATCGTCCAGCCCGCCGCCGGTGTAGGTACCGCCCAGCGTTCGGGTGCCAGCTCGGCCACCAGCGCGTCGAGGTCGTCACCCTCGGCACGGAGATCGCCGACGAGTGAGTCGAGGTCTGCCATGGGACCAGCTTCACAAAGGCACGAGAAAAAAGCAAGCACGCTTGCTTGTTAATTCGTAACCCTACGTTCGCTTGCCGTGTCTACGGTCGGAAACGTGAAAACGTCGAGACTTGTGGCCGTCGCCGTTACCCTCGCCTTCATGGCTGCCGGCTGCTCTTCTGCGGACCCGACCCCCGACGAACCGTCGAGCATTCGGGTGGCGACATTCAACGCCAGTCTCAATCGATCCGCGGCCGGACAGCTGATGGCGGACCTGCGCGGAGAGAACGCCCAGGCTCGCGCGGTAGCCGACGTGATCTCCGCGAACTCACCGGATGTGTTGCTGGTCAACGAGTTCGACTATTCGGGGTCCGATGCCCCGACCCTCTTCAACGAGAACTACCTCGACGGGCAGTACCCGTTCTTCTTCACCGCTCCGGTGAACACCGGCGTCGACTCGGGACTCGACCTCGATGGGGACGGCGCACTCGGTGGCCCCGGGGACGCCTGGGGATTCGGACAGTTCCCCGGCCAGTACGGCATGGTGGTGTACTCGAAATTCCCGATCGACACCGGTTCGGTACGCACGTTCCAGAACTTCCTGTGGAAAGACATGCCGGAATCACTGTTACCGCGCGACTATTACGGAGAGAACGCGGACGCGCTTCGACTGTCCAGCAAATCTCATTGGGACGTGCCCGTCGACGTGAACGGGAAGACGCTCCACGTGTTGGCCTCGCACCCCACTCCCCCGTCCTTCGACGGACCCGAGGACCGAAACGGCAAGCGCAATCACGACGAGATCCGGTTGAGCGCCGATTACATTTCCGGTGCCGACTACCTCTACGACGACAACGGCGTGCGAGGCGGACTCGACGAGGGAGCGTCGTTCGTGATGATGGGAGACCAGAACAGCGATCCGGTCGACGGCGACTCCGTGGCCGGGGCCATCGCACAGGTTCTGGATCTTCCGCGCGTTCGAGATACGGCACCCACGTCCGATGGACATGGAACGGACACAGCAGATTTCGCTGATCCGACGCCGGGTGATCTGCGCGTGGACTACGTACTGCCGTCGGACGACCTGACCGTGCGCGACTCGCAGGTGTATTGGCCCGATCAGGCCGAGCACCCGTCGGACCACAGACTGGTGTGGGTAGACCTCGAAATATGATGCGTGAGTGACCGATCTGCCGATTGTCGAGTTCGCCTACCCGGGCCCACTACGGGACAGGCTGGTTGCGGCCGTGCTGTCAGGAGCGAAGACCAGCACGGCAAGCCTGTTGGCTCAGAACACTGACGAGGAGCTACCGAGGGTCGGCGAACGCGGTGCGGTGGTGAATTCGGCGGGTGCCGTGGTCGGGGTCATCGAGACCACGGCAGTCGTTGTCGTTGCGCTGAGCGATGTTTCGCTGCAGCATGCGCTCGACGAGGGCGAAGGATACATCGATGTGGCGCAGTGGCGTGCCGGACACGAGAGATTCTGGCAGTCCGCCGAAGTCCGCGAGGAGCTGGGCGATCCGAACTTCACGGTGAACGACGACACTCTGGTGGTGCTGGAGCGCTTCGAGCTGACATGAAGGTCGCCCGACAGCTTTGCGGCGATGTTCGAGGCTCGAGCCGCGGACTCACAGCTTGTCGGTGGGTGGGTGTATGGGCACCCTGACGCCAATCCTTCTTCATTGCAACATAATTGAGGTTGACGATTGGTTCCCATCTCGGTACCATCGAACACACGTTCTACATATTGTTGGAACATCAGCCGGGGGGCGAAGGCACAATGGGCACATCGACGCGTAGCCGTTTCGCGGCCTATCTCGGGCCGCAATCGAAGCCGTACATCGAGGCTGCTTCGTTGGCCGAGATTCTGGATGTCGCGATTCTGGAGAATCAGGCGTGCGCCCGCAAGGTCGCTGTGGCCGCCGCCATCTGGGACTCGTGCATTCATCAGAACGTTCTGGTCGGCGATGTCGTTCAGGATGCTGGCAACTATGCAGCGTCCGAGATTGCGCACTTGCTGGGTTGCTCGAAGACGGTCGCGAACTCGTACGCCGAGATCGGTATGGACCTACGGCTTCGGCTACCCGCCATTGCAGCTGCGTTCGGGGCCGGCGAACTCGATTTGCCCCGAGTCCGTGCGATCTACCGCTGCACTCACAATTTGACGCAGGACGCGGCAACGGCGGTCCAAAGCGAGGTACTCCACGCTGCCAGACGCCTCTCCCCCGGCCCGCTCGCGACCGAGATCTGGTCGATCATGTACCGCATCGCTCCCGAGGAGGCCGCCGCTCTCCGTAAGGACCTGGAACGACACACCAACGTCACTTACACCGACAAGGACGTGCTGTCGACGCTCAAAGCCGATCTCACCGCTGCCGACGCCGCCGCCGCCTGGCAGCTGATCAACGAGATGGCCGCCACCGTCTGCCGACGCGATCCGCGCAACAAGGGACAGAAACGAGCGGCCGCGTATGTCGCTCTGCTGCACCAGGAATCGTCGATGGCATGCCTGTGCGACGCGGACGACGACCATCCCTGCACTGCCGACGCATCGCGGGCTGATCGACGTGCACCGCTGACCGTCATCACCGTCGACCTCGCCACCCTCGCCGGCCTACTGTCCAATCCCGCGCACCTGGCCGGACACGGAACCATCGACGCCGAGTACGCCCGCGAGCTTGCCGAGAACTCACAGTGGCAGCTCCTGCTGACCGAGGCGCGCAACCTCGCCGACAAACTCGGACACGGTGACGACCTCGAATCGATGATCGACCTCGACTCGACAGAAGACACGAACACCGACACTGGCGCTGGCGCTGGGACCGACACCGACACTGGCACCGACACCGAAAACGTCGCCGTGGATGTCATAGACGACGATGCAGTACATGCCGCACCGCTTCGGCCGACATGTACCCCGCATGTGGTGTTTCATCCGCTGGGTCGTGGGCGTCGTCGAAGCATCGCAGTTCCTCGTCCACTCCGATCGCCGGCGGCAGCCGGAACTCCACCGCGCAGCAGTTGCATTGCCACGCCGTATCGCGGTGCTTTCACTCTGGTGGCCAAGTTCGAGGCGGCGATCGCATGCGAACCCACGCTCGGGGTAGCGCTTCACCCGGATGGGCACGGGGGCCTCGTGATACCGCCACCCGGAGCCCTCGTCTATCGGCCGTCCGGCGCCCTCGCCGAAAGAATTCGCTTCCGCGACCGAACATGCAGGCATCCCGGATGTGATGTCCCCGCGCAGCAGTGCGAGATCGACCATATAGTCCCGTATCTCCACCGCGATCCAATGACCGGCGGCTGGACGATCGACACCAATCTGCACTGCCTGTGCCGCTATCACCACAGCCTGAAGACCATGGGCCTGTGGACTCCGGTCATGCTTACCGATGGCGTCGAATTCTGGGTCTCCAATGCCGGCACCACTGCCGTCACCGTGCCCGCAACAACTCAGCTCGCCGATTGCGGCCACCTACCGACCGTCTACCGCAGACCGAAAGGCGCGGGACGGCAGGCAGTTTTATCGACCTCGACCTCGACCTCACCAAGGCTTCGATCTACCTCGACTTCGGTGCCTCTGTCCACTTCTGCATCCACACCCGACGACGACGTGCCGCCGTTCTGAATACGTAGTCGATGGCGCTGCAGCCGGGCTCGAAAGGCAGAGCGTCAGACCCGATCCGCGTAGACGACGATGTTGTCCTCGTAACTCGCTACATCCGAATCGAATTGGCCACCGCACGTGATCAGACGCAACCCTGGGTGGTCGAGATCGCCGTACACCTTCTGGGTGGGGAAGGCATCCTTCGGATACTGCTCCACAGCGCTGACGACGAACCGGATGGTGCTTCCATCCTCGGCAGTGACGGACACATCGTCTCCCTGCTCCAGTTCGCGGAGTCGGTAGAAGACACCCGGGCTACCGGCCCAATCGACGTGGCCGGCAACGATCGACGGTCCCAGCTGACCCGGAATCGGCGATCCGGTGTACCAGCCTGCGGGAAAACCGCCCGGCGGGACCTCCATTGCTCCATCGGGATTCAACCCGAGGTCCATCACATCGGAATCGACACCGATCGCATCGATCTCGATACGTTCGGGCGGAGATGCGACACCATCGGCCGAACCACTGCTCTGGGCAGGGACCGAATTCGGTTGAGCAACAACTTCAGCCGATGTCGTTGCTGGAGTTCGAGTCGGAGCGGGTTCATCGGCCGGTGTCGCACACCCCGACACCAGTGCGACCGCCATCAAGCAGGCTGCTGCCGCAGCCCGCACTGCAACCCGGCGACGGGTCACAGTGCGGGATGCTTGTGCAGCAGTATGGATCTCACTGTTCACGTGTTACTCAGCGACGACGACGGCTGAGCGCCAGGGCCGAAACCCCGCCTGCAGCAAGGACCGCGAGCACACTCAGCATCGATGTCATCGACGACGCACTCGGCCGCACGCTGGTGCTGCCATCGCCCGTTTCGACTCCGCCGTTGGGAATCTGCGTGATCTGGCCGCCGGGGTTGTACGTACCTGGCTGGTCAGGGCCACCCGGCTGTTCGGGCGTGCCCGGGGTGCGCGGCTGGTCAGGAGTGTTCGGAGTATTCGGAGTATTCGGAGTATTCGGAGTATTGGGGGTGTTCGGCTGCTCAGGCACGCCCGGTGTGTTCGGCTGCTCAGGCACGCCCGGTGTGTTCGGCTGCTCAGGCACGCCCGGTGTGTTCGGGTTGTCCGGCACGTTCGGGATACCCGGAATCGGCGGAAGCGTGATCACCGGCGGCACACCGGGAATGGGTGGCAGGCCCGGAATCGGGGGTACTTCGATCACGATCGGCGGCGTACCGCCACCATCACCCGGTGTACCCGGATTACCGCCACCATCGCCCGGTGTACCGCCGCCGCCACCCGGTGCGGTCGTCGTTGTCGTGGTTACCGGCGGCGTCGTCGTGGTGGTCGTGGTTACCGGCGGCGTCGTCGTGGTGGTGGTCGTGACCGGCGGCGTCGTGGTCGTAACCGGTGGGGTGATCCCACACTCCGCATTGCTGATTGTGTTCGAGTCGAGGGTGACTGCACCGGTCAGAGCCAGGAGTCGACCCCTCACATCGGCATTCGTCGTCGCAGTGATCGACGCCTGCGCCAGGATCGTGCCGACGAAATCGGTGCCGGTACCGAGAGTGGCCGAGCTTCCCACCTGCCAGAACACGTTGCACGGGCTGGCCCCGTTGATCAGGGACACACTGCTGTTCGAGCCCGTGATGAGAGTGGATCCAGCCTGGAAGATGAAGACCGCAGCGGAATTGCCTTGCGCATCGAGCGTCAGAGGCAGAGATCCGGTCAGTCCGAGCGTGTCGCCCTTGTACAGACCGGCATACCGTGTGGTGCCCCCTAGCTCGACTGGAACCAGTTCGGGACCAGACCTGTTGGCAGCGTCGGTGTACGCAACCTGCAGAGCAGCTTTCGCATTCAAGGCCCGTTCGTTCTTGTCATCGATCACGCCGTTGGAAATTTGGCCTTGCAGCAGGCCGCTGACGCTCGAAGGGTTCCCGTCACCTGGGCTCACACCCACGGAGCCGGATATGTCCGATCCGCCCGCGTCGGTCACGGTGGAGCCGGCAAGAATTGCGTACGGGTCTGCGGCACCGAGACCGACGGTGGGGACAACGACAGCAGGTGATTGAGCGTCGGCCGATGAGGCGTTGACCAGCATGAGCGCGGTGGTCGCCAGTGCGACGGTACCGACAAGGGGAATCAAGGCCGAGCCCTTGCGTCGGGATGTGGACGGCGCAGGACGATGTTGCGGAGAGTACATGATGTGTACCGATCTGCTCGAGGAGGTGCCAGTGAGACTTGTTGTCGCACAAAGCATTAGAAATATCGATTCCCCCGACGAGATTCGACAGAAGTTCAGATGTCACGCGACGGTCGACGGTGGTCACTGGAATTCACCAGGGGCGTCGAGGTCTCGCGGAATCCGTAGATCGGTGGCGTCGCCGGCTGGCTGTTCAACCGCGCGACATGGGTAGAGGGGACGCGGAGGCTCGTGGCCCACTCCGCAACAGCGAGTTTCCCCGTATCTCTACGGTGTAGGACTACAGCACACCATGTGTAGGGTCGGGGGTCAAGCGAAAAGCGTTGGTGAACAATAAGATTTTTTTTCGACCGAAAACCGTCGGCACGCCGCTTATCCGAATTACCGAAAATGGTGAAGCAACGTGATGACCCCCTCGGATCGCAGCAGCCAGCATGCACGGGACAGAATCGACCACGAATTCGTCGTGTCGGCCGCCCTCGCCATCATCGACAGCACCGGACTCGACAGCCTGACCATCCGCAGCCTGGCCGTCTCGATCGATCGCGACCCCATGACCGTGTACCGGTACGTCGCCACCAAGGAAGCCCTACTCGACGCCGTTGCCGATTCGATTCTCGGCGACCTCGTGTCGGTGGACGGATCGGACACCGACTGGAGACGGCAGCTCACGATCTTCGGCCGGCACTACCGCGAACTCGCGTTGGCACACCCCCGCGCGGCCATTTTGTTGGCGACTCGGCCACGAGCAACTCCACTGGGCCTGGGCACCACCAGGTCCCTGATGTCACTCGAAGGCATATTGAGCCTGCTCGCCACCGCGGGATTCACTGTCCCCGAGGCACTCTCGGCCTACCGATTGCTGATGTCGCTGCTCCGCGGACACGTTCTCAGTGAAACGCAGGAGACAACGGACAAGCCGGACGAGACGGTCGACAGGCTCAGCCTCGCGTTACGCAGACTCCCGGTCGAGGATTTTCCGATCATGTCCGTCCTGCCGTCACTGATCACCGCATACGACGGTGCCCACGAACTCGATCGCGGATTGGACGCACTGTTCGACGGCCTGCGTCACAACCCGTGACCACAGATCGAGTTCGGCGGATGGGCGCGATTGTCTGCACCGCATCACGGGTAAACAAGTCCACCGACATCGCAGCGCACAACGCGGGTTTCTCGACCGACACACCATGCGAGGTACCCGGGACCATTACCGGCTCGGCGACCGGCACAGTGCGGTAGAACTCGGCCGGCGACGTAGGCCAGACGACCCACCGGATCCCCCAGTTCTGCGAATTCACGCCATCAATGCAAACCCGTGCCCACGTCGTTCGCTCGTTCTTCGTCGCGCTGCTGCTGAGCCGCGGCCAGGCCTGACATCGTTCGTAACGGAACCTCTTTGAGAAAGAGCACCAGGACGAATCCGAGGAGCATCAGGATCGATACGGCCAGGAACACGTAGTCCATCGCATCGGAGAAGCCGATACGGAATGGCTCGGCGAGCGCGGGATCGAGCTTCTGGATGAACGAACTGTCCTGCAAGGCGCTACCCGCAACGGATGCATCACCCGAGGCGATGGCTTTCGCGAAGCCGGACTCCAACGGATCGGCACTGGTGGCCGCGCTCTGCACGGCCTGCTGGAACGCGGGCGTCGAACTCGCGGCGACCAACGCATCGCCGGTCTTGGGGGTCAGCTGCGTGAACAGCATCGACAGGAACACCGCCACGCCGACAGTGGCACCGATCTGGCGGAAGAACGTTGCCGCCGAGGTGGATACTCCCATGTCCTTGGGCGGCATGGCATTCTGGATGGCCAACGTGAGCGGCTGCATCATCGAACCCAGACCGAGACCGAACACGCCCATCACGACCATCGTCTGCCACAACGGGGTGTCGGCATGAACGTAGTGGAACGTGAACATGGCGATGGCCATCAGCGCCGTGCCGACGATCGGAAAGATCTTGTACCGCCCCGTCTTCGAGATGATCGAGCCCGACACGATGGACGCGATCATCAAAGCGCCGACGAGCGGCAAGGTCTGGTAGCCGGCGAGAGTCGGTGACGAACCCTTGACCACCTGCAGGTACTGCGGCAGCAACGAGATGCCGCCGAACATGGCTGCGCCTGCGATGACACTGACGGCAATACACAACGAGAACAACGGGTTTCGGAAGAACCGCATGGGGATCAGGGCGTCGTCGCCCATCTTGATCTCGGCGAGCACGAACGCGATGACGCCCACGATGCCGATTCCGAAGCACAGCAGTGCCCGCGGCGAACTCCATCCCCAGACGCGGCCCTGCTCGGCGATGATCAGCAGCGGCACGAGCCCGACACTGAGCAGCACTGCGCCCCACCAGTCGACACGCGCTTCGCGGCGGTACACCGGCAGGTTCAACACCCGCCACACGACGACGAGCGCGATGATTCCCAGCGGAACGTTGATGTAAAAGACCCAGCGCCAGCCGGTGATACCGAGGATGGACGACTGCCCGGCCAGCAGACCGCCGATCACCGGTCCGAGCACACTGGACGTACCGAACACAGCCAGGAAGTAACCCTGATACTTGGCCCGCTCACGCGGGGGCACGATATCGCCGATGATCGCCAACGCCATCGACATCAAGCCACCTGCACCCAACCCCTGGACGGCGCGGAAAGCGGCCAGCTCGTACATCGATGTCGCGATGCCGCACAGCATGGACCCGACGACGAAGATCGAGATGGCCGTCATGAAGAACGGCTTGCGTCCGTAGAGATCGGAGAGTTTGCCGTAGAGCGGGGTCGAGACAGTCGACGTGATGAGATACGCCGTCGTCACCCAGGCGAGAACGGAGAACCCGTTCAGGTCGTCGGCGATGGTACGGACCGACGTCGACACGATGGTCTGATCGAGAGCCGCCAGGAACATACCCATCATCAGGCCCGACAGAATGGTCATGATCTCGCGGTGCGAGTACTCGCCGCTGACCGCAGTGACTCCAGGTTCGGCGGTCATGTCAGGTCCCGCGGTCACTTCAGGCTCGCTTACCATCTCTTTGTTGCACCTTTACGTAACGTTTGCTTGTGTCCTACAACAATATTCGGACCACCAGCATGCTCGCAGAAAGCCGACTAAGCAAAGGTTTATTTGCGGCGAATCCGGTCTCGCACCTCACGCATCGTGTGCGGGTGAATGCCGTCGGCCGCGAGCACCTTGCGCGTCTTGCGCCGCGTCGCCAGCACCCCGACGATCGCGATGATCCACACGGGAAACTGCACCAGCATCGCGACCCGGAAACTGTCGAAGTCGTAACCGCCCATGGCATCGAGAATCCACCCGATCGCAGCGATGACCAACAGCGATGCCAGGAAACCGCCGATGTTGACCATTCCCTGAGCCGTCCCCAGATTGGCACTCGGATTGAACGTACGGGCGAGGTCGAATCCGATCACCGACCCCGGCCCACCCACGGAAATCACCACGACGAGAAGAACGAGCAGCCACAGCGGCGCAGGTCCGGGCAGCGACAGCACGATGGCCCACATCGTGGCGTTGCTGACCATGATCGCCAGCACCAGCCAGGATCGACGCATCGGGTAGCGCCCGGTGAGCAAACCGAGCACGATGCCCGACGCCACCGCCGACAGCACCGACAACGTCAGCAGCGTTCCGGCCGTCGACGCCGACAATCCCTGAGCGGTGGTCATGTAGGGCACACCCCACAACAAGGCGAACGTGGTGATCGAGAACTGGGTCCCCATGTGCGAGAAGAATCCGAGCCGCGTCCCCGGTCGTCGCCACACCTCGCCGATGGAGTCCAGCGTCTGCCGCAACGACGTCGGCTCCGGTTCCGGAACAGTGCTGTCGTCGGGACGATCTCGAATCAGAGCGAGTGCCAGGACGAGCGCGAGCACCCCCAGTGCCGCCGCGCTACCGAAAGCGAACGTCCACCCCGGCCCGTTCAACAGAATCAGAAACGGCACGGCCGAGAGCACCTGCCCGAGCTGACCCAGCAGCCCGGTCAACTGCGACACGATCGGCACCCGCCGCGGCGAGAACCAACGCGGCACCAGACGCAGGACCGAGATGAAGGTCAGCGCGTCGCCGATGCCCACGAACGCACGCGCCGCCACCGCGACCGGCAGCGAATCGGTGAGCGCCAACGTGATCTGCGCCGACGCCATGATCAACGCACCGGCGGCGATCATCTTGCGCGAACCGATCCGATCCAGCAGCACTCCGGCCGGAATCTGCATCGCCGCGTACACGACCACCTGCAGCACCACGAACGAGGACAACAGAGACGGGGAGATCGAGAACCGGTCCGCAGCGCTCAGCCCTGCGACCCCGAAGGCCGTTCGATTCAACACCCCGATGACATACGCGAAGACACCGATGCCCCACACCACCCATACGGTTCTCCCCGTAGTCACCGTCTTCCCAATGCTCACGGGGCAATTGTGTCAACCACGCTGTGAAATGATCGACTCGGTAGTTCGCCCAGCAAGAAAGTGAGTGACGTCATGGCCAAGCAAGTGCTGGTGCTCAACGGTCCGAACCTGAACATGCTCGGCACCCGCCAGCCCGAGGTGTACGGCCACGCAACCCTGGCCGACGTCGTCGCCCTGTGCGAGAAGACCGCTGCCACACATGGACTCGACGTGAAAGCAGAGCAGTCCAACCACGAGGGACAGTTGATCGACTGGATCCACGAGGCACGCGGGGTGGCGTCGGGCATCGTCATCAACCCCGGCGGACTGACTCACACGTCGGTGGCACTGCGTGACGCCCTCGTCATCCCCGAGGTCCCGATCATCGAGGTGCACATCTCCAACGTGCACGCCCGTGAAGATTTCCGGCACCACTCCTTCGTCTCTCCGATCGCCAGCGGAGTCATCGCCGGACTCGGCATCGACGGATACCGATTCGCAATCGAACGACTCGCAGCACTTATCTGATACGGCACTTACCTGATACTGCTCTCATCTGACACTCAGGTTGCCCTGCATAAACTGGTCGCCGTGAACACCAGCAACAAGGCACCGAGAGACAGCAGAGCGTCCAAGGACATCAGGGCAATGCAGAACGGCGACAAGAATCGCCGAACGTTGATCCAGATCGTCGTCGCAGTCGTTCTCATCGCGCTCGTTGCAGCCATTGCTCTGTTCATCGTCAACAAGGATTCGACGTCGGGTGAGGCATCACCCGACGCGAGTTCCACATCGGGCCCACAGCTGACGCCCACGTCGCTCACCGCGAACGGTGCCATTCGTTTCGGCAACCCCGACGCCACCACTGTCGTCAGCGTCGTCGAGGACTTCCAGTGCCCGGCCTGCAAGGCATTCGAGTCGGTCAGCGGATCGACTCTGCAGCAGCTGGCGGACGCAGGCAATGTCGCCGTCGACTACCGTCCCATCTCCATTCTCGACCGCTTCTCGAACGGCACGACGTACTCCACCCGCGCTGCGAGCGCGTCGATCTGCGTCGCCGAGAACGATCGGGACAGTTGGATGAACTGGCACAACTCGATGTTCGCCGAGCAGCCCGCCGAGAACGGCAACGGTCTGCCCGACGACAAGCTCGTCGAGATCGCCGCCGCAGCCGGTGCCGACTCCCCCGCCACCGCGTCGTGCATCACCGACGGTAGTTACACGGACTGGGTCACCACCCAGACGCAGACCGTCATCGGCGAAGGCATCAACGGAACGCCGAGCGTCCGCGTCAACGGCACCGACGTCGCCACCCCGACACCCGAGAACATCCTCGCTGCCGCCGCGGCAGCCGGAAACTGAGCAGCAACCGGTAACCGACCATGAGAACTCGCGCCGGCGCTGCTGTCTTCACTCTCTTCAGCGCACTGGGGCTCCTCGCCGCACTGACCCTGACGATCGAACGATTCAAGCTCCTCGAAGACGCGTCCTACGTTCCGTCGTGCAGCCTGAATCCAGTCCTCTCGTGCGGGTCGGTGATGGTGACGAAACAGGCCGCTCTGCTCGGCTTTCCCAATCCGATCCTCGGAATCGTGGCGTTCTCCATCGCCCTCGTCGCCGGTGTCCTGTGGCTCGGCCGCGTCGAACTCCCGCACTGGTTCTGGCTCGGACTCAGTGCCGGCCTGCTGCTCGGCGAAGTGTTCGTGCACTGGCTGATCTTCGAGAGCCTCTACGAGATCGGTGCCCTGTGCCCGTACTGCATGGTGGTGTGGGCGGTGACGATGCCACTGTTCGTGCTGGCTCTGAGCCGCACGATCAGTACCGCCTCCAGTAACCCGGACGAACGCCCGGGCACAGTCGGCCGTCTTTTCCTCGAATGGCGGTGGACGCTGCTCGCCGTGTGGTACGCAATCGTCGTCGCGCTCATCGGAATCCGGTTCTCGGACTACTGGGGCTCGTTGCTCTGAGTTTCGCAGCTCTGACAGTTTCGCAAAACTCATGAGTCGATCGGCTGCACCGTGCATGATGGTTGCAGCACCCGGGTGAGTCTGATCACAGCTCCTGGCTCGGGGAAGAACGATCGAGTAACAGGAGTCGAAGCATGGCAGGCGATCCCTTCGCAGTCATCGTTGCCGTCATCGTGTCTGCCGCAGGCGCAGTCGCCGGAACGGACGCCCCAGCTCCACTGCAGAATCAGGCGGTGAAGGATCAGGCAGCCGCGGTCGCTGCCGCTGCCGAGGACCAGGGCAAAACGATGTCCGATCAATGGGCAGACCTGATGGGCACCATGCCTGAACCCGCCGCCGACGTCGCAGACCGGACTCTGAACGACGCCGCCGAGGGACTGCACACCGCCGTCGAACCGATGCTGCCGGACCTGCCCGCGGTTGCCGACATCGAGACGCCGGACGCTATCGCCGCTGCAGGCGCTGCCGCCACTACTGCGCCCGGGGCGGTGTCCCCAGCTGCCGGGGCGGCCGCGGCCGCCCCGGCAGCTGCGATCACTCCCAGCGCCCCGCTTCCCTTCAGTGTCTTCTCGTCCGGTACGGCATCCAGCGCCGTCGCCGGGCTCGCCACCGGCGCTCTGCAATTCGCCGGCCGGACGTACACCGCCGCCGACATCGCGACCCAGACGGCGTTCATGGCGTCGGCCGAAGCCATTCGGCGAGCACTCTTTCCCGGTCTACCCATCACGTTCACCGGCATCAATGTCGGTCCGATCGGTTTGGGTGCGGTGGGAGCGATCACCGCGTTCGTTCCGTGGTTGCAGAAGGCAGGCAACATCTGCGGCGGCGTCAAGGCCACAACGATTGCCGCACTCTATGCCGCAGAGAACGGATTCCGGTACGGCCCGACAGCTCCGGTATCGAGCACCGGTGCACAGGGACCCGGCCAGTTCATGCCGGGAACCTGGGCAACCTACGGCAAAGACTACGACGGCAACGGCGTGGTCGACGTCAACAGCATCGGTGACTCGGTCATGGCGTCGGGGACGATGCTGTGCGACATCTACGGACAGGTCGACGGCTGGAAGCGCGCAGGCAAGGTCTCGGGCGACACGACGGACCTGACGCTGGCCGGATACAACGCCGGAGCGGGCGCCGTGTTGCGCTCGGGCGGAATGCCTTCGGGGTCGGTCGATTACGAGACTCAGACCAAGCCCTACGTAGCGCGCATCCGGGCCACCGAGGCCCAGTTCGCGGCCATCCTCACTCCGTTTGCGGGGCTCGATCTCACTGGAATGGGCGGGCGGGCAGTGCAATTGGCGATGGATTACCTGGGCCTGCCGTACGTGTGGGGCGGCGGAAACACCAACGGCCCGTCCGGCGGCGGATTCGACTGCTCGGGCCTGACGTCCTACGCACTGTTCAAGGCCTCGGGAGGAAAGGTCACCCTGCCGCGTACGTCGGAGACGCAGTGGAACGTGGGCACCGAGGTGCCGATGGCCCTCGCCCAGCCGGGCGATCTGCTGTTCGGCAACTGGGGCGCGGCGGGCCCGGGACACGTGGCGATCTACATGGGCAACGGGCAGATGGTGCATGCGCCCACCACCGGTGACGTGGTGCGGGTGGCACCGGTGTTCGACGGAATGCGAGCGCGCCACATCCTGTAATGGTGGGCCGTCTAGCGGTGAGCTCGTCGGCCCACCCGCGTACAGTGCGGACGTGACCAATGCACGCGTGGAACCGGCCGGCTTCGACGACGATCTGGCACCCGAGCCGCCGCCCGGCGAGGGCTTCGAGACGAGCTGGCCGGTACGTACCGGCGACATCGACCCCAACAACCGTCTCCGGTTCGACGGGGTCGCGCGCTACCTCCAGGACATCGGCACCGACAATCTCGACGCCACCCCCCTCGGTAAGACGGACCCGATGTGGATCGTGCGGCGCACCGTCATCGACGTCTTCGAGCCGATCCACTTCCCCGACCGCGTGCACCTGCGGCGCTGGTGTTCCTCGATGTCGACGCGGTGGTCCAACATGCGGGTGGCGGTGACGACCCCGAAGGGCGGTCGCATCGAGACCGAGGGCTTCTGGATCAACATCAGCAAGGACACCGGCATGCCGACGCGCATCAGCGACGGGGCACTGGAGATGCTGGCCAAGACCACCGATCAGCACCGGTTGCGATGGAAGGCGTGGCTGACCGAACCGGTACCGTCGCAGTCCCAGAGCGACATCGAATTCCCTTTGCGTGCAACCGATATCGACCCTTTCAATCATCTCAACAACGCGGCGTACTGGCATGCGGTCGAAGAACTGCTGGTCGACTTGCCGCATCTGGCCGCAGCGCCCCACCGCGCCGTCATCGAATACCTCACGCCGGTACTGGCAAACGAACGCGTGACGCTGCGTCACCGCTACGAGGGCGGAGCGCTCACCGTCTGGTTCGTCGTCACCGGGGCCTCGGGCGAGCCGACGGTTCGGACCGTCGCCAAGGTTGCACCCAAGGCCTGACGATCGAGCTTGCCCCGCGGGGTACGCGGCAAACCGTCGACGATTGCCATGACGACGGGCAGACTCGGGCCCGGCAGCAACGAACGCAGGTGCCGCCGTATCTGCGCCACCGTCGTTGACCTGTCTTGTGCCACAACCACTCCGGCGGCCGGTACCTCCCCCGCTCGGTCATCGGGCAGGCCGAGCACTCCGGCGTCGAGAACACCGGGGACCGATAACAGCGCCGCCTCGATCGGGGGCAACTCGACCATGAGTCCGGCTCGGACGATCGTCTCGTTACCGCGGCCGAGCAAGGTCAACCGGCCCTGGTCGACACTGCCGCGATCACCGACCGTCATCCACCCGTCGACCGGCCCGTCCGTCAGAATGGTGTGCTCGCCCACCCGGCTCAGATAGCCGTCGAACAGCATGTCGCTGCGCACGTGCAGCAGTTCTTCCCGGGTCTCCACCTCGACGCCGTCGAACAGCGCACCCTCGATCCCCGCCCCCTCGATCCCCGCCCCCTCGGACGTTCGACGGTCGTAGGAGACGAAGCTCAGTTCCGACGCGCCGTAGAAGTGCGTCATGGTCGCGTTCGGTAGCACCGTGGCAAGTGCCGCCCGACCCGACTGCGGCCATCGCGCCGCAGACGAGAGCACCTCGCGGACGCTCGGGTACTGCACGTTCGACCGCGCGATGTCCCAGGCGATCGTCGGTACCGAATACAGATGTGTCGGAGCATCTTCGAGAGCGGCCGCCGCCGTGCGCAGGTCCACCGTCGCGCCGCGGGTCAGCCCGTGCAACGCACCGTAGAGAAAGTGCGTGTGATCGAAGGTTCCCGATGCAGACACTCTGTCGCCCGGACCGAGATCGAACAGAGAATCGGAACGGTCGAGCGTGGCTGCCCAGGACGCCTGATCACGAACGAACAGTTTCGGTGGGCCGGTGGTTCCGGACGTGACGCCTACGAGCAGTTCGGCACAACCTGCGGGTGAGTCCACGCGCACGGAACTGTCGGTGGCGAGCTGCCCGGGTGCCAAAACTGTGTCTGCACCCCACCTGTGCAATCGTGCGTGCTGACGCGGATGCGCCACGATCAGCGACGGTGCAGTGACCGACATCGCGTCGGCGAATTCGCCGCGTAGCAGATGTCTGTGCAGCAGAACGACACTCACGCCGGCATGCATCGCGGCCGCGACGACGATCAGCGACTCGATGTCCGACGTCGGCAACACCGCGATTCGATGCATCCCGGCCATCGACCCGGCGGTTCTTTCCACCCGACGCCACAGATCCCGGTACGTGATCCGATCTGTCGCGTCGACGATTGCGATGTCTGCCCGGTCGCAATGCTGCGCTATCCGTGTGGTGAGAAGATCACTCGTCATCATCTACACCGTCGTCGTCCACACCGTCGTCGTCCACACCGCGCGCCACCAGAGCGTCGCCCATCGCATCGGCAGTGCGGAGCGCACGCACCAACACCGGTGTGGCCAGGGCAGTCATCGACCACTGCAGGCCGCGGGCCTTTCGGGCCTGCGACACTTCCTGCACGATCGACGCCAACAATGGTATGCAGCGAATCGCAAGGGCCAGAAGCAAACCGATACGATCCGGGTCGACGCCGAAGCGGCGGACGGGACCGAGAGCTCGGGTGACGGTATCGAGCATGTCGGTCACGCGGGTGGTAAGCGTGACCAATGCGGCCAACGCGACGGAGACGATCAGCACTCCGCAGACCACCACTGCGCGTTGCCAGGTGGTGATGATCACCTGGAACACTCCGATGATCAACAGCATCCACAAAACCGGACGTAGTTGCGCCAGAGCGACTTTCACCGGAATGCGGGCGACCGCGAACAGTACTGCGACCATCACGGCAACCACGCCGACCTCGAGCGGTGTGCGTGCGAAAATCACCGTCGCCAGAATGGCAACGATCAGCGCCAGCAGTTTCGATCCCGGACTCATCCGATGCAGCAACGAATCACCGGGGCGGTAGAGACCGATCATCCGATCAACTCTCGGTAGGCCGGTACTGCGGCAGCCGGGGTGCCGTCGAATGCGATGCGCCCGTCGTCGATGACGATGACGCGCTCGAAACCGTCCAGCAACGCCAGCTGATGAGTCACGACGATGACCTGCTGGTCCATCGAATTCAAGGCATCGGCGACGACGCGACCGTTACGCAGATCGAGCAACGTCGTCGGCTCATCCGCGACGATCACCTCGGGCCGCCGGATGAGGACGGCCCCGATGGCTAGCAACTGCTTCTGCCCACCGGACAGCAGATGCGCAGGGTGATCGCGGTGCCGATCGAGTCGAAATCTGACGAGCATCTCGTCGACACGCTCGGCCACCTCGGTCTTGCTGAGCCCGGACCTCCGCAGCGAGAACGCGAGATCCTCTGCGACGGTGGGCATGACGATCTGAGAGTCGGGATCGGTGAACACGAAGCCGACCTTCTTGCGGACCTGCGCGCCCTTCTTGGCCGCGTCGACGCCGTCGACCGTGACCCGGCCGGTGTCGGGCTTGATCAACCCGTTGATCATGCGGGCCAACGTGGATTTCCCCGACCCATTGGACCCGATGATGCCGACACGGCGTTCGTCGAATTCGAGATCGATGCCGCGCAGCACCTGGCGCTCGCCGAAGGCGTGAGAGATGTTCTCGAAGGCGACCGTACTCATGACACTCTCTCCACCAGCATTGCTATTCCCTGCCCGCCGCCGATAGCGCAGGCCGCCAACCCCAGCGCGGGGCCTCCGGGCTGCAGCATACGAGAGAGCAACCGCACCAACAATATTGCGCCCGACGCTCCCCACGGATGCCCCATTGCGATGGCGCCACCGTCCGGGCAGATGCGGTCCTCGTCGATACCGAGTTCGTCCGCGACAGCGAGTACGACCGACGCGAAGGCCTCGGTGATCTCGACTGTTTCGATGTCGCTCAGCGCCACCCCGGTGCGGGCGAGCAGTTTGTCGATCGCGGGTACCGGTCCGAGCCCGGGGAGGGCAGGATCGGACCCGGCCACAGCGCTGCCGAGAATGCGCAGTGCCGGCATGCCTGCGGCTCGGTCGAGGCTGGTCACCGCCAGAACGGCTGCGCCGTCGGAGATTCCACACGAGTTACCCGCGGTCACGGTCCCGTCCGTGCTGAACGTGGGGCGCAGCCTGCTCAGACGCTGCGTCGTCATGTTGGGCCGAATGCGCTCGTCGGTAGCCATGTTGTTCACAGACACGATTTCGGCGGAGAAGTCGTACGCTGCCGCTCGCGCAAAAGACCGTGCGGCATAGGCATCCTGGCGTTCGCGACCGATCCCACGACGCCGGGCGAGGTCATCCGCCGCAACCCCCATGTCGGGGTCGTCGAACCCGTCGGGCGCGAACGGCGCTCGGGTGTAGCGGACAGGCTCCGCGTCGCCGACGGGCGGCCAGAACCGCCACGGGCTGGTACTCGCAGATTCGACTCCCCCAGCCAGAATCATCGTCTCGTCGCCGCTCCGGATACGCGACGCGGCCTGGGCCAACGCGTCCAACCCGGATCCACACTGGCGATCGACGGTGACTCCCGGGACGGCGACACCGAGCCCAGCACCCAACGCCGACACTCGGGCGACGTCACCGCCTGGGCCGAGGCAGTTGCCGAGAATCACGTCGTCGATCGGAACACCGAGCGGATCAATCTCTGCGGCAACAGCTTTCAGGACCGGTACGGCCAAGTTCGGTGCCGTGACATCGGCGAACCCGTGCCCTGCAATACCGATCGCGGTGCGTTTACCCGCGACTACAACGGGTGTGGGCGTCATGCCAGTGCCCCTCTGGCTAGTAGGGCCCCTCGTGCGATTTTGCCGCTGGCGGTGCGGGGCAACTGCTGTACCACCGTCCACCGCCTCGGTAGTGCCTCTTTGGCCATGATCGCTCGGGCATCGGCGCGCACCACGTCGAGATCGCGCGAACCATCGAGTTCGATGACAGCAGAGACTGTTTCGCCGAGAACGGAGTGCGGGGTCCCGATTGCCGCGGCGGCGAGGACGCCGTCGATCGAGACCAGTATTCGCTCGACGTCCTCGGCGATGACGGTGGTGCCGCCGACGTTGATCGCCGCATCTCCGCGCCCGTGGACGACGAGCTCCCGGCCATGCACGTCGGCCAGGTCGCCGACGGCGAACCAATCACGTGCACTCAGGGCGGCGTAGGGGGACCGCACGAACAGGTAACCGTTGTCGGTGCGCACCTCGACGTCGCGAAGCAGCGCCAGTGACGGCTGCTCACCCACGACCCTCGCTGCGATCAAGGACAACTCGGCGGCCCCATAGTATTCGATCAGTCTCACACTGGCCGGAACGCACTGGGCCGCAACGGAGTCCAGCATCGTCCCAGCAACGACCGCGATCCGAAGGTGCGGCATCTGCGGGGCGACGTCCCGCAACACCGCAGGGACCGCATGTACCACCGTGGCCTGCGCCTGGTCGTCGGTGACACAGGCACCCAGCCACAGCGCATGCAGTGCCGCGAACAGATGCATCGTGGCGTGCAGGGGGCCGGTGATCGCTACCGAATCGGTGGCACGGATGTCGGTGATGTCGGTGAACTCGGCGAAGCTGTCGAGCCAGGACGACGCGGTGCGCGCGAGCGGCTTGGGTCGGCCGGTGGAACCGGAGGTCGCCACCAGCAGGAAGGCATCGGGATCATGGTCGCCGCCGCGTTCGGGCCTGGCGGCCGGGTCCTCGACATGCACGGCGCTCCCCTGCCGAGCCGCCGCGAGAACGCAGACCAATGCGTCCGGCAGATCCAGTGCTGATGCGTCGTGTGATTGGGCGTGTGCCGGGAGGTGAGGCCACTGCTCGACGGCGGCGTCGAGTTCGGCGTAGGTGAGACTGCGACCGCGCCAGACGATGGCGGTGTCCTGGTCTCGACCTCCCAGCGTCGGAATCACGCCTTGATCAGTCCCGGGTAGGCGCGGTGCACGCTCTTGGCCACGACCGTGGCGACGACGACCTTCGCTATGTCGCCAGGCAGGAACGGACCGTTGGTGGTGATCGCGGCCCAGAGCCCGACGTCGGTGCGGAGCAGCAATCCGATGGTGCCGAAGATGTAGATGACGAGGATCCCGCCGACTGCGTTGATCAGCAGTCCGAGCACGATCGAGTACTTCGGCAGGATGCGGGCGGTGAGCCAGCCGATGATCAGCGCTGCCGGAATCCAGCCGATCAGGTATCCGACGGTGGGGCCGGCCATCGCCGCGAGGCCGGTGCGTCCGCCCGCCAGCAGCGGCAGGCCGATCATCGTCAGGGCGAGGAACACCAGTACTGCGGCCGTACCCTTGCGTGGCCCCAGAACTGCGCCGGCCAGGATGATGCCGAGGGTCTGCAGGGTGATCGGGACTCCGGAGAAGCCCACTGTGATCGATCCCGGCAATCCGAGCGCGGCGATGAGCGCCGCGAACACCGCGATCTGCGCCATGTCGCGGGCGGAGACGTTCATTCGACCGACCTTACGGCTCGGCGGGCGAGTACTGCTGTCGATACCTGACACGGTGGCTCCTCGAAGAAGGGGCGATCACCTGCCCCAGATACTTGAACGGCGTTCAAGGTAGCAGGTGCGTGGCCCTGACCACCTTTCGGGCACCGGCAGTGCCGGCGTCAGAAGGGCGCGGGATCGTATCGACTCCAGTCCTGTCGTATGCGTGCGTGTACAACGCGGCAATGCTCGAGATAGGCCCGCCTCTTCTCTGCCAGCCTCTTCCTTGCCGAGTCCGTCGAGGCAGTACGGAAGTCCGCGAGCGTCGGGGGTGCGGATCCGCTGTAGTCGAGTTCCCATCGGGTCGGTTCGGACAGGAATCTCACCGGTTCCGCAGACCGTTTCCGACGTCTGCTGCGACCCGCGGGCGATCCGATCGAGAAGTCCGGCAACGTGATCGAGCGCAAACCGAGCGAGTTCGACCACAGAATCACCCCTCCGGCCATCATCGCCGCCGACCACGTTTTCGAGGTCTTGGCCTGATGATGGAACACGCAGACCGGTTGAAGATTGGTCACGATGGTCCAACCTCCCCGCCGCGGATCGTCCTGATCGAACGGCACCAGATGATCGATCTGGCACCGTGCCGACGGCACGTCGCACTGGGGAAACGTGCACGTGCGATACGCGGCCCGAACGACAGCAGCGACACGGGCACTGGGTCGATAGGTCACCGCAGCCGGAGACGGACTGGACTCCCCGCCATGCCCGTCGGGAAATATGCCCCGGGCACGCTCGGGCTTCTCGGCAATCCATGCGAGCCACCGCGCGACCAGCCCATCGCGGACAGACTCCTCCCCCAGCACAGGGGCTGCGAGTGAACGCGCACAGCCACCACCTGCCCCGCGTATCGTCGGAAGCTCGCCGGCGCCGCGCACGCGCCCGATGCCCACCACTCGACGTAGCAACAAACCGGTCGACAACCGCACGCCTGAGTCGTGTCTGCTGTCCGGGTACCTACTGCTACCCGGGTCTCGCCCGCTGCACTCACCGCGCTGCGAGCCTCCAACGCCGTCCGGGCCTCTTCCGCGACGGTCGTCCTGGTCGCCGCCGCCTGGACCCGCATCGCCGTCTGAACCGGCATCGCCGTCGGGACCGCCATCGCCGTCAGGACCGGCATCGGGACCAACGTCGTCGTCGGGACCGGAATTGCCATCAGGATTCACGTCGTCCGGGTCACCGCCATCCGGCCCTCTGCTAGACGGTCCTCCGCCTTTCGGGTCACCGCCAACCGGGCCGTCGTCGCCCTTGTGGCCGTCACCGCCCTCACCGCCCTCACCGCCCTCGCCGCCGCCGTCACCGCCGTCACCGCCCTCGTCGTCGCCGGGACTGTTTTCTTCGGGTTTGAGCATGTCGACCAACTCGGTCAGCATCGCCTGCCATTTCGCGTCGGTGGCGACGACGCGCGCCACCTCCGGATCGATGGGCGTCCCGTCCGCCAAGGTCCCGGGATCCGAGGACAGTCCCAGCAGCGTCTCCACCGCCACCACGATCTGAAGGAGATGCCCGCGCCGAGGAGGGAGATCATCGGCGGCACCGGCAACCGGGCACTCGTCACCGAGATCGCACTGGCAGACCAGCGAATGCTCGGCGTGCAGCAAAGCCATCAGTCCGGCGGCCCGCAGCATCCCCGTCGACCGCGGATCGTCCTTGCAGACAGTCCCCACAATCTCGATGATGAGTGCATCCGCCTCGGCCGCTTCGAGATCCGTGATCTTTGCAATGAGCGACGAAATACCCCCAGGACCGGGGCGGTCGATCCGCACTCCGACCTCTTCGGACTTCGCGATCTCACGGGCCTGCTCGGCACCGTCCGGATCGGCCTTCATCCACAACCGCCAGATTCGGTTCCGCAAAGCCTGCGGGCGCATTCGACCCCCTGCGGCGCAAACCTCGTATTCGATTGTCGAGATGGTCTCGTCACTGGCGCGATGCAACACCGACGTGATGGTGACCACCGTCGACCAGTCGAAGCTACCGGTCACGAAACGCAAGGCCGTCAACGGCATTCGATGTAAACGCTCGGCGACATCGTGCACCACCGACGCATCGCGACGCGTGCCGGTCATCGTGACGGCCAAGTCGCACAACGCGCCGCGGACGGTCTCGCCGGGATCTCCGTCAGTGGCCTCGGCGGCCTCGAGACGCATCTCGAGTACGTCGCAATACGCGAGCAAAGTCGCTGCCCGTGCCAGGTTTTCCTGAACACGGCTGAGCGCGATGACATCGAGAAACCCCGCGATACAGTCATCGACCGACGGCGTCTCCGCCGCTCCCCACCCCCCGGTATCGAACATGCATTCGATAATACGAGAGGGGTCCGACAAGAAAATTCGATTCACTCACCGAGTTCGGGCCGGTATAACGACACGATGAGCAGTTACTCGATCCGCGACGTTCGGCCCGGCGACGAGCATCGGATCGGCACCGCACACGTTGCGATATGGAAGGCAACGTATGCGGGAATGATGAACGATGCGAAGTTGGATGCGATGAGGCCCGAGCATCGCATCGAACGGTGGGAGCAGATCATCGCCCACCGCGACGAGTCGTCGGCGCGCGGAGTTCGCACCCGATGCGCAATAGACGTCGCCGATGCAGGCGTCGTCGGCTTCGCGACCGGAGGACCCCCGCGCGACGAAAACCCGCCCGCGCCACGAGAATTGTGGTCGTTGAACGTTCTTCCCGAACACCACGGCACCGGCATTGCACTGGCGTTGATGAACGACGTACTAGGTGAGGACACTCCCGCTGCGTATTTGTGGGTGGCCGCGGCCAACGAGCGCGCGGTTGCCTTCTATCGCAAGAACGGGTTCGCGCTGGACGGCGAAGTCCGCTTCGACCCGACGTGGGAATGCCACGAAGCGCGCATGGTCAGGGTTTGACGGGCGGTTCGTTTCTGGATCGGTCGGGGTTCAGGTTCTCGGGATTCAACACGACTTCGGTCACCATCGGCGTCGTCTCGACGGTCCGATCGTTGTACCGGACAGCCACCGTATTCGGCAGGAACGCATCGAGAGCGCGGGGCGTGATCCACCACAGCAGGGCGGCGAACAGGATCAAGATGTTGATCCACTGCAGCACCGTCGCCGAATTGTCGGACGGAATCACCCGATCGAAGGCCTGAATGTTCATCACGAATCCATGAATGGCGATCAGCACCCACAATTGCCGATATCGGTAGTACACCCACACCGCCGCAGCACCCCACAGCGCTGCCCAGAGGAACCCGCCGCCGCCGAAATACAGGTACAGGAAGCCCCGCAACGTTGCCGACAACCCCATGATCGCCCAGATCGGCATCCTGCCCACCAACAGCAGAACCGGAAGAGCTACCAGAATCGGCTCTTCCCTCAGACCGACAGCGAGCGCCGAAACGACTGCCAGCCAATCGGATTCGACAGATGCAGGGATCGAGAACCCGAACCGGAGTATATCCAGTCGAGACAGTACGAGCACTGTCGCCGACGCCGCGCCGATCGCAGCACACCATGTCAACGCAGCCTCGCGCGCAGAGCCATGCCGCAGAGGCAGCACCGCCGGCAATGTCCGTCGCCGCGCGAGATACACCGCGCCGATCGCTATCGCACCCACCGCGACCTGTAGCGCGCCGACCGCGAGATCGGTCCACTGATCGTGCATCGTGAGAATCGGTGCCGGAGCGTGCGGCTCACGAAAACGCCACAGCGCACCCACCAAGCCGATGAAGAAAACGACGACCCACCCGGCCACCAGAGCGAGCGCCAGAGCAGCCGTACCGGTGACAGACAGCGCCCGCCTGCGGGACTTGTCACGGAGACCAGAGTCGGCATCGGTCGCCATCAAGTCACCACCATTCACTCATCGCCGCATACAGCATCGCGTCTCGCCATTCCCATATGGCCTCTCACCCCGCCGAGACCGTAACTCCGGACTTTGTCTATCACGCACGAGACCAAAATTCAGTACCGCGCAGTCACGGTGACATTTCCCGATCAGCTCACGCCAACCGAGACTCGTCGGCTTCACCTCGACTCTCCGACTGGTCGAGATCAGGTGGACTGCACTGGGAATTTGCGGCCGTACAGCCACCCGATCAGCGCGAAGACGACGCCCGCGGCAGCGATCGCGGCCAATACCGACCCGAAGCCCGATGCCTCGACGACCCGCCCGACCACCAACGGTGCCAGCAGAAATCCGGCACGCGAGATCAGCGAGACGGTCGAGATCGCCGCAGCCGACGAGACACCGGGAAGCCGCCCGGCCAGGCTGAACACGATGGGAAACAGCGGACTCGACCCCAGGCCGGCGACCGCGAATGCAGCGATGACCAGTACAGGCACGTCGACGGCGAGCACCGACAGCCCCGCGATGCCCGCAAACGCGACCGCTACCAGCGCTGCGCCACCCGTCAGTACCGACGACGGTCCGAACCGATCCACGATCCGGTCACCCACCAGGCGTCCCACCAACATCGCTGCAGAGAACGCGACGAACGCCAGACCGGCAGCGCCAGGACCGGCACCCTCCTCGGTCGTCATGTACACCGCACTCCAGGACTGCGGAAAGTCCTCCATCAAGCCGGCCAGCAGAACCACCGCACCGAGCATTGCGAGCGCCGCAATCGGACGGCCGACGGCCGGCTGAGGAGTTGGCCCGTCGGCGGACTCGTCCGGCCGCGCATCCGGACCCAGCAAACCCCGGCCGACCGCCGCGAGCGCCAGAACCAACACCACGGCGACGCAGGCGAAGTGCACCGCGACCGGAAGGCGAGCACCTGCGGCCGCGGCACCCGTCACTCCGCCCACCACAGCCCCCACACTCCACGCCGCGTGAAAGCCACTGAGCAGAGATCGACCGGCACGCTCCTCGACCAGCACTCCCTGAGCGTTCATGGAAATGTCCATCACCGCGTCGGCCCCGCCGAGCAGGACCAGAGCTGCCAGCAACGTCCACCACGACACCGCCACAGCGGGGAGCACGAACGCCCCGCACAACAACAGTCCCGACGCAAGAACAGTCCACCGACTGCCGAACCGGTGTACCAGCGCAGCCGCAACGGGTGCTGCGGCGAGCCCACCGACACCGACCCCCGCGAGGGCGAAACCCAGCGTGGCGACGTCGATGGACAACGAGTTCTGGATCTCGGGGATGCGGGGTGCCCAGTTGGCGAACACGGCGCCGTTGACGAAGAAGACGATCAGAACGGACAAGCGAGCACTGGTTTTCGGGCGGCCCATAGTGCCGCGAGCATATCGTTCATGGGACTACGCAACCCGTTACTCGAGGTAACGTCGATGGGATGCATGTGTCCGACCGCCTCACCGACCACGTTCCCGAGCGTTGGCTCGCGCCCCTCGTCAAGCACGCCGAGGCTCTCAAGTTCCTCATCGTCGGAGCAATCACCTTCGTCGTGACCGTCGTGCTGTTCTTCGGCTTGAAGTGGACGATCCTGCAGGACAAGCCGGTGACAGCCAATGTTCTGGCCGTGCTGATCGCAACGATCGTGTCGTACGTTCTGAACCGGGAATGGTCGTTCACTGCCCGCGGCGGACGACGTCGTCATCACGAAGCGGCGCTGTTCTTCGCTGTCGCCGGGACCGGTCTGGCCATCAACCAATTGCCGCTCTGGGTGTCGAGTTACGTGCTGGATCTGCGCGCTCCCAACGTGTCTTTCATCACCGAGAACATCGCGGACTTCGTCAGTGGATCCATCGTCGGCACCCTGCTCGCCACCGCCTTCCGGTGGTGGGCAATGCGCAAGTTCGTTTTCCCCGAGCCGGCGAACGTCGTTCCCGATGAGATTGCCCTGACCGTTTACGGTGGACGGCATGGCGACCACTAGGACTCTCGTGCTGATGCGGCACGGAAAATCCGGCTATCCCGACGGCGTGCCCGACCACGAGCGGCCACTGGCTCCGCGCGGCCAACGGGAGGCAGGACTGGCTGGAGCCTGGATCACCGAGCACGTCGGCTCCGTCGACGCCGTGTTGTGCTCGACGGCTCTGCGCACTCGCGAGACCTTGGCCGCCACCGGCCTCGGCGATGCACCCACCCGTTTCGAGCGAGACATCTACGGTGGATCGGCCGACGAGATCATCGACGAAATCAAACTGGCGGACACCTACTTCGACGACGTGACCGTCTCGACACTGTTGGTCGTCGGGCACGAGCCCGGAATTCCCTGGACGGCACTCGAACTGGCCGTCGACGACGACACCGACGTGGCCCGCGAAGTGCGACACCGCTTCCCCACCTCGGCAATCGCCGTGCTGACCACCGAATGCAGCTGGGCCGAGCTGGCAGCAAGTACCGCCACGATCACCGAATTCTGCATCCCCCGCGCCGATTCCGACGGCGCGTAGACCCGACTAGCGGTTCCGGAGATACAGGTATCCGGCACCGCCTGCGGCGATCAGCAGAATCAGCGCGGCGGGAAATCCGAGAAGCCACCACACCACTGCGAGCACCACCAATGCTGGTGCGGCGGCAATCATTGCAATACCCGGATTCTCGCGAACCGTTTCCAGCGCGGACTGTGCATGGACTCTGTCGATCTTCTTGCCTGCCATCGTCGACTCCCTCTTCGTGTCCCGTATGCGTATTTCCACAGTAGCGCGGCCTACTACGACTTTCGGTGGACCGCCGCGTCGTACGTCGGTAGGAATCACCAGCTACGACGCCTCGGCAGGGGTGTTCGCGCGAGGGGTGCTCGGGTGAGATCGAGGCATGAACAACCCGATCCTGCTCACCATCGCCGTCTGCGAAGTCGGTTTCTGGGTACTGGTCCTCGGCGGCCTGTGCTTGCGCTACCTGGCTCGGATGCGGCCGGCCAGCACCGTCACTCTTGCCCTGCTCCCGGTCCTCGATCTCGTCCTCGTCGCAGCGGTGGCTCTGGATCTGCATCGCGGCGGAGACGTCGAGTTCGCTCACCGTCTCGCCGGAATCTATCTCGGTTGGACCCTCGTGTTCGCACACTCCACCGTGGCCTGGCTGGACGTGCGCTTCGCCCACCGTTTCGCGGGAGGACCGGCACCGTCCACACCACCCAAGACCGGACCGCAGGCCTACCGCAACGAGATCCGAGGATTCGCGAAATGGCTGTGCGCTGCCGCGATCGCACTGGCCATCACTTACGGACTCGCCGCCACCGTGGCAGACTCGGAGCAGGCAGAAGCGTTGAAAACTGTGGTGCAACCACTCGGCGTCATCACGTTCTTCTGGTTCGTCACCGGACCGCTGTGGGTGCTGGGAACCAAGAGCCCAGGGCACGCGAAAGATAGTGCAGGAGAACGGAGTCGACTCTGATGGTGAGCAGGTCCCGGATGCCGAACACGTTTCGCCCCTCATGGCGGCCGCGTAATCCGGTGGTCCTGCCCGTCGAGATGCTGCTGGCCACCGTCGTCTACGCCGCATTTCAACTCTCGACGGGCATGGTCGGCGATACCAGAGACGAACTCGTCGAGAGCCCGGCCTTGGTCACGGTGAGTGTCGTCGCAGTATTGGCGATGACAGCGGCGACCTGCGTCCGCCGAACCTACCCTGTGTTCTCGTACTCGACTGTGGTCGCGATCAGCGTGGCACTCATCCTCGTATTACCCGAGCGCACTTTGGGTTTCACTCCCCTGTACTGGTTCGCGATCGCCGCGTTGGCAATTCGCGTGAGCGGCCCGAGACTCTTTGTTCCCCTCGGTGCCGGATTGATACTCGAAATCCTGGTCAGTGTCGATACACGCCTGTCCTATCCCGACGCAGCAGCCGGACCTGGCGGAACCGTGGGAGTAGTGGCCGAACAGATCGCCAACCTGGCCATCAACTACACGGTGCTCATCGCGCTGGGCAAATACATCGCACGTGGCCGGGCCCAGGAACTGGAGAGCGAGGCGGCATTGGGGCGGGCCGAATCGGCGCACCGGGAACGCCTGGAGACAGCTCTGGACAACGAGCGGCGCACCATGGCACGCGAATTGCACGACGTCGCGGCCCATCACCTCACCGGCATGCTCATCCAGGCCAAGGCTTCGAAGACTCTCATCACGAGCGACCCCGAGCAGGCACGCGAACTACTCACCGGCGCAATCGGACACGGTCAACGCACCCTCGACAGTCTCCGCCAAATTGTCGGCATCCTGCGTCCGACCGACAATGACGGCGGCGCACCACAGCCCATGATCTCCGATATCACCGACCTCGTCGAACAGTCTCGAATGTCGTTCGCCTCCATCGACCTCGACGTCACCGGCGACGCAGCCCGAACGGACAGCGCGGTGCAGCTGACATGCTTTCGCATCGTGCAGGAGTCGCTGTCCAATGCTCGACGCCACGCGCCCGGTTGCGCCGCGCTGGTCCAGGTCAGCACTGGAGCCTCGACTGTCGAGGTGACCGTATCCAACACGATCGCCTCCCCCGCCTCCGGCCAGAGCGATTCCTCGGGGCAGGGTTTCGGCATTCCCGGCATGCGGGAGCGAGCAGCCCTGTTCGGCGGGACACTGGAGGCCGGGCCGAGTGAGCTCGGCGAGGACAGGCGCTGGGTGGTGCGTGCACGACTTCCGGTCGACGGCAAGATTTCCCGGCCTGACGGGGTACCGGCATGATCAGAGTACTGATCGTCGACGATCAACCGGTGGTTCGGCAGGGATTCGAGCTGTTCCTGGCCGACCACTCCGCCATCGAGGTCGTCGGACATGCCGCATCGGGACGCGATGCCGTACAACAGGTCTCGGCACTACAACCCGACGTCGTACTGATGGACATCCGGATGCCGAACGGTGACGGGCTGACCGCAACGAGGGAAATCCTGGCGCGGTTCGACGAGGTTCGCGTCATCGTCGTCACCACCTTCGATCTCGACGAGTACGTGTACGCCGCGCTCGACAGCGGTGCATCCGGATTCCTGCTCAAGGACGCCGATCCGGACGAGCTCGCCGACGCCGTGACGACCGTCGCCGCCGGCGGAGCGGCCCTGTCGCCGCGCGTCACCCCACGGTTGATGGCGGAGTTCGCGCGACGAGGGACACCACAGCGATCGGCGAGAAGCGCTGCACCACAACACGGCCTGAGCCTGCGCGAGATGGAGGTGGTGCAATTGCTCGCGACAGGGCTGGGCAACAGCGAGATCGCCCGATCACTGCGACTCGAGCAGAGTACGGTCAAGACCCACATCGGCAACATCTGCCGCAAACTCGAGGTCGGCACCCGAGTGCACGTGGTGATCTGGGCCTACCGCAACGGCCTGGTGAGCAGCTAGCCCTATCCGAGTTCTAGGCCGCTGAACGTTCCTCGTCGTCCGCTGTCTCGTCGGTAAGTTCCAGCATCGACCCGGACTTGTCGGTGTACTGGAAGTGCGGTCGCTTGTCGCCGATGTACGACGTCATCCACGACACCACCGCAACGTAGCGGTTGCGGAAGCCCACCAGGTACATCAGGTGCACCGCGAGCCACATCAGCCAAGCGATCGGTCCGGACATGTCGACCTTGCCGAACAACCGAGCCACCGCACTGAATCGGCCCACGATCGACATGCTGCCCTTGTCGACATACTTGAACGGCGTTCCCGCGTCGACCTTTCCGATGATCGTCTTGGCTACGTGGCGGCCCTGCTGCATCGCGACCGGCGACTGTCCCGGCAGCTTGTGCAGCGAGGTCACGTCGCCGATCGCGTAGATGTCCTTCGCGGTACCGACAGTGAGGTCGTCGTGCACGAGCAACCGACCGGCCCGATCGGTCTCGCACCCGGTGCGCTCGGCGATCGTCGCAGCCAGCTCACTGGCCTGAACGCCGGCCGACCAGATGACCGTCTTGGCCGGGTAGGTGCGCGAGGTCTTCGTGTCGACGTCCTGCACAGTCACGACGTCGTCGGCGATATCGGTCACCATGGCACCGGTGACGACGTCGACGCCCGACTTCTCGAGCTTGGTGCGGGCATAGGCACTGAGCTTGCCGCCGAAAGCGGGGAGTACTTCTTTCACACCGTCGACGAGGGTGACCGTGACGTCGTCGGGTCCGATATCGGGGAACGAGCCGGCGAAGTAGCGGTGCGCGAGATCCCTGATCTGGCCGGCCAATTCGACGCCGGTCGCGCCTGCACCGACGACCACGAAGCTGAGCAACTCCTTGCGTACGTCGAGATCGGAGGTCTGGTGCGCCTTTTCGTAGCAGCTCAGAATCTGCTCTCGCAGGGCGATCGCGTCGTCGACTGTCTTGAGCGCGAAGGTGCGGTCCTTGAACTCGTCGCGACCGAAGTACGCCTGAGTAGCCCCAGTGGCGACGATCAGGCGGCCGAATCCGATGGTGTGGCGTTCGCCGCCACCGACGTAGGTGACCTGATGGCTCTCGGGGTCGACGTCGACCACTCGGCCCAGACGCACGTCGGCGGAGTCGTACTGCGTGAGAATGCGCCGGATCGGCGGGGCGATCTCGCCTGTCGAGATCATCCCGGTTGCTGCCTGGTAGAGGAGCGGCTGGAACAGGTGCTCGGTGGTGCTGGAGATCAAAGAGAACGTCACACCGGCCTTGCCCAGAGCCTTGGCCGCGGCCAACGCTCCGAATCCCGAACCCACGATGACGACGTCGTACGTTTTCACAGCACTTCCCTTTCCGAGCACACATTTCTTGTAGATCGAAGAACTACCTCCATGAAACTCCGCGGTTCCTGCGCTATCAACGCGAAAGTTGAAATAGCATCCATGAGCAGAACTCATGGATGGAGGACGCCGTGGAGCTGCGGCAACTGAAGTACTTCCTCGCGGTCGGGGAAGAACTCAACTTCTCGCGTGCCGCCGAGCGGTGCTACGTCTCGCAATCGGCGATCAGTCTGCAGATCTCCAAGCTCGAACGCGAGATCGGTGAGCCGCTGTTCGAGCGCACCTCACGCGCAGTCCGATTGACCGTCGTGGGAGCACAATTGGTGTCCATCGCCCGCCACATGGTGGAGCTGGAACAGGCCGCTCTGGCGCTGACGACCAGGCGCCGAAACCAGCTCCGCCTCACCGGAAACATGACCTTCGCCGCGAACGCCATCTCCGCAATCGTCGCGGTACGTGAACGACATCCCGACGCCGAGATCGACTTCGTTCTCAAACGATTCGCAGAACAGATCGAAGCCGTGACATCGGGCGACTGCCAGGTGGCACTGATCCGCGGCAGCGTCGAACGCTCCGGTCTGCACGTGACCGAGTTGTGGACCGAGGACCTCGTCGTCGTCCTCGCAGAGGGCCATCCCCTGGCCGGGGAACCCAACCCGAGCCTGAGCCAACTCGCCGAATATCCACTGCTGCTTCCCAAACGAAGCGAGCAGATACTGTTGCACCGCGTCATCGAGCGCGAGATGAAACGCAGCGGGCTACCACTGACCTTCGGTCCGCCGGTGGCGTCCGATCACACCGCGAGCGCCGAACTGCTCAACCACCCGCAATGCTGGTCGATCCTCTACGCCAGCACGGCCGAGAGCACACCCAAAACCGGCCTCGTCTTTCGCACCGAGGCCGACCGTCGCCTTCGACTACCGGTCTCGGCAGTGGTCGACGCCACCGTGCCGGCCACCGACATTCAGCGCGATCTGGTTGCCGCGCTGGCAGATACGGCACCGGCCCAGCCCGCAGCTCCGGTTCAGCCCACAGCTCCGGTTCAAAAAACAGCGCCGGAGAGCTGAGCGAAAGCGGCGTCCGCAGCGAACAGTTCGGCCCGGTCGAACGTCGACGTGGAGGCCATGACCTCGTCCGCGCCGGTGCGCTCGATCAGCTCGTCGAGCCGTGGCCGGACCTGCTCGGCCGTGCCGAGGATGGTTGCTTCCAACGAGGATTCGATCCGATCTCTGGTCCGCGGCGTCCACCGAGCTTCGTCGATCGACGAGGCGGGTTCGAGCGCTGGGAACTCACCCTCGCGCCGTGATCGCGCCATCGCCCACGCCTCCGGGAGGGCGAAACGGCGCGCATCTGCTGCGTCCGCGGCGATCGTCACATCGAGCGAGACGACGACGTACGGATCCGGCAGTTGCGGACTCGGCCGAAAGTGCTTGCGATACTGCGCCAGTGGATCGTTCCCGCGCAGTACCGGGCCCCCGACGACCACCGGCAACCCGGCACGGGCAGCAACCTCCAGACCGGCACCGGTGGCGAGCACGAACATCGGCGGCGGCGTAGTTGCCGGCCGCGCGGTCACAGGACCGGACCCGTCCAGATACGAACGCACTTCGGCGACGTCGGCCTCGAACGTATCCGGGGCGTCACGATCTCGACGCAGAGCAGCGCGCACCGGCTCGGTGAACCCGAGGGAACGCCCGACGCCGAGGTCTATCCGGCCCGGAAAGAGCGACTCCAACATCAGAAACTGTTCGGCCACGACCAGCGGTTGATGGTTCGGCAGCATCACCCCGCCGGATCCGACGCGTATACGCGAAGTCTGCGACGCCACCGCCGATGCGAGAACCGCGGGCGCGCCCGAGGCGATGCCGGGTACCGCATGATGCTCGGCCACCCAGAACCGGTGCAGCCCGAGCTTTTCGGCGTGTACGCCGCGTTCGACGGTATGACGGAGCGCCGCGGCGTCGTCGACACCTACCCGCGTGCGAGATCGATCGAGCAATGAGAAGAACACAACAGCTGCAACCGGCGAGGCGTCGGGCATATTTCTCGGAACGACCTGCTCATCGCGGACCGAATGTGTCCGCAATGGGGCTCATCATTGCTTCATGACTCTCACCATGAAGATCGAACTCATCACCGTCCCTGTCACCGATGTCGACCGCGCCAAGGAGTTCTACACCTCGATCGGGTTCCACGCCGACCATGATGCACGTCCGTGGGAAGGCATTCGGTATGTCCAACTCACCCCTCCGGGATCGGCGTGCTCCATCGCCATCGGCGAGGGCATCACCGACGCCGAACCCGGTGCCGGCGCGGGAATCTTGATGGTCGTCGACAGCGCCCAGGAGGCCTACAACCACCTCACCGCGGTGGGCCTGACCGTCGAGCAGCCGAAGGACGAGGGCTGGGGAACGTTCGTGTACTTCGCGGACCCCGACGGCAACAAGTGGTCGCTGCAGCAGTTGCCGGCCCAGCCCTAGTTCGGAAAGCCCTGGTTCGGTAAGAAAGCCAATCGCGCCAGGATGCCGCGGTGGTCGGAGCCGGGGACGGTCACGGCCTCGACCGAACGAACCCCCATGTCTGCCACCAGAACATGGTCGATGGCAATGACCGGCGGGTGCCAGGTGTGCGCCGGATAGGTCCTGAGCATGCCGGCTCCGGTGGCCACTGCGGCGTCGACGAATCGGCCGTCCTGCAGGTCGCGGTAACGCCGGTGGTCCTGCGTGGCATTGAAGTCCCCGGCCACCACGACGGGTCCGTCGTCGGCGGGGATCTTGGCCAGCAGCTGCCGGAGCAGCCCGAGCTCACGTACCCATTCGGACGGCTCCCGCGGCCACGGCGGAACAGGATGCACCGCGAACACCAGCGGCCGACCCGGCATCTGCACCCGCGCCGACAGCAGTTCGGTCACGAAGCCGTCGTGCCGCTGCTCGTCGGCGAGTGGGAATCGGCTGTAGATGCCGGTTCCATTGCCTCCGGGCCCGGCGCTGACGTGGGCGTACGGTAACCGCTCGGAGAGCCTGGGTCGAAGGCTCGCGTCGGCCTCGGGCGTCAACTCGACGAGGGTGAGCACGTCCGGTCGGTGGTGTTCGACGAGCGCGATCAACGCATCCGGATCAGCCTGGCCGAGCCAGATGTTGGCGTGCAGCACCGTCAGGTCCGCGGCCCGGGGCCTCGGCGCGACGCGGCGGTAGCGGAGCCGGAACTGGGTCGCGACCGCCGCGGCACAGACCGCCAGTCCTGCCGTCAGCCCCCACCCGCCGAAGGCCACACCTGCCAACACCGTTCCGGGCACGGCCGCGAGCATGAGGACATGTGCCAAAGCCGCAGCGACCGCCATCGGCTGACCACGTCCGTCGAACAGGTGCGCGACGACCCCCGTGACCGCCACGACGAGCAGTAATACAGCCACCGATGCCGACACCATGAGCGGAGTCTGGCAGGCAAACCTGAGGCCGAGCTGGGAGCCGTCCCGAAATACGACCGGACCGTTGGCTTTATTGTCGCAAACACGACAGAATCGGGGGCGCTGTCCGCGAGGTGTCCGAGGGGGAAGTACTGCCGTGAATAGAAGGCAACTGTTGCGGTTGGCCGCTGCCGGAATGCTCGGCGCCGCTGCAGCCCCGGTCCTGAGTTCGACCGGACTGCCCGGATCCCCCGTCGCCGGCGCTCTGCCGATCGGAGCAGACCGCATCCGGTCGCTGGTACCCGAACTGTTCGCCGACCCTCCCCGGCCACCGGACCACTCGCCCGTCATCGTCATCGGTTCCGGTTTCGGGGCCAGCGCCGCCGCCCTACGCATGGCCCAGGCCGGCACCGCGGTGACCGTCCTCGAGCGCGGACTGCGCTGGCCGCGCGACCCCTGGCGCGAAATCTTCACGGCAGACATGACCGCCGACGGCCGCGGACTGTGGCAGCAGAGCTCGTTCACCAACATCACCGGACTCCCCGTCGGACCGGTCGATCTCTTCGGCGGTGTCCTCGACACCACCCGCTACGAGAACCTCTCGGTCTGGCGCGGCGCGGCCGTCGGCGGCGGCTCCGTGGTGTACACCGGCGTCACCATCGCACCGAACAAGAAATTCTTCGACCTCTCGTTCGGCGGACGCCTGAACTACGACGAGATGGCAGCCACCTGGTATCCCAAGGCCCGTTCCATGCTCCGGCCGTCGGCGATGCCCGAGGACGTCTACAACAGCCCCAACTTCGCTCACTCACGAACCTGGGACGATCACGCCCGCCGCGCAGGCTTTCGCCCCGAAGCAGTCGACGGCAACTGGAACTGGAACGTCGTGCGCGACGAGATCGCCGGCCGCTCCCGGCCGTCCGCCACCGTCGGTGAGAGCACCTTCGGTAACTCCAACGGTGCCAAGCACGACCTGACCCAGAACTACATCCCCCAAGCCGAAGCCACCGGTAACGCAACGGTGTGCCACAGCCACCGCGTCGCAGCGATCGGCAGCGAATCCGGCGGCCGCTACCGCGTCGACATCGAACGCCTCGACCCGTTCGGCAACATCGTCGAGACCCGGACACTCACGTGCGACGCCCTCGTCCTCGGGGCCGGATCCATCGGTACCACCGAACTGTTGATGCGTGCTCGCACCACCGGCGCATTGTCGAACCTCAACGAATTCGTCGGCACCGGCTGGGGCACCAACGGCGACGCCTCGATGACCAGGTCCCTCGGACCGATGTCTGCCGGCCCTCAAGCTGCGCCCTGCGCATCCCGCATCGTCGACGACTCCGGACTGCCCCTGACCGTCGAGAACTGGTACACCCCAGGCGTTCCCGTGAACATGGGCTTCCTCGGCTCGCTCGGCATGACCATCGACCCGTTGCGTGGAAACTTCGGATTCGATTCCACTGCAAACAAATTGACCCTCAACTGGCCCAAGGGCGGCAGCCGCGACACCGTCGAGGCCCTGCGTGCCGTGCAGAACCGCATGGCTCAGGCCGGCGGCACCGTCGTCGCCGCCGAACCGTTCACCCGCGATGTCGACGACACCTTCACTGCCCACCCCCTCGGCGGCGCAGTACTCGGTGACGCCACCGACGATTACGGTCGAGTCAAGGGCCACCCCGGGCTCTACGTCGTCGACGGTGCCCTGATCCCGGGTAGTACCGGCGCCGCCAACCCGTCACTGACCATCACCGCACTCGCCGAACGCAACGTCGCTCAGATCATCGCCGACGGTCGCTGAGCCGTCTGTCCATAGGTTCACCCATGCACCATCCCGCCACCCGACTTGCCGAGAATCACGATCTGCTGCCTGCGGCCGATACCCTGCGCGACGCATTTGCCGACTACCCATGGACGCGATGGGTGATCCCGGCCGATGACCACCTGGCCACGCTGCAGGAACTCCAGCAACTGTACCTACAACACGCGCATCGACACGGAATCGTATTGCTCACCGCGGACTACGCCGGGGTCGCGGCACTACTTCCCGCAGATGCCCCTCCACCCGATGACGAATCCATGGCGAGGATCATCGAACTACACGGAGATCGGATCGATCGACTGTCCTCCGGTGAATCACCACCGGGGTCATGGACACTGGAAACGCTTGGTGTGCAACCGCATCGGCAAGGGCACGGGATCGGCGGACGACTGCTCGAGAAGGCCGTCGACGAAGCACGGCAACGTGGCGCCTCCGGGTTGGCCTTGGACACGTCGGATCTGCGAAACGTGCGCCTGTACGAGCGGGCCGGGTTCCGTGTCTCGAGCCACGCCGCACCGAGTGAGGGCCCCGAGGTGTGGTCCATGGTCCGTACATTCGGCACGGATTGAGCCTGCGGCATCAGGCGCTACCCCAGCTGGATCTCCGGCCGCCCCTCCGGAACGGTGACCGTCATGGCTGTGCGAACCGGCTTACCCGGCGTCGACACGGCATCGAGAACCCTGACCTCCGAACGCCATTCGGTGTTCGTCAGCGTGCTGCGAAGATAGCCGCGACGGGCATTTCCGTACTTGACGTGCGGCGAACCGTCGGCGATGGCAGCTCCGGTGGAGTCGACATCGGCACCGTCCTTGCCCGACGCTATGGACGTGGTTGCGATCTCGACACCTTGGATCGGCGACACTTGATCCTGGTAGTCGCGGCGCAATTCCGACACGATCGTGCGGTGAATGTCGCCCACGATGGATGCCACGTTCTTCGTGCCCCGATTCCGGGCTCCGTCGAGAATGCGATGACGCGAGGCCTCGTACCCGCTCCACGGATCCATCCCGACCTTGCGATCGTCACCCTGTCCCCGCGCCAGATCGGCGATGACCGTCTGGTGCGCCAGGAAGTTCCACTTCGACGGTGAAGCGAATCCATCGAGAATCCATTGTTCCTGTGCCGCACCGGTAATGGTGCGCGACGAATCGGCCGTCTCGGCATCCTGGGCATGCTCGCCGTCCCCATGCGCCTGATCGCTGCGATACTGCCGGGTGTCCAGCACCGAGAAGTCCACCAGATCACCGAACGAGAACCGGCGATAGACCTTCATGTCCGGGCCTACGGGCTTCAGATTCGCGCGCACCGGGGTGTTCTCCCACCACGCCTTGAACGCATCGGCCCTGCGTAGCAGGAACTCTCGTGGATCGTCGTTGTCCTGGCTGATCTGCGAGGCCCAGTTGTTGTCCACCTCGTGGTCGTCGAACGTCGAGACGAACGGTGCCGACGCATGTGCGGCAGCCAAGTTCTCGTCTGCCTTGTACATCGCGTACCGGTCGCGATAGTCGCCCAGCACCATGGTTTCTCGAGCGGCCGACTCGGTGCGAGGCTCGCCCGCCCGCGCACCCTCGTTCTTGATCGCGTACTCGTAGATGTAGTCGCCCAGAAAGAACACCACATCGAGATTCGAGGCCGCCAGGTCCTGGTACGCACCGAAGTAGCCGTCCTCCCATTTCTGGCACGACGCCCAGGCGAAATCGAGCTTGCTCAGCGGCTGCCCAAGTGCAGGTGCAGTTTTGGTGCGACCGACGGGACTCGCATGTGGGCCGACCAGGAAACGGTAGAAGTATTCGCGCGCCGGCTCGAGCCCGCGCACGTCGACGTGAATGGACCAACCGTCGAATTCGGTCGCCAGCTCGATGCCCTGCGCCACGATGCGGCCGAATTTCTCGTCGGCGGATATCTGCCACTGGACGGGCACCACGCCCGGCGTCATCCCGCCCAGCGGGGCGAACGGGTCGGTGGCGAGTCTGGTCCACAGCACCACCGAATCGGGCAACGGATCGCCGGAAGCAACACCGAGACGGAAGGGATAGTCGGGGGTGATCACCGACTGCGCACCTACCGTCGCAGATGTCCCCGCGATCTCCGGTGTGAAGGCCAGCGCCCCCACCAACGCACTCCACGTCAGAAACTGTCGACGCGTTGCGCCGGCCCGCAGAGAAATGTCGCGACCGATCCTGACGTCGTTACCTCGGTTCACCATTGTCCGAGACTCTCGTGCGACCGACAACTGGATTCGTCATCGATCCGACGGGCAGGTGAACTCCGTGTGTCGCCTCGGTCACTGCGGCCGCGGCAGCGTCCCGTTGGCTCGCACATGGTCGCGCAGACGAGTGAGTAGCGGTTCGAGAGTGGCGATGTCCTCGGGTGCGAGCCCGTCGAAGAACAATCGCCGAACCACGTCGACGTGACCCGCCGCCGATGCGTCCAGAGCGGCCCTGCCCGCCTCGGTGAGCACTGCGTCCGTGGCGCGCCCGTCGGTAGTCGACACCGTGCGATCGGTGAGCCCTCGTGCGGACATCCGCGCGAGATGATGGGAGGCCCTGCTGCGCTCCCAACCGATCTCCGCAGCCAGTTCGGCCACCCGGCGACGCCCGTCGGGACTGTCCGCCAGTGCGACCAGCACCGAATAGTCGGCCAGGGACAGACCGTGATCCTCGGTCAGCTGCCGGTTCATCTCGAACGTCATCTGCAGCGACAACCCCATGTAGGCGCGCCACGCCGATTCCTCGGTGGGCGTCAACCACGGAGTGGTTTCAGGGTTACTGGGTGACATGTCACGTACTTTCTGCGATGCTGGGTCCGGGGCACCGAACCCCCCACCACCAACCCTAGGGGTACACCATGGATCGCAGCACTCCCGCAGAGCTGGCACGCCGCAACGTCGTCGAAGTATTCAACACGAACGACGACGCGAAACGACGCGAACTCATCGAGTCCATGTATCACCAGGACGCGGTGTTCTACGACGCCGAGAACACCGCCACCGGGAGAGAGTCGGTCATCGAGGCGATTCGAGCGCTGATCGGGCCGTCCGAGGGTCTGACATTCGCCGTCACTGCCGAGCCCACCGCCCTGGGTGACGTCGCCCGAATCTCCTGGGCACTGTCGCCGCCCGACGCCCCCGCCGTAGTCTCGGGCCAGGACTTCGTCGTCGTGAAGGACAACCTGATCACCGAGCTGTACACGTTCATCGACCAGGCGGCGCCCGCTACCCACAAGACTCGACACCGCCGACGTACGCGTCAGATGAGCCGCGCCCCGGGGCCCGCCTTGCCCAGCTCGTCGCCTGGATTGAGCAGACCGCATTTGTTCAGGGAGAGACATCCGCAGCCGATGCAGCCGGTGAGTTGCTCCTGCATCCGCGCAATCGACTGCTTCCGATCCTCCAACCGCTGGTTCCATGCAACCGAAATCTTGGCCCAGTCGCGCTTGTTCGGGGTGCGCCCCGACGGTAGGGACGCAAAGACCTCGGCCACCTCGGCAAGCGGTATTCCGAACCGCACCGCCACCTGAATCAGCGAAATCCGCCGAATTGCGTGACGGGGAAACTTTCGGACGTTGCCCGCCGTCCGCTCGGCGGGAACGAGCCCGAGAGTCTCGTAGTACCGGACCGCAGACACTGCGGCACCGGTTCTGGCCGCGACCTCCCCGATGGACAGCAGTTCGTCACTGATACGGATCATGCTGCCTCCCAGCCGACACGACGATTTGACCTCGAGTGCACTCGAGATCCTAGCCTTCCACACCATGCACTCCCCCACCGAATCCACGACCGGAACCTGGCGACAGCTACTCGGCGCTCGCTACCTCGGCACCGCAACCGTTCTCGCCGGCGGCGTCGCGCTGTACGCCACGAACGTCTACCTGACGACCAGCCTGCTTCCCACGGCCATCGACGAGATCGGCGGCCAACGCTACTACGCCTGGACCGCAACGGTTTTCCTCGTTGCGTCCGTCATCTCCTCGATGTTGGTCAGCAAAGTTCTGGCCACTCGCGGACCTCGCGGTGCCTACCTGATCGGCCTGACGGTCTTCGCTCTCGGGACCGTCGTGTGTGCCGTCAGCCCCACGATGGAACTCTTACTGGTGGGCCGCACAATTCAGGGCGCAGGAGGTGGCCTACTGGCCGGACTCGGCTACGCCGTCATCAATGCCGCACTGCCGCAACATCTCTGGACGCGAGGTGCGGCTCTGGTCTCGGCCATGTGGGGCGTGGGAACGTTCGCCGGACCGTCCGTCGGCGGCATCTTCGCGCAATTCGGAGCCTGGCGAATGGCCTTCGGCGTGCTCGTTCTCGCAGCTCTGGCCATGGCCGCCCTCGTCCCGCGAGCACTGCCCGCCCACACCGGTCAGGCCACCGAACCCAGCCCGGTACCGACACTGTCGTTGACCCTGCTCACCACAGCTGCCCTGCTGGTGAGCATCGCCGGAGTGGTCTCCAACCTCGCGATCACCGCCGCAATGGTCCTGGGAGGAGTACTCCTCCTGATCGCCTTCGTGGCCGCCGACCGTCGCGCAGCGCACGGCGTGCTCCCCCCGTCGACCTTCGGCGCGTCCACGCTGAAATGGATATACCTGACCATCGTCGTCCTCGCCGTCGCGTCCACGGTGGAGACCTTCATCCCACTGTTCGGTCAGCGCCTCGCCGGATTGGCACCGCTGGCCGCCGGATTTCTCGGGGCCACACTGGCGCTCGGATGGACCCTCGGCGAAATACCGAGCGCCTCGGCCACCGCTCCACGCGTCGTACGACGCATCGTCATGGCCGGCCCGATCCTCGTCGCGGCCGGATTGTGCATCGTGGCAGCGTTTCTCACCGACCAGGCAGGTCCCGGTTCGATCGCCACGTGGGTAGTGGGTCTGATCGTCGCGGGCGTCGGCATCGGAATTGCGTGGCCACACTTGGCAGTCGGAGCCATGACATCGGTCGCCGAACCGGGCGAAGGCGCACGAGCCTCGGCCGCCATCAACACTGTTCAGCTGATCGCCAACGCCTTCGGAGCAGCTCTGGCGGGAGTACTGGTGAACCTCGGAGAACCATCGACGCTGCGGTCGGCTCAGTTGCTGCTGTTCACTTTCGCGGCGCTGGCATTCATCGGTGTGGCAGCGGCGGCGCGATCGCAGCGCGCATAGGTTGTCGGCTGACCGGATCAGGTCTGTACGACCCAGATCGAATTGCCGTCGAGGTCTCGCAAGGCGAACATCGGCGGCACACCGTCCACCTCTTCCATGAAATCGTCGAGATCGACGCCGCCGAGAGCGCTGAGCCGCTTGTGCTCGGCCGCGACGTCAGCTGTCTCGACACCGATGGACCCGCCACCGGGCGTACCTCCCATCGGCGGGTTGAGAGCGAGCCGCGCCGTCGATCCCGGCGGGGCCACTTCCAACCACCGATACTCGCCTTCGGGGCCGAAGCGCAGATCACCGCGAATCTCGAACCCCAGAACGCGGGAGTAGAAATCGAGGGCTGCGTCCTGATCGGCGACGGTGAACATGGCCACGCCGATGTTCACGATGGTGCTGGGTGTTTGATCGGTCATACCGGTACCGACCCGAGTGCCGCGGGAAACTCACCGCGTCCCCTCCACTTAGAACAAAGCCCCGCACCGACCGAGGTCGATGCGGGGCTTTGCCTGCTGACTATGTCGTCGTGAGTGGAAACTCGTAGTGGGCTACGAGTTTCTGCTCACGTGCGACGGAGTCGCTCTAGCGGTATTCGTTGGAGAAACCGTAGTCGTCGAGCGGCACAGCAGCGCCGGTTCCCTGGCCGAAGCCGTCCGGGCTGTAGTACTGATCGTCGTACGACGGCACCGCGTATGCCGCGGCACGTGCCTCTTCGGTCGGCTGCACCGTGATGTTCCGGTACCGGTTGATGCCGGTACCAGCCGGGATGAGCTTACCGATGATGACGTTCTCCTTGAGACCTATGAGCTTGTCGCTGCGGCAGTTGATCGCCGCATCGGTGAGCACACGAGTGGTCTCCTGGAAGGACGCAGCCGACAGCCACGAGTCGGTGGCCAGCGACGCCTTGGTGATACCCATCAGGACCGGACGTCCGGCTGCGGGCTCGCCACCCTCGGAGACGACGCGACGGTTGCTCGACTCGAATTCGCTGCGCTCGGTGAGTGAACCGGGCAGGAATTCGGTGGAGCCGCTGTCGATGATCGTCACGCGACGGAGCATCTGGCGCACGATCGTCTCGATGTGCTTGTCGTGAATCGACACACCCTGCGACCGGTACACCTCCTGGACCTCGTTGACGAGGTGGATCTGCACCTGACGGGGACCCATCACGCGCAGGACCTCGTGCGGATCGGCAGCACCTTCCATGAGCTGCTGGCCGACCTCGACGTGGTCACCGTCCGCCAGAAGGCGCTCGGTGCCGTCGTCGTGCTTGAAGACGCGCAGACGCTGACGCTTGGAGAGCTTGTCGTAGACAACCTCTTCGCCGCCGTCGTCCGGGACGATGGTGATCTTGTAAAAACGATCGCCGTCCTCGAGCTGGATGCGTCCCGACACGTCCGCGATCGGAGCCTTGCCCTTCGGCACACGTGCCTCGAACAGCTCCTGCACGCGAGGCAGACCACCGGTGATGTCATCTCCGGCGACACCACCCTGGTGGAAGGTACGCATGGTCAGCTGGGTTCCGGGCTCACCGATCGACTGTGCGGCGACGATACCGACGGCCTCACCGATGTCGACCAGCTTGCCGGTGGCCATCGAGCGGCCGTAGCAGGTGGCGCAGACGCCGGTGCCGGTGGTGCAGGTCAGCACCGAGCGAACCTTGACCGACGTGATGCCCGCAGCGAGCAGCGCGTCGATGGCCGGATCACCGAGATCGTGTCCGCGAGCGACGATGACCGTGCCGTTCTCGTCGACAGCGTCGTTCGCCAAGGTGCGGGCGTACGTGCTGGTCTCGACGTGAGCGTCGCGGATCATCTTGCCGTCGGCGGTCTTCTCGGCGATCGTCGTGACGATGCCGCGCTCGGTGCCACAGTCGGTTTCCCGAACGATGACATCCTGCGAGACGTCGACCAGACGACGCGTCAGGTAGCCCGAGTCGGCGGTACGAAGCGCCGTGTCGGCCAGACCCTTACGAGCGCCGTGCGTGTTGATGAAGTACTCGAGGACCGTCAGGCCTTCCTTGAAGGAAGACTTGATCGGACGCGGGATGAACTCACCCTTCGGGTTCGTCACCAAGCCCTTCATGCCGGCGAGCGAGCGAACCTGAGTCATGTTTCCGGCTGCGCCGGACTTCACGATCATCGGGATCGGGTTGTCGTCGGGGAAGTGGGCCTCCATGGCCTTACCGACCTGCTCGGTCGCGTCCTGCCAGATCTTGACCAGTGCGGAGTTGCGCTCGACCTTGTCGAGTGCGCCACGCTGGTACTTCTTCTCGATCTGATCGGCCTGAGCCTCGAAGGTCTCCATGATCTGCGGCTTCTCCGGCGGCACGAGGACGTCGGAGATCGAGATGGTGACACCCGAACGCGTGGCCCAGTAGAAGCCTGCGTCCTTGAGCTTGTCGACGGTCTGAGCGACGACGATCATCGGGTAACGCTCGGCGAGATCGTTGATGATCGTCGACTGACGCTTCTTCGGCATCTGCTCGTTGACGAACGGGTAGTCCGCCGGAAGCAGCTCGTTGAAGAGCACGCGTCCCAGAGTGGTCTCCGCGGTCCATGCCTCGCCGCGGTTCCAGCCCTCGGGGAACAGCTCGTTCTCGATGTCACGCGGCGGGCGCTGCGTGGTGAGACGAACCCGAATCTGCGACTGCACCGTGAGCGATCCACGATCGACGGCCATCTGAGCCTCGGCCGGGGAGGAGTACGCCCCGAACTCGGCCTGATCGGTCGATGCGTCGACGCGCTCGCCGACAGCACCGGCGTCCAGACGCGTCAGGTGGTACAGACCCGTCACCATGTCCAGACGCGGCATGGCGAGCGGACGGCCCGAAGCCGGCGAGAGGATGTTGTTCGACGACAGCATCAGCACGCGTGCCTCGGCCTGAGCCTCGGCGGACAGCGGGAGGTGGACAGCCATCTGGTCACCGTCGAAGTCGGCGTTGAACGCCTCACACACGAGCGGGTGCAGCTGGATGGCCTTGCCCTCGACGAGCTGCGGCTCGAACGCCTGGATGCCCAACCGGTGCAGGGTGGGTGCACGGTTCAGCAGCACGGGGTGCTCGGCGATGACCTCTTCGAGAACGTCCCACACCTGCGGACGCTGACGCTCGACCATGCGCTTGGCCGACTTGATGTTCTGCGCGTGGTTCAGATCCACCAGACGCTTCATCACGAACGGCTTGAACAGCTCGAGAGCCATCAGCTTCGGCAGACCACACTGGTGCAGCTTGAGCTGCGGGCCGACGACGATGACCGAACGGCCCGAGTAGTCGACGCGCTTGCCGAGGAGGTTCTGACGGAATCGTCCCTGCTTGCCCTTGAGCAAGTCGGAGAGCGACTTCAGCGGACGGTTACCCGGTCCGGTGACCGGACGTCCACGACGGCCGTTGTCGAACAGGGCGTCGACCGACTCCTGCAGCATCCGCTTCTCGTTGTTGACGATGATCTCGGGAGCACCGAGATCGATCAGACGCTTGAGGCGGTTGTTGCGGTTGATGACGCGGCGGTACAGGTCGTTGAGGTCGGACGTCGCGAAACGGCCACCGTCGAGCTGCACCATCGGACGAAGCTCCGGCGGGATGACCGGGACAGCGTCGAGAACCATGCCCATCGGCGAGTTACGGCCGGCCTGGAACGCAGCGACGACCTTCAGACGCTTGAGCGCGCGCAGCTTCTTCTGACCCTTGCCACTGCGGATGGTCTCGCGAAGAGACTCCGCCTCGGCGTCGATGTCGAAGGTCTGCATGAGCTTCTGGATCGACTCGGCACCCATGGCACCGGTGAAGTACTCGCCGTACCGGTCGATGAGCTCGCGGTAGATGAGCTCGTCGACGATGAGCTGCTTGGGAGCAAGCTTGGTGAACGTGGTCCAGATCTCTTCGAGACGATCGAGCTCACGCTGCGCGCGGTCACGGAGCTGACGCATCTCGCGCTCGCCGCCGTCCTTGACCTTGCGGCGCACGTCGGACTTGGCACCCTCGGCTTCGAGCTCGGCGATATCGGCTTCGAGCTTCTGCGCACGAGCCTCGAGATCGGCGTCGCGCTGATCTGCGACGGCCTTCTTCTCGACCTCCATCTCGGCCTCGAGCGTCGAGAGCTCGTTGTGACGGAGCTCGTCGTCGACCGTGGTGATGACGTAGGCAGCGAAGTAGATGATCTTCTCGAGATCCTTCGGAGCCAGGTCGAGCAGGTAGCCCAGACGCGACGGCACACCCTTGAAGTACCAGATGTGCGTGACCGGAGCGGCCAGTTCGATGTGGCCCATGCGCTCACGACGCACCTTGGCGCGAGTGACCTCGACGCCACAACGCTCACAGATGATGCCCTTGAAGCGGACGCGCTTGTACTTGCCGCAGTAGCACTCCCAGTCCCGGGTGGGGCCGAAGATCTTCTCGCAGAAGAGGCCGTCCTTCTCGGGCTTGAGCGTGCGGTAGTTGATGGTCTCCGGCTTCTTGACCTCGCCGTAGGACCACTGACGGATGTCGTCCGCAGTGGCAAGGCCAATGCGAAGTTCATCGAAGAAGTTGACGTCGAGCACGTAACTTCCTTTCCCCGTTATGGGTGTTGTGATACCGAATCAGAAAAAGCGTGATCACCCCCGTGCCTGCGGTGACGCAGGCACGGGGATCACAGAACTACTGAGCGAGGTCGTCGACCGTGGCAGCTTCGTTGCGGGAGAGGTTGATTCCCAGATTGGCTGCGGCACGCTCGAGGTCTTCGTCGTCACCGTCGGCCATCGTGATGGCAGCGCCGTCCGAGGACAGCACCTCCACGTTGAGGCACAGCGACTGGAGCTCTTTGAGGAGCACCTTGAAGGACTCGGGGATACCGGGCTCGGGAATGTTCTCGCCCTTGACGATCGCCTCGTACACCTTCACGCGGCCGACAACGTCGTCCGACTTGATGGTGAGAAGCTCCTGCAGCGTGTACGCGGCACCGTAGGCCTGCATGGCCCAGCACTCCATCTCACCGAAGCGCTGTCCACCGAACTGAGCCTTACCACCGAGGGGCTGCTGAGTGATCATCGAGTACGGCCCGGTCGAACGAGCGTGGATCTTGTCGTCGACCAAGTGGTGCAGCTTGATGATGTACATGTAGCCCACCGACACCGGGTACGGGAACGGCTCGCCGGAGCGGCCGTCGAACAACGTGGCCTTTCCGTCGGATCCGACCATCTGCTCGCCGTCGCGGTTGGGAATCGTGCTCTCCAGCAGGCCGGCGAGCTGATTCTCCTTGGCACCGTCGAACACCGGGGTGGCGATGTTGCTGTCGGCCGGAGCCGCCAGCATCTCCTCGGGCAGACGTTCGGCCCAATCGGGCTTGCTGCCGTCCGCGGCGATCTGCACGTTCCAACCGGTCTTGCCGATCCAACCCAGGTGGGTTTCGAGGACCTGACCGATGTTCATACGACGCGGAACACCGTGGGTGTTGAGGATGATGTCGATCGGGGTGCCGTCGGGCAGGAACGGCATGTCCTCCTGCGGGAGGATCTTGCCGATGACGCCCTTGTTGCCGTGACGGCCGGCGAGCTTGTCGCCGTCCTGGATCTTGCGCTTCTGAGCCACGTAGACGCGGACCAGCTCGTTGACGCCGGGAGGCAGATCGTCGTCGTCGTCGCGCGAGAAGACGCGGATACCGATGACCTTTCCGTTCTCGCCGTGCGGAACCTTGAGCGAGGTGTCGCGAACTTCGCGAGCCTTCTCACCGAAGATGGCGCGCAGCAGGCGCTCTTCGGGGGTCAGCTCGGTCTCGCCCTTCGGCGTGACCTTTCCGACCAGCACGTCGCCGTCACGAACCTCGGCACCGATACGGATGATGCCGCGCTCGTCGAGGTCTGCGAGGACCTCGTCGGAGACGTTCGGGATGTCGCGAGTGATCTCTTCGGCACCGAGCTTGGTGTCGCGAGCATCGATCTCGTGCTCCTCGATGTGGATCGAGGTGAGAACGTCCTCTTCCACGAGGCGCTGCGACAGGATGATCGCGTCCTCGTAGTTGTGGCCCTCCCACGGCATGATCGCCAGCAGCAGGTTCTTGCCGAGTGCCATCTCACCGTTCTCGGTGCAGGGGCCGTCGGCGAGGACCTGGCCGGACTCGACGCGCTGTCCCTCGTCCACGATCGGACGCTGGTTGGCGCACGTGCCCTGGTTGGAACGCGCGAACTTACGCATCCGGTAGGTCTTGCGTGATCCGTCGTCGGCCATGACCGTGACGTAGTCGGCGGAGACCTCTTCGACGACACCGGTCTTCTCGGTGATGACGACGTCACCGGCGTCGACAGCGGCACGCAACTCCATACCGGTACCGACGATCGGAGCCTCGCTGCGAACCAGCGGGACAGCCTGACGCTGCATGTTCGCACCCATCAGGGCACGGTTTGCATCGTCGTGCTCGAGGAACGGAATCATCGCGGTGGCGACGGACACCATCTGGCGAGGCGAGACGTCCATGTAGTCGATGTCGTCGGACGAGACGAACTCGACCTCTCCACCCTTACGACGGACGAGAATCTTGTCCTCGATGAAGTGACCCGAATCGTCGACCGGAGAGTTCGCCTGCGCGAGCGTGTGGCGATCTTCCTCGTCGGCGGTTAGGTAATCGACATCGTCGGTCACCTTGCCGTCGACGACCTTGCGGTACGGGGTCTCGATGAAGCCGAACGGGTTGACGCGTGCGTACACCGACAGCGATCCGATCAGGCCGATGTTCGGGCCTTCCGGGGTCTCGATGGGGCACATGCGGCCGTAGTGCGAGGGGTGCACGTCGCGGACCTCGAGGCCGGCGCGCTCACGAGAGAGACCGCCGGGTCCCAGTGCCGACAGGCGACGCTTGTGCGTCAGACCCGACAGCGGGTTGTTCTGGTCCATGAACTGCGAGAGCTGGGAGGTTCCGAAGAACTCCTTGATCGCAGCGACGACGGGACGAATGTTGATCAGGGTCTGCGGCGTGATCGCCTCGACGTCCTGAGTCGTCATACGTTCGCGCACGACGCGCTCCATGCGGGACAGGCCCACGCGGATCTGGTTCTGGATGAGCTCACCGACGGTACGCAGACGACGGTTGCCGAAGTGGTCGATGTCGTCGACCTCGACGGGAACCTCGACGCCCTCGGGTGCGGTCATCGAGGTCTCACCTGCGTGCAGACGCACCAGGTACTCGATGGTCGCAACGATGTCTTCCTCGGTGAGGGTCGACGCCACGATGGGCTGGCCCGAGTTGAGGCCGAGCTTCTTGTTGATCTTGTAGCGACCCACGCGAGCGAGGTCGTAGCGCTTGTCCTTGAAGAACAGGTTCTCCAGCAGGGTCTGCGCCGACTCCTTGGTCGGCGGCTCGCCCGGACGCAGCTTGCGGTAGATGTCGAGGAGAGCCTCGTCGGTACCGGCGGTGTTGTCCTTCTCCAGCGTGGCCATGAGGATCTCGGAGAAGCCGAAGCGCTCCGTGATCTGCTCGGTGGACCAGCCGAGAGCCTTCAGCAGCACCGTGACGGGTTGGCGACGCTTGCGGTCGATACGCACACCGACGGTGTCGCGCTTGTCGACGTCGAACTCGAGCCAAGCACCGCGGCCGGGGATGACCTTGACGCTGTGCAGGTCCTTCTCGGTGGTCTTGTCGATCGAGTGATCGAAGTAGACGCCCGGAGAACGCACCAGCTGCGAGACGACGACACGCTCGGTGCCGTTGATGATGAAGGTGCCCTTGTCGGTCATCATCGGGAAATCACCCATGAAGACCGTCTGGCTCTTGATCTCGCCGGTGTTGTTGTTGATGAACTCGGCGGTGACGAACAGCGGAGCTGCGTACGTCATGTCCTTGTCCTTGCACTCATCGGTCGAGGCCTTGACCTCGTCGAATCGTGGGTCGGAGAAGGAAAGCGACATCGAGCCCGAGAAGTCCTCGATCGGAGAGAGCTCGGTCAGGATGTCCTCGAGTCCGCCGGAGACACCACTGTCTCCGCGGGCGGCGGCACGGTCGCGCCAACTCTGCGCACCTACCAGCCATTCGAACGAATCCGTCTGTACATCGAGGAGACCGGGTACCTCCAACGGCTCGCGAATGTTCGCGAACGAAACCCTCCTCGGGGCTCCCGGTGTTCCGACAACTGCCTTGGTCTGGCTAGAGACTGCCAAGATGCGTCCTTCCAGCACCTCACGCGGGTCGCGCCGTTCCGTCGACTGACAGGACCTGTCAGCTGACACGACATGGCGACCGCCGCTGTATCTGTTTGCTATATGTGGGGCGAATTTCGGCTGGTCGCAACCAGACCGAATCCCCATCACAGCGGCCCGAAAACGTGCTTTCGGGTAACAGCGATCGAGAGGTGGACAGGAGGCAGCCAGCGCAACGTCCAAAGGTACCCCAAATGTGCGCACAGCGCAACGGGGGCATCAAAAGTAGCACCCGAGGTCCGTTCGCGCGCCGAGTCGGCAGCAGCGTGTCGGCCTTCCTCGCCGAGGCCCGAACGAACAGCAACGGTGACAGAAGACTGTGGCTGACGACCGGCAACGGTCGGTCACCACGGGGGTGCTCCTTCACGACAAGAGTGACCCCTGCGCCTTCCTTCGTCAAGAGGTCCGCGGGAATCCGCTGCCGCTATGGCAATCAGCCGCTGCTTCTGATTGTATTTCTTCTGTCGCAACCGGGGGCGGCGTCGTTCTGTCATCGGACGTGCTGTGTGACAGATCTTCCTCTGTGCCACAGACAGATTCACGGAGCACTCACATCACGTCTCGCGGGGGGACAACATGGTCACGGTGGTAAAAATCGGCGCTGCATGCAGGTGTCGAGCCCTCGGCAGCCCCGCGTGAGCAGGGGTTCGCCCGTCGTCGAGTTCGTCATCGCCCGTGCGCGCTGGGTCCTCGCTGCCGTGGTGGCAACCGTCCTGCTCGCCGGAACCTGGGGCCTGGGCGTCGTCGACGAACTCAGCATCGGTGGCTACAGCGATCCCGGGAGCGAGTCGGCGAAAATCGACGCACTCGTCGAATCCCGGTTCGGTCGCGACGTTCCGGACATCGCGGTGATCTACACCCAGACGGACGGGCGGACGGTCGACGGGATCAGGGACGCGGTGGCGGCAAGCCTGGCCGGAATCGACGCGGGTGTACTGGCCCGCGACCCCGTCACCTACTGGACGGTGCCCGACGCCTTTGCTCCCGGACTTCGATCGTCGGACGGCAACTCTGCCCTCGCGGTGCTGACTCTGACCGGCGACGAGGATCGGCGCGTCAAGTCCTACCAGGACCTGCGTGAGAAGTTGACGATCGATGGCGCGGACGTGCAGCTCGGTGGATTCTCGGCCGTCTTCGACGCGTACAACGAGCAAGCGCGGGCAGATCTGGTGCGAGCCGAGATCATCACCTTCCCGATTCTGCTGGTCCTGCTCCTGATCGTGTTCGGCGGACTCGTCGCCGCAGGAACTCCGCTGGTGATCGGCGGACTGAGCGTGCTGGCCTCCCTGGCCGTGCTGCGAGCGGTGAACAGCGTCTCCGAGGTGTCGGTGTTCGCGACCAACATTGCATCCCTCGTCGGACTCGGAATGGCCGTCGACTACAGCCTGTTCGTGATCACGCGGTTTCGCGAGGAGCTGCGCAACGGGCACGGAACGGTGGATGCGGTACGCTGCACGATGTCCACCGCCGGCCGAACCGTGGCGTTCTCGGCACTGCTGCTGATCTGTGCATTCATCGGCATGCTCATCTTCCCGCAGGCAATGATTCGCTCACTGGGCATCGGCGGCATGGCAGCGGTGGCCGTCGCCGCCGTGATCTCGCTGACCGCGTTGCCCGCCGCACTCGCCCTCCTCGGCCCCCGCATCGATTCGCTGAGCTGGCGCACTGGTGCGATCGACCGCGGCGAGGCACGGGCGCAGAGGTTCTGGGGCACAGTCGCAGACCGCGTGATGCGCAGGCCCGTCCTCGTGGCCGTTGCCATCATCGGCGTGCTGGCCGTCCTCTGCGCACCCATCTCCGGAGTAGCTCTGGGCGACCTCGACCACACGGGTCTGCCGGCGGACTCACCCGCCCGGATCGCCACGCAGAAGCTGATCACCGAATTCACCCTCGCCAACAGCAGCGTCACCGTCGTCGTCGAATCGGTCACCGACCAACCGCCGAGCCCTGCCGCGGTCTCCGAAGTCACCGCTGCAGTCGGCCGCGTGGACGGAGTCACGGCCGCGTTTCCCAGTGGCAGCACCGACAATCTGACCGTGGTCGATGCCATCATGAACTCGGCCGATCGCACCCCCGCTGCACTCGCGACACTGGATGCGATTCGATCGATCCCCGCTCCTGCCGGGACGACGCTCGGCGTAGGCGGCAGCACCGCGCAGAGCGAGGACGGCATCGACGCGATCTACTCCACCATTCCCTGGATGCTGGCCATCATGGTGCTGGCCACATTCACGATGACGACACTGGCCTTTCGTTCGATCGTGCTCAGCCTCAAGGCAATTGCCATGGCGATGGTCAGCCTGGCGGCCACTTTCGGTGTGCTCACCTGGATCTTTCACGACGGCTACGGTGCCGGGCCGATCGGCGTCACTGCCGGCCCTCTACAGTCCACGATGAGCATCCTCGTCATGGCGGTGGTGTTCGGCCTGTCCACCGACTACGAGATCTTTCTGCTTTCACGCATCGTGGAGGCCCACGACAACGGAGCCGGCACCAGAGAGGCAGTCCGCCTCGGGGCCGCTCACACCGGACGCATCGTGACGGCCGCAGCGCTGCTGCTCATCACCGTCACCGCGTTCTTCTCGTTGTCCGAACTGTCGATGATGCGACTGGTGGGTATCGGCATCATCGTCGGTCTCGTCATCGACGCCACCATCGTGCGGATGATGCTCGTGCCCGCCATCGTCGCGCTGATGGGAAACGCGAACTGGTGGCTGCATCCCACCCCGACACGACCGACTGGGACTGGGCGGGACGGGGCCGGGGTTCCCGAACTCCCGGGAACCCCGGCCCCCGCCGACTACTGACTACCTTCGCGCCACCGAGTGGCCTCGGCGAGCGCGAACCCATGGACGTCGGCCAGCTCACCCAATCGTTCGACGCTGTCACCGTCGAGAGTGGTGCCGATGCTGCGGAGGTCGAACTCACCCGACAGGGCGATCAACATCGTCTCCGCCATGCAGGCATACGTCAGACCCGGAGCCAACCCGTAGGTCAACCCGAAATCCGAACCCGACGGCACCCTGACGATGCCGCCGTCGAACACCGTCACGTCCGGCCGCTCACCGCGCACGTCTCGGCCGATGTTCGGCGGCTGCGCAACATCGCAGACGATGGCACCCTCCATCAGGTCCGTCGGATCGATCAACGCATGCGGCGCCGATGTGGCTGCGATAACGATCAACGAATCCTGCACCGCAGCAACGGGATCGGTGAAGAACTCGAGGTGCCGCGACTTGATCAGATCATCCATGTCGCCGTTCATCTCGTGTGCAGCAACGGCAAGATTCCCCGTGCCGGACCCGCCCGTCGCACTCGCCACCATCTCCTGCGCGGCCGCCCACAACTTCGGCGCGACGACCGTGCTCTCACCCCGCCGACCGACCAGGGCGATACTGCCGACCTCGCCGGCCAACTGCTTGCCGATGGTCCGACCGATGGCCCCGGCAGCACCGAGAATCGTCACTCGGGCCTGCGCTACGTCGATTCCGCGTTCCCGGCACACGCGTCGAACAGCCCGCAGACTCGCTGCGGCGGTGAACGTGTTGCCGGTGGTGATCGGACGCGACCTCGCGCCGAGGCCCAATCCATTACCGGTGATGACCGACGAATAGCCGCCCAACCCGACGACCGTCGCACCGCGCGAGATCGCGAGTTCGACGGCGCCGCCCACCACGCGCAGCGCCTGCTCGGTCGGCAAGTGCAGCAATTGTTCCGAGGTGTAGGGCAACCCGATCAGGTCGCCGTGTGCCGTGGCGTCCCCTCCCCCGACGACCCGGCCACTGCCGATGACGAACGACGCAGGGTCGAGCTCGGATGTCGACGCAGCGAACCTCTCGAGCAGATCCTGTCGCTCGCCATGATGGAAGACGTCGAGCGCCGGGTCGAAGGCGGCGAAGAACTCCAGATTCAAGGGGTGCGCGATGAACGCGAACCGCCGATCGGTGCGACGAACGGCGATATCGGGGATGCGGCCCGGGCGGAGCGCAGCGAGCGACGGTGGGGTACCGACGGTCGGACGGCCCAGAAGGTGCCCGAACAATCCGTCCATGTCCCCCATCGCCGCGTAACCCAGCGCACGGTCGAGTGCTGCAATCAGCCGCGAGCACTGCACCGCCGACACAGTCAACGGCGGTTCGATCCGAATCACCCTGTTACCGAACAGAGTCGGAGCCACCCGGATTCCCTCGACGTCGAGCAGGTACGAACAGATGACCGCCGTCAGGTTGTGTTGCTGCGCAATCGAACCCAGTAGCGACTGACGTCCCACGAAGTTCACGTCGGCGGTGAGCTCGATGCCGAGCAGGAGCCCGCGACCACGAACACCGGTGACCACGGACGGATACTTCTCGGCCAACGCATTCAGATCCTTCGACAATTGCCGGCCGAGCACGGCAGCGTTCGTCACCACTGCGCCGTCGTCCCGGGTCAACTCGTCGATCACCGCGATGCCCACCCGAGCCGCCAACGCGTTGCCCGCAAACGTCGACGTGTGGCGCAGCGCAAAGCTCTCGTCTACCAACTTCGGTGCACACAACACCGCACCCACCGGCACGATCCCGCCACCGAGCGCTTTCGCGACGGTCAGAATGTCGGGCACCACCCCCTCGTGTTCCGACGCGAACATCCGGCCGGTCCGGCCGAGTCCCGTCTGCACCTCGTCGAGCGCCATCAGCACTCCGTGCCGATCACAGATCTCCCGCACTCGCCGCAGATAACCGTCGGGCGGACACACCACTCCGCCTTCACCCTGAATCGGCTCCACCAGGAACACCGCGTAATGGCCCGGCGCTGCCGACAGGGCCGCGTCGAGCGCGCCCGAATCACCGAACTCGATGTGATCGAAACCCTCGACCGGTGCGCCGAACCCGGCCTGATACTTGACGCTTCCGGTCGCAGACAGTGCTCCGAGCGTCTTGCCATGGAAACTGTTCCCGGTGGTCAACACGCCCAACCGTCCGGTATGCGACCGCGCGATCTTGAGCGCCACCTCCGTAGCCTCGGTACCGCTGTTGACGAACGTCGTTCGCGTCAACCCGTGAGGTGCGATGCGCCCCAACCGATCCGCCAGTTCCCCTGCCGCCGTCAATACCGAGGGCTGCACGAAAATTGGCTCCCCACTGCACCGAACATCATTGATCGCCTGCCAGATCGGCGTAGGTCCGTGCCCGAACGGCAGTGCGCCGTACGCCCCCGCGAAGTCCAGATAGCGCCGGCCGGAGGCGTCGAACAGGACTGTTCCGTCGCCGCGCACGTACTCGCGATCCAAATTCAGGGCCGACAACAATCGGTACAGTTCGGGATTGACGTTCTCGGCGAAGCCCGACCGACCGGACCTCGATTCCAGCACGGACAATTCGATAGTTGTGTCAGTCATGACCAGCATGCTCCGTATTCATCGGATCCATCCCTGGCTGTCGAGCGTCGAAATGGTTGTCCCGAACAACCAGGGCTCGTCACAAGCCAGGACGCAATCGCGATATTAATCCCGTCGTGCACCGGCGACAGATGAGCGACGAACGCACGAAAAAGCCCCATCCGCGCAGCGTTACTGCGTCGAACGGGGCCGATCCGAAAAGCGGGGCCAGCGAATCCCGGTACTACTGGTCGTCGATTGCCGACAGCTTCCAGGTGCCGTCGACCTTTTCCATGTTGACCGTCAACGGGCCCTCGGCACTACCCGAAGCAACGCCGTTCTGTGTGGCGCTGATGTTCACATTGGCGATCAGCTCGGCACTGCCGTCCTCCAACCGCGAGGCGCCGATGTCGGTCACCATGGCCTCGGTTCCTGTCATCGTCTGCACCACAGCAGATTTGGTGGTGTCGGCGGTGGAGTTGAACTCGTCGAGCATCGACTGATTGAGGACCGCACGGGCGGCATCGAAATCGGCATCGATCGTCTCGGCCTTGTACGTGTAGAGAGTCTGAAGCGCATCGGTCGCGGCAGAGGTGACTTCCTGAGTGGCTGCAGAATCCACCCAGGCTGCATTGTCGATCGTTGCGAATGGCTTGAACGACGCCACAGCAGCGAAGGCACCGAGCACCACGGCAACGGCCGCGACGACAAACACGTGCTTGTAGCCGATTCCCGACATCGACCTGCTTTGCGTGGTATCCGCAGAATTCGCGTCGGACGCTCCGGACTCGATGAGAGCAGGCTCCGAGTCGGCCTTGCCGGTTGCGGTCTCGCCTGCGGCCGGCGTGTCGGTTGCGGTGTCGTCGACGGCGGGCTTGTCGGTTGCGGCCTCGTCGACAGCGGTCTTACCGCTGCCTGCCTTGCCGGTACCGGACTTCTCGAGCGAGGGTTTCGCAGCGGAGGACTCGTCGGCGACAGGCGTGCTCGATGCCGGTGTGGTGGGCGCGGGTGTGGTGGGCGCAGGAGTGGTGGGCGCAGCGCTGTCGGTTGCATCCGAACCCTTCACGGCGCTCGAATCCGCGTCGGGCGCTGCCGACTTCCCGGCTCCGGCGACCTTGCGACGGACTTTGCTGGTGGTCGTGGGTGGAACGATCTTGCGACGCTGGGGAGGCACTACAGAACTCCTTCGAAACTCACTGCACTACAGACGGAAACGACACTGCCGGGCAACGTCAGTTACCGCCGGAATCCGGCTGTGGAGCCGGCGTTGCTTCCGCGCTGGGGGTGCCCGCATTCGGGTCTGCCGCATTCGGATCTGCAGCATTGGGGTCTGCCGCATTCGGGTCGGTAGCACCAGGCTCCGTCGGGATGACGGGGTTGGTGTTCGGGTTGTCCAGCGAGATCCGTGAACCGATCGGGTCGACCTTGTTGGTCTTCCACACCCCGTCGATCTCTTCCATGGCCAATCGCATCGTCAGCTTGCTCCGCTCGACGCGATCGGGCCAGGTGGTCGTCGTCGCGATGACAACGAGCGCCTCGGCGGTGTTCTCGTCGGTACTGAGCTCGGTGATCGCTGCGTGCAGAACCTCTGCCTCACTCTTGGCACCGGACTGACGAACCTGGTCGGTAATGCCCGACCGCGTCTGCTCGAGGTCGTTGAGCATCAGGTCGCCGGTGATGGACGACTTCATGTTGTCGAACGACTGATCGATGGTGGCCGCGTCGACCGTGTTGAGGTTGACGGCCGCTTGCTGAGCGCCGGTGAGAGCCGCGTCGCGGGTGTCCGCCATGGGCTTCTGGCTGAACAACGCCTTGCCCCAGCCGTAACCGAAGAACACTGCCGCTGCGAGCGCAACCACGGCGATCACGGTCACGACCGCAAGCAGAATCTTCGCTGTCTTGTTCTGCCCCGGAGTCGCTGGGGACTCCGGGGCTTCGGTGCTCGAGTTCACACTTTCCACCCTACTACTCGGTAATATCTGGCCGAACCGCTCTCGGCCCGACGATAGTGCTGAGCAGCAGTTTCTCCGATTTCACTACTTCGGCGTGACGCCGATCAGCGGTGCCAACTGGGTGGCGATCGGGTTGAGGTTCAACTTCTCGGGATCGACCTTGGGCTTGAGGTCCCACGGCTGCGGCACATCCGGATCGGCGAACACGATGCGGTTCGCACTACGAACGCCCGTCACGCTGCCCTGAGGTGTGGCGCAGTTCGCGTCGAGGTTCAGCGGGTAATTCTCCCGAGTCGGATCGAAGTTCGGGTTCTTGCGCTTCTCCTCGTCGAGGATCGCCTGGCTGCCCTCGTAGCCCACCGTGCACGGGGGCGGGTTGTTGGTCTCGAGCAACAGGCCCTGATGGATCGTGCCGTCGTCCGGGACGATGGTGGAGATGCCGGCACCGAGGGCAGGCAGGAACGTCAGGAACGGACGAAGCGCGAAGTACCGGGGTTCGGCCTGCGCAGCAACAAGTGCCAGGTTGTTGATATCGGTCGTCAGAGCCGGACCGGCATCGGTGATGAGACCACCGAGCTGATCGCCCGCCGCTGTGCCGGTGTCGATCAGGCGATGGATGTCCGGATCGCTGGACTTCAACTGAGCCGTCACCTCATCCAAGCTGGTGCTGAACTGCCGAATCAGATCCGACTGCTCGGACTGCGTGTTCAGCACCGGCACCGCGTCGCGCACCAGCGCGAGCGTCTGCGGCAGCGCCTCGTTGCCTGCCTCCGAGATGTTCCCGAGCGAATCGACGAGAGACGCAAGATCCGTGCCCTTTCCGTCGAACGCCACACCGAGCTCGTTGACGACTCGCGTCAACGTATCCAGCGGTACCGACCGAACCAGCGTGTTCGTGTTGGCGAGAACCTGTTCCACCGGCACGGGTGTGGTGGTGTCGGCCTCCGCGATCTGCGAACCGTCGACCAGGAACGGGCCCTGGTCGGTCTCGGGTTGCAGGTCGACGTACTGCTCACCGATGGCCGACCTGTTGGCCACGACGGCCTTGGTGTCGGCAGGGATGTCCGGGCCGCCGTCGTCGAGCATGAGCGCGACTCGGATCCCGTCTTCCGTCAGTTCCAGATCTCCGACGGTTCCCACCGGGACACCTCGGTAGGTGACCTCGGCGTTGGAGAAGATGCCACCGGAATCGGCGAGGTTCAGATCGACCTGGTACTGCCCGAAGCCGAGCATGTTGTCAAGTCGCACGTACTTGGCACCGACATAGACCGACCCCAGTACGGCGACCACGACGAAGAGGACCAATTGAATGCGAACCAGTCTCGATCTCACTGTCCAACTCCGAATCGCTCGAGCAGATCGTTCAACGGTGCGAACGGATCGGCCGGTGCGGGCGCGGCGGCCGCCGCTGCCTGCTCGTTCGCAGGTGCACCCGGACCGGGAACCGGTGACGGGATGATCGGCGGCAACGGCAGCAGCGAGATCGTCGGCCAACCCGGGCGCGGTCCGTTGCCGTTGTAGTACGGATTCGACGGGTCGACGACGGGCAGCGTGTTGCCGTACTTGGGCTGGATGTAGACCGGATCGCCCTCCCCGACGCCGAAGTTGCGCAACGCAGTTCCGATCGACAGGTCGAGCGAAAGGAACAGGTTCGCCGAGTTGCCCTCGATGATTTTCTCGGTGCCGTCCGCGAACGGCAGGGTGGGGATCACCGCGAGCGAGCTCACCACGTCGTCCGCCGAATCGGCCAGGGCCTGGAGCGTGGGGCGTAGTGCCCGCAGGTCCGCGATGAGATCGTCCTTGGAACGGTCGATCACGTCGGTGCCGACGGCTCCGAGACGGTCGAGCGCTCCGAGCATCTCGGTCAGCTGCGGGCGCTGCTGCTCGAGAACCTCGGTGGCGATCGGCAAATCCTTCAGCACTGCGTCGATCTTGTCGGTCTGCGTGTTGACGCGGCCGCTGAGAGTGTCCAGCCCGTCGATGGCGCGGGTGATGTCGTCACGCTGCTGGTTGAGGCCGTCGATGAGGGTGTTCGCTTGCTGCAGAAGCTCTTTGGTTCTGCCTTCGCGACCGTCGAACGCCGTGCTCAGTTCCTTGACGATCGGCGAGAGCTGCCCGACACCGCCGCCGTTGAGCAGCAGCGAGAGCGCACCGAGTACCTGTTCGATATCGGTGGCATGGCGGGTGCGATCGAGCGGGATCGTGGCCCCGTCCTGCAGACGCGCTGCTTCCTCGTCGCCAGGAGGTGCCGAGAGCTGCACGAACTTCTCGCCCAACAGGTTGGTCTGTTGCACCGATGCGATCGCGTTGGCCGGAAGGTCGACGTCGGAATTCAAGATGACGTTGACGTCGGCGGTCCAGCCGTCGTTCGGGACCGTTATCGAGTCGACGCGGCCGACCGAGACGCCGTCGACCTTCACGGTCGACTGCGGGACGAGGTCCAGTACGTCGTCGAACTGCACCGTCAGGTTCAACGGGTTCTCACCGACGTCGGCACCGCCGGGCAGCGGTATCGCGTAGATGCCGGCCGACGAGCATGCTCCGGCCGACAGCGCCACCACGCACGCACCGGCTCCGACCACCAAAGAACGCTTCACTCGAGCTCGATTCCGATTCACAGAGGCTCTCACTGTCCCCCACCTCCGATGTACGACTGCTCCAGTCCGGGCATCGAGCTGTTTCCGAGCCTGGGCGAGACGACGCCAGGCACGGTGCCCGGCACGGACACGTTCTGCTCGATGTCGTTGGTGAGAACGCCGAACGGCAGCACGATCCGGTTCTGGTCTTTGATCGGGGCCTGGATCATCGTGGTGATGTTGGAGCACTGATCGATGATCGGCTGAATCTGCGCACCGAGTGCTTCGAAGCGCGGATCACCGGGAACCAGCTTTCCGAGATCGATGAGCTGACACAGGGTGCCGAGCGGATCCTGGGTCTCGTTCTGGAGATTGGCGCGCGTGGCGAGCGTTCCCGACTCGGCGTCGTAGGCGTTTACCAGGTTGCTGATGGCCAGCGGCAGCAACGTGAGCGTTTGCACCAGCTGCTCGCGGTTGTCGGCGAGTGTCTGCGTCGGAACCGTGAGACCGTTCGCGGCATCGGTCAGTTGGGTCCGGTTGTCCGCGACGAACGTCGCCACGTCGCCGAGCGAGACCGACAGCTGTTGGAGTGCAGCTCCGAGGTCCTCTCGCTGCCCCGACAGGAAACCGGTCAGGTCGGCCAACTGGGTGTTGAAGTTGCGTACCTGCTGATCGTTGACGGCCAAGGCGCTGACGAACGTCTGCAGGTTCTTGATCGTGTCGAACACGTCGGTGCGCGAGTCACTCAACGTTCGACCGGCGGCCGAGAGCTGGGTGATGCTGTTGCCCAACGCTTCACCGTTGCCGTCGAGGTTGGCTGCACCGGTGTTGACCAGATCTGTGAGAGCGCCGTCCTTGTTCGCGCCGTCCGGACCGAGGGCGGTGGACAGGTCGTCGATGGACTTGTACAGCTCGTCGACCTCGACGGGTGTTGCGGTGCGATCGCGACCGATCGTCGCGCCGTCGGCCATGGTGTCGCCGCCGGTGTAGGCGGGTGAAACCTGGACGTAGCGGTCGGCGACGAGCGACGGGGTGACCTGCACGGCCTTTGCGTCCACAGGAATGTCGACCCCACGGTCGACGCGGAGGACGACCTCCACGTCTTCGCCTTGCGGCGTCACGGAGTCGACCGTACCGACCTTGACGCCAAGCACGCGCACCTCCGAGCCGGAATAGATGCCGATCGACTTGTCGAAGTAGGCGGTGATCTTGGTCGTTCCGGCCCTGGTGAACAGCCACCAGCCGGCGACCGCGAGGACGAGCGCCACGGTCACGACGACGGCGATCAGCGCGAGCTTGTTCTTGCTTCTCGGTGCTGTCTGCGTGTCTGTCATCAGTTCCCCGCCAACGTATCGAGCGAGGGCTGGCGGTAACCAGGTATCAACGGAACTCCGGGCGGTGTGAGGTTTGCCAGCGTGATGTCTATCCACCGGCCGTTGCCGGTCAGATTCGTGTACAGCCGAATGAACGGTTCGTACAGCTTCAGCGCACGGTCGAGGTTGTCGTTGTTGCGCTGCAGGATCTCGATGGTGCCGTTGAGCTGCTGCAACATCGGGTTGATGGTGGCCTCGTTGTCGCGAACCAGGCCGGTCAGCTCTTGCGACACTCGCTGAGTGCCGGTGAGCAGCTGCGAGATGGCCTGCTGCCGATTGTTGAGCTCTTCGAGAAGCGGGCCCGCGTCGGTGATCAGTTGGTTGAACTGCTCGTTGCGGTCGGCCAGCACCTTCGAGGTCTCGCCGGTGGCCTCGAACAGCTTCTTCAGTTCCTCGTCACGGCTGGCCACGGTCTGCGATAACCGAGTCACACCGTCGAGCGAGGCACGGATGTTCGCAGGCGTCTCGGAGAACGCCTCGGACAGGGTCCGCATGCTCGTCGCCAGCTGATCGGTGTCGATGTCGCTGATGGTCGAGGCCGCAGCGGAGAACGCGTCGATCACGTCGTACGGGGACGTGGTGCGCTCGAGCGGAATCGGGTCCTTGGGGCTCAACGTCTCCGGACCGCTCGGGTCGAGCGCCAGATATTTCTGCCCCAGCACAGTCTTGATGGCGATGGCCGCTCGCGACTCGTTGCCGACCCAGGCGTCCTTGACCGTGAAGTCCACGAGCACCCGGTCGCCGTCGAGACGCACATCGGTGACCTTGCCGACCTTCACGCCCGCGATACGGACCTCGTTGGGCGGCTTGAGCCCTGCTGCCTCGCTGAACTCGGCGGTGTACACCGAACCCGCACCGATGATCGGGAGCCGGTCGAGAAAGAAGACCGACATCGTGGCGAGCAGGATGATTGCGATACCTAGCGCACCGATGGTGGCCGGACTACGACGAGATTTCATTGCTTGATCCCCCCAGCTTTGCAACGCGCTGCGGAGTTCGTGTACAGCGGCTGGTTGACGGTCGGCAGCCCGGTCGGCAGATTCAGATTCGGCGAACTACCCGGTCCGGCGACGATGTCGATACCGCACAGATAGAAGGTGAACCAGGATCCCTGCTGGGCCGTGCGAATGAGCTTCTCGAGTTTGACGGGCAGAATTCCGAGGACCGTGTCCACGTCGTCGCTTCGTCGGTTGACTGTCTCGGCCAACGTGTTCAACGCAGTCACCGAACCCTGGATCGACGGCCTGGTCGGCTCGAGCAGGTCGGCGGTCGCGTTGGTCAGGCCGGCGAGCGACGTCACGGCGGAGCCGACGACACCACGGTCGGCCGACAGGCCCGAGACGAGCTGCTGCGTGTTGACGATCAGGCTGTCGAGCTGCCCGTCGTTCTGGTTCACCGTCTCCAACACGTTGTTCAGATTGGTGATGACCTGCCCGATGACCTGATCCTTGTCGGCGACGGTGTTGGTCAGGGTCGCCGTATTGGTGACCAGTTCGTTGATGGTGCCCGACTCCCCCTGGAACACCTGAATGATCTGGTACGACAGCTTGTTGACGTCATCGGAGCTGAGCGTGGTGAACAGCGGGCGGAAGCCGTCGAAGAGCGTGGTCAGGTTCACCGCAGGCTTGGTCCGCTCCAACGGAATGGTGGCACCGTCGGTGATCTTCCGACCCTGATCTCCCGAACCCTGCTCGATGGCGATGTAGCGCTGGCCCACCAGGTTCCGGAATCGGATGGTCGCCGTCGAACTGGCCGGGAGCCAATCACGACTGCTCAGAGTGAAGTCCACCTTGGCTTCGCGCTCGTTGGCGATCTCGATCTTGTCGACCTGGCCGACACGAACGCCCGCGATACGAATCTCGTCGCCCTCGTTGAGAGACGTGACGTCCGTGAACACAGCCGAGAACTTGGTGCCGCCGCCGCCGCTGGAATTGGCGATGGTGAAGGCAAGGGTGGCCGTAGCAATGATCGTAATCACGGCGAACACGACCAACTTGATGATCGGCGCGAGAAGGCCTCTCATGGCACGGTCACCTCCACTCCTCTCAGTGCCGGTGCGCCGATAGCGGCCGCCCACGACGGAATACTGTCCGGTGCAACACCACTCGCCTGTCCGTAGATCACGGCCAGAGTGTCGCGCTCGAAGTCGGAGCCCTCGTAGCTCGCCGGCTGCGCGGATGCGGAGACGGCGGGAACGATGGAACTCTGGGCAGACTTCGGTGGTCCCTGTCCTTCGATCACCTGCGGGCCCGGGTTCCGGGTCGGCACCTGGTAGGAACCGTCGTTGATCGAGCCTCCCGGATACTGCGGGAAGAACTCCCCCGGCGCCGCGGGCTCGAAACAGGTGGCTCCGCGATCGTCGAACAAGCGCGGCTCGTCCTGGTTCGGCAAGTAACGACCCTTCGGGTTGACGAACGGTGCGGAGACGTTGATGCCGGGGTACTCGTCGCCCTCACCGAGTACGACTTTTCCGCGCCTGGCACCTTCGGCGAAATAAGTGAACGTGCAGCCGAACGTCGGGGAGAACTCGGCCAGCAGCTCGAGCGCTTCCCGAGAGTTCGCGGCCAATCCGATCAGGTTCTCGGAGTTGGTCTGTAGAAAGTCCGCAGTGGTGTACGACGCCGAGGTCAGGGAGCCGTACAGCGTGTCGAGGCTGGACTGCCGCTCGACCACGGTGTTGCCCGTCGTCCGCAAGTTGTCCAGCGCCGAGACCAAGTCCGGTGCCGCGTCTGCGTAGGTCTGCGAGAAGTCGGCCAGCCCGACCAACGTCTGCTGGATGTTCGGCAACTCCGTGTTCAGACCCGACACGATGTTCGTCAGGTTGTCGATGGTCTGGCCCAGTTGCTCACCGCGCCCGCTGAGGCCCTGCGCCAACGACCCGAGGGTGTTCGCCAGATCCTGTGGCGGAATCGCCTGCAGCAGTGGAAGCAAGCCGTCGAGCAACTGCCCGACCTCGATGGCGTTTCCGCTGGTGTCCTGTTTGAGGACCGTGCCCTCGGAGATCGGCGACGCCGCATCGTTCTCGGGCACGATCAACGAGACGTAGCGCTCACCGAACAGTGTCTTGGGAAGCAACCGTGCCGTCACGTTCGACGGAATCAGCGGTGCCTTGTCCGGATCGATGGCGAGCTGCGAGGTCACGACGCCGTCGACGGTGGACGCCGAGCGCACCTCGCCGACGATCATTCCGCGCACCTTGACATCCGCGTTCATCGGCAGCGCGTTGCCGACCGAGTCGGTTTCGAGGCTGACTTTCACCACATCTTTGAACGTCTTGTTGTAGGACGTGATGCTCCACCCCAGGAACAGGATGAGCACCAGGAAGAACGCCAAACCGAGGAGTACTCGCTTCAGTCGCGACGGCGAGTCGATCATCCCGCAACCCTCACTGTGGTGGTCGTGCCCCAGATGGCGAGGCTCAAGAAGAAGTCCAGTACGGCGATCGTGACGATCGCGGTACGAACGGCACGGCCCACTGCGACGCCGACACCGGCAGGTCCGCCAGAGGCGTGGTAGCCGTAATAGCAGTGGATCATGATCAGGACGAAGGCGAATATCAGCACCTTCAAGAACGAATACAACACGTCTTCCGGAGGTAGGAAGAGGTTGAAGTAGTGGTCGTAGGACCCCGTGGACTGCCCGTTGAAAATGGTGCTGATCCCTCGGGATGCGACGTACGACGCCAACAGCCCGACGATGTACAGCGGGATGACGGCCACGAAGCCTGCGATCATGCGGGTGGTCACGAGGAACGGCACGCTGGGTACGGCCATCACCTCGAGCGCGTCGATCTCCTCGGAGATTCGCATGGCACCGAGCTGGGCGGTGAAACCACAGCCGACGGTGGCCGAGAGTGCCAGTCCTGCGACAATCGGCGCGATCTCACGGGTGTTGACGTACGCGGACAGGAATCCGGTGAGCACGGAGCTACCGAGCTGTTCGAGGGCTGCATAGCCCTGTAGACCGACGACGATGCCGGTGAAGCCGGACATCATCACGATCACGCCGATGGTCCCACCGATGACGGCGAGCGCACCGCTGCCGAAGGTGACCTCCGCCAGCAGGCGGAGCACCTCCTTCTTGTAATGCACTGCGGTCTTGGGAATCCACCCGATGGCCCGCAGGTAGAACGACATTTGCTCGCCTGCGCGGTCGAGCACGTTGAGCGGGGCGTTGCCGACGCGCTTGACGCGCATCAGCGTGCGGTCACCGCGACCTCTTGCGATCGTCATCGCGGTTACGCTCCCTTCGCTGGGACGACCTGGAGATAGACCAGGGTCAGGATGAGGTTGGCGAAGAAGAGCAGCAGGAACGTGATGACAACCGTCTGGTTCACTGCCTCGCCGACGCCCTTGGGTCCGGGGTTGGGATTGAGGCCCTTGTAGGAGGCGATGATGCCCGCGATGAGTCCGAAGATTGCTGCTTTCGCCTCGGCGACATACAGATCCGGCAGCTGGGCCAAAAACGAGAACGACGCCAGATATGCACCGGGGGTGCCGCCCTGAAGGATCACGTTGAAGAAGTAACCGCCGGCGATGCCGACGACCGAGACCAGGCCGTTGAGCAAAAGTGCGACGAGGATCATCGCGAGCACTCGGGGAACGACGAGACGATGTACCGGGTCGATACCCAGCACTCGCATGGCGTCGATCTCCTCGCGGATGGTGCGCGAGCCGAGGTCTGCAGTCACAGCAGAACCGGCAGCGCCGGCCACCAGCAGTGCGGTCACGATCGGACTGCCCTGCTGGATGACCGCGAGCACGCTGGCCGCACCCGTGAACGACTCGGCACCGAGCTGCTTGATGAGCGATCCGGTCTGCAGCGCCACGACCGCGCCGAACGGAATGGCGACGAGCGCCGTCGGCAGAATCGTGACGCTGGCGATGAACCAGGCCTGCTCGATGAACTCGCGGAACTGGAACGGCCTACGGAAGGTGTTGCGAACCACCTCGACGAACAGTTCGACGATATTGCCGGCTTGTGTCAGAGCGGCGCTCGCCGGAGCGAACGTGGACTTCTTCGATCCCCCCATGTCTGCTATTGACCCCGACCTTGTGTTGGAGCTTGGTAGCCCTGCTGATCATGACCTTGCCCGCTGTAACTCTGCTGGTCGTAACCCTGCTGGTCGTAACCCTGGTGGTCGTAACCCTGGTGTTCGTAACCCTGGTGGTCGTATCCCTGCTGGTCGTAACCCTGCTGCTGGTCTGCATACGCGGGGTAACGCTGACCCGGGTCGGTGGTGTCGAGGCTTTCCTGGATCGCAACCTGGGCATTGTGCGGCAGGGTGTGCATGATCTGGCGGACGCGCTCCTGCCTACGCCCGACGGCTTCGCGCACCGGAGTTCCGGGAGTGGCCTTCATCTGCGGCACGATGCCTTCGACGTCGTCGACGCCGCCGGCGTGGTGGCCGGCGTCGACCATGGCCTGCTCCTGCGCCATCTGCGCCTCGTCCTTCTCCTCCGACATGCCGATCGGACCGATCATCGTTCCGTTGAGGAACTGCTTGACTACCGGCTCGTCGCTCGTCAGGAGCACCTCGCGGGGGCCGAACATGACCAGCTGGCGACGGAAGAGCATGCCGATGTTGTCGGGCACCGTCCGAGCGAGGTTGATGTTGTGCGACACGATCAGGATCGTGGCGTCGATCTCGGCGTTGATGTCGATCAGGGTCTGCGAGATGTACGTAGTGCGAACGGGATCGAGGCCGGAGTCCGGCTCGTCGACCAGGATGATCTCGGGATCGAGAACCAGAGCGCGGGCGAGACCGGCGCGCTTACGCATACCGCCGGAGATCTCGCCGGGCAGCTTGTCCTCGGCACCGAGCAGACCCGTCAGTTCCAACTTCTCCATGACGATCTTGCGGATGTCGGACTCGGACTTCTTCGTGTGCTCGCGGAGCGGGAACGCGACATTGTCGTAGAGGTTCATCGAGCCGAACAGTGCGCCGTCCTGGAACAGCACCCCGAAGAGCTTCCTGATCTCGTAGAGCTCACGGGAGGAGCACTGCAGGATGTCGGTTCCGTCGATGAATATCTTGCCCTGTTCGGGACGCAGGAGGCCGATCAAGGACTTCAGGAAGACCGACTTGCCGGTACCGGAAGGACCGAGGAGCGCACTGACCTCACCCTTCGGCAGGGTCAACGTCACGTCCTGCCAGATCTTCTGTACCCCGAAAGACTTGGTCAATCCCTCGACCGAAACCTCGACTCCCACGCTGACCTCCACAATTCGTACACATCGACCCGGATGTGGGTTGTGTCACTGTATCCCATGCACGTGTCCGCACCGACACGGGAGCTTACCGCCCAGTAAGAACTTCCCCGAGTCAGGCTGTAGAGCTTGCATCAGTGTGGCTCATCTCACGCGACACGGTCGGCGACTCGCCAGAACTGTGACAAGTCCCTGCGTCACAAAGCTGTGACACGCCACAAACAATGACCGCCGAAACCCTTCGGAATGCTTTGGACTTCGGCGAAACCGAGTAAACAGGGGCACAAGGCCGGTGTCACGCGATTTGCAGGAGTCCGTGATCGATCACAACGGTGCACCCCGTGCGGTGTCCGAGAACAGAAGAAGGGCCGTCCCCACCGAGGTGGGAACGGCCCTTCTTGCGCTCGTGCGTTCAGAGCACGAAGCACGACTGCAACGAAGCGGTCCTACTTGACGGAGATCTTCGCGCCGGCAGCTTCCAGCTTCTCCTTGGCGGCGTCGGCTGCGTCCTTGGCAACCTTCTCCAGAATTGCCTTCGGAGCGCTCTCGACGAGATCCTTGGCTTCCTTCAGGCCCAGGCCGGAAACGACCTCACGGACGACCTTGATGACCTGGATCTTCTTGTCGCCGGCCGACTCGAGGACGACGTCGAACTCGTCCTGCTCTTCAGCAGCCTCGGCGGGGGCTGCGCCGCCGCCTGCAGCAGCAACGGCGACGGGGGCAGCTGCGGTGACCTCGAAGGTCTCCTCGAATGCCTTCACGAACTCGCTGAGCTCGAGGAGAGTGAGCTCCTTGAACTGGTCGAGCAATTCTTCGGTGCTGAGCTTCGCCATGGTGGCGGGTCCTTCCTGTAAGTACCTAACCGCTGATCCGCGGCATGGTGTTGATGGTGTGGAGCTGAGCTGTACGCCAATACCAGCGGATCAGCTTTCGGCGGGAGCTTCCGCCGGTGCTTCTGTTTCTGCAGGTGCCTCGGCTGCGGCGGGTGCGCCGGCAGCCTTCTTCTCCTGCAACGCGAACGCCAGACGCGCGAACTGCGATGCGGGAGCGTTGAACAGGCCTGCAGCCTTCGACAAGTTGCCCTTCATGGCGCCGGCGAGCTTGGCCAACAGGATTTCGCGCGACTCGAGGTCTGCGATCTTGTTGATCTCTTCCACGGACAGCGTTGCGCCGTCCATGTAGCCGCCCTTGACGATCAAGGCCTTGTTGTCCTTCGCGAAGGCCTTGATGGCCTTCGCTGCGTCGACCGGCTCGCCCTTGATGAATGCAATGGCGGTCGGTCCGACGAACAACTCGTCGAGGCCGGTAATACCTGCCTCGGCCGCTGCGCGCTTGACCAGGGTGTTCTTGGCGACGGAGTACGTGGCACCTTCGCCGAGCGCACGCCGGAGCTGAGTCAGACCGGACACCGACAGGCCACGGTATTCCGTGACGACGGCAGCCGTCGAACCCTTGAACTGTTCGGTGATCTCCGATACTGCTGAGACCTTTTCGGGCTTTGCCATACTTCGCCTCCTCTCGTGGGAAGTTGTGTCGATCGCGAGAGGGCCGGAAAACGACGAACGCCCCGGCGCAAGAAGCACACGGGGCGTGAACGAGCAGGCAGTCGCGAGGACTGCAGACAGGTTCCCTACCTCGTTCTCCTGCGTGGGCCGTCCGACACGATCTCGGACCTTCAACCGCGCAACTCCCGGAAGTGAATCCTTCGAGAAGGCGGTGACCAACGGTCTTGGGTAGAACTTGATTGGGCGGTCTGGACCGGAGTGCGAGCACTCGTGATCCGAACCGTTGTTCAGGTTACAACATACTCCGCGTCAACTCCAAAACGCTGGGCTATTGCCGCACTCCGTAGACGACGAGGTTGCGCTCGTAACTGCCCACCGAGGCGTCGAAGTCGCCCGAGCACGTGATCAGCCTGATCTCGTCGGTGGGCACCGCCCCGAAGACCTGCACCGTCGGGAACTCCACTTTGCCGTAGTCGCCGACCCGATCGATGCGGTAGTCGACTCGACCACCCGTCCCGTCCCCCACCGTCACGACATCTCCCGGTCGAAGCTCCGACAACCGATCGAACACTGCGGGACCGGTCGTGGAATCCACGTGCCCGGCCAGCACGGTAGGACTACCGATCACGCCCGGTCTGCCGCCGCCGGTGAACCACCCGACGTCGTCGTAGTCGCTCGGCACCTCCATCTCGCCGTTCTCGGTGAGACCCAGGCCGATCAACGGCTCGTCGAGGTCGATGGCCTCGACGCTGAGCCGGGTCGGTGCCTGCGCCGCGAAATCCGCCGTCGGGCCCGGTCCCGGCAAATCTCCAGCGGTCGAGGACTCGGTCGCTGGTGCGGCAGGTGGTACCGAGGTAGGTGTTGGTGCGGCAGGTGGTGATGGTGCGGCAGATGGCGGCGGTGCGGACGTACAGCCCGTCACCACCACCACTGCCGTAACAGCAACCAGGAGCCGAGATCTCAGCTGCGTGCCGTTCCGCTGCGGCGAGCAACCAACGTCACTCCCGCGATCGCCGTTGCACCCAGGACTACTGCGCCGAGGGCAACCGCGCCGACGACGGGCACCGCATTACTGGAGGCCGAATCGGACGCCGCGGCCAGAGCCGAACCGCCACCTCCGGTGGCGACGGAGCCGACCGGAATCTGCGTCAGCTGTCCGCGTACCGCTCCGGCCACGAAGTCGACGGTGTGGGTGTCGGCCGCGAAGCCCGCCGGATTTGCTTCGATCTGGTCCAGCGTGAATCCGGTTCCACTGTCGGCGTCGGCACCGGCCGGCGTCAGGCCGGTGGTGAACGGTCCCTGCATGCAGCCGGTGCTCGAACGTGGGCCGTCACCGATCGGCGTCGGGTTCGGGAACGCCAGACGCGGAGGTCCCGCAGCACCCGCCGCCGCCTCGTGAATGTGCGTGGCGGTCTTGGCCGGGCTCATGTAATCGCCGGTGACGCCGTCGAGCGCGATGTCGTAGCAGACGATGTCGAGATCGGAATTGATGCGCAGCGTGAACGTGCCCGTCGCGCCCGGCTGGCCCGGAGTGGCGACACCGTCGCCGTTCACCACCTGGTCGGGAGTTGCCATCGCGGTGAACGCGCTGGTGAACGAGTCCGGTTCGGCAACGGGGGTATCGGCACCGGCCGGGGCCGCGGTGAACAGCATCAGTGCAGCGGCCGTGCCGCCGACGACTGCGGTGGCGGTGCCGCGGACGGACATGGTCGGGCGGGTGATCGAGCGTCTGGTCATCTCGTGGGCCTTCCGTGGGAGTATCGGGCAGGCGAGCCCGTGCAGAGGTGTACGACGGTCGATGCCACGATGTTCAAAATTCGGTAAAGAAATACTCCAGTCTCGGATATGAACGTCCGGGGGTCCGTCGACGTAGTCACTGTCATGAGCATCGGGAGCGTGATCGAACTGCACTTCGACGTCGCTGCCGCGTACGACGAGCATGCGTCGGCCATGCTCGGTTTCGCCGTCAACGCACTGCGCGACCGAGCGCTTGCCGAGGACTGCGTCCAGGAGACGTTCCTTCGCGCATGGCGGGCCCGGTCCCGATTCGAGCCCAGCCGAGGAGCGCTGCGTACCTGGCTGTTCGCCATCGAGCGCAATGTGATCGTCGACGTCCAACGGTCTCTGAGCAGAATGCCGAAGCCGGCGTCGGAAAGGATCGAGGACCTCGACCGACGATCGGTCGCGATCTCGCGTGACACCAGTCCCGACGTGGACGAGCGACTGCGCATCATCGCCGCGCTCGCCCTTCTCTCTCCCGATCATCGGCAGGTCGTCGTTGCGGTGCACCTGGCGGGAACCACCTATGCGGAACTGTCCGAGTCGACGGGCGTTGCCGTACGAACATTGCGCACTCGCGCCTTCTACGCACTGAGGGCGCTGCGAGACCATCTCGACGGACAGGAGGAAGCATGAACGCCCGAGACGATCGCCGAGCCGAACTGATCGCCGCTGCCGTCGGCGACGACCTCGACGACACCGAGGCCGCCGAGCTACGCGAGCTCGCAGCATCCGATCCCACCGTCGACAGGGACATCGCCGAACTGCGCGCGCTGACCGGGACTCTCGGTCGTCGCGGTCCGACCGAACCGTGGCTCGAAGCATCGACGTCACCCGACCTCCGCGCCCGAGTTCTGGGTACGTCACCCGGCTCTGCGTGGCCACCCCAGCGGACACGTGGACCGCGCAGATCGGCCGGCCTGGCGGCCGCCGCCGCGATCGCGGGGCTGGTCGTCGGCAGCGGCGTCGTGCTCGGTATCGACGCCTCTCGACCGCAACCCGAGGATCCACCGGCCGCGATCACCGGACCTCCGGGAACCCTGGGTGCCTACGAGCAGGTCGCTTTCACCACGAGCATGCCGAGCGTGGACATCGAGGGCGGCCTCGTTGCGCACACGTGGGGCACCGAGACGTTCCTCGACATGGACGGCGTGTCCGATCGAGGCCCGTACGAGGTCGTCCTCGTCGATCGGTGGGGCACCGAACTCCCGTCCGGCACGTTTCTCGGTAGCGACGTCACCATCGAATGCCGCATGAACGCGGCGGTACTTCGCGGCGACGTCACCGAGATCGAGATCCGCGGCGCGGACGGCTCGCTGCTGGCGTCGGCTCAGTTGCCGACCACCTGACGATTCCGCGTACCGGGCCACCAGTTGCGCTCGCCGAAGAGCTTCATCATCGCCGGCACCAGCATCATGCGCACCAGCACGGCGTCGAACAGCACCGCGATGGCAAGAGCGAAGCCGAACTGTTTGAGCTCGAGCACGTCTGCGGTGAGGAAGCTGGCGAACACGGCGATCATGATTGCGGCGGCGGCGGTGATCGGCCTGGCGGTGTGTTCGATGCCGTCGACGACGGCGACGTCGTTGCTCGCTTCCCGCACGAACACTTCTCGCATACGGCCGATGAGGAACACCTCGTAGTCCATCGACAGACCGAAGACCACGGCGAACACCGTCACCGGTAGATACACCTGGATGTAACCCGGGCTCTCGAAGCCGAGAATGCTCGAACCCCAACCCCATTGGAAGACGGCGACGGTGGCACCCAGCGCTGCCCCGGTGACCAGCAGGTTCATGGCGACGGCCTTGAGCGGGATCACCACGCTGCGAAACACGACGGCCAAGTAACAGAGAGAAAAGGCCAGTACCGCGGCGACGACCCAGACGAACTTGCCGGAGATCTCCTCGGATGCGTCGACCACCAGCGCGGTGGTACCGCCCACGGACACGCTGGTGCCGTCCACGTCACCGGCGAGAACTGCCTGAGAACGCAGGGTTTCGACGAGGTCGGCGGCCTCCGTCGAGTCGATCGGGACCGACGGGACCACGATCAGCAACGACCGGCCGCCCTCGGGTTGCGCCAACGCGTAGGCGACGCGATCGTCTCCGCGCACGGAGTTCGCGAACGCGTCGACCGTGGCGATCTGTTGCGGTCCCAATGGACTGTCGTCCTCGCCGGTGAACACGATGGTGATGGGCGAGATGGTGCCGGGCGCGAACTTCTCGGTCAGGACCGTGTTGGCTCGTCCGGACGGTTCCGCGCTCAGCGCCTCGGCACCGAGATCGACCCCGTACGAGATCGAACCGATGGGAACCAGGCAGACGATGAGGACGGCGGCGGATGCGACCGTGTAACGCCAGGGGCGCTCGATGACGTGCTGCGCCCACCGCGACCACCACGTGGGAACTGCGGCGTCGTGCTCGTCGACCGAGGGAGGTTGGAATCGTCGCGGCAGCGACCAGGCCCCGATGCGCGTTCCCAGCACCGCGAGAAGTGCCGGCAGCAGGGTCCACGCGACCACGACGACGGTGGCGATGGTGAGCGCGACGACCAACGAGATGCTCTGCACCGCAGGGACATCGACGATCGCGAGGGCTCCGAGTGCGATCAACACGACCAGACCGGAGATGACGATGATGTGTCCGGCGGTGCCCATGGCCGCCCCCACCGCGCGCTCGGTCCTGTCCGAATCTTCACCGGGTCCGGCCCGCCCGATCTCCTCCCGGAACCGACTGACGATGAAGAGTGCGTAGTCGATTCCCAGACCCAGACCGAACATCGCCGCCACCGTGGTGACGAGAACATCGAAGGTCATCACGTTGGACAGCAACGCGAACATGCCGAACGCCGCCAGCACTCCGATTCCGGTGGTGACCAGCGGCACGATGCCCGCGACCACGGAACCCAGCGCCAGAACCAGCACCACGAAAGCGATGGGCAGACCGATGCTCTCGGCCCGCACGGCGTCCTCGGATTCGACGCGGGTGAGATCGACGGTCATCGGCGAGTAGCCCGTCACCGCCACCTCGACGCCATCACCGGACGCACCGCCGATCATCTCCTGCACGCGTTCGGCCACTGCGATCCGATCGCTGGCCTCTCCGCCGATGCCGACGAATGCGAGCGCCGAGGTCCCGTCGTCGGAGATCGTCGGGACGAATCCTGCGCTCTCGTAGGGGTCGACGACACGCAGTACGTCCGGTGACTGCCTCAGTGACGAGACGACCTCGGCCACCCGTGCGCGAAAGGCCGGGTTCCGGCTGTCCACCGAATCCGAGGTGAACGTGACGACGAGCTGTTCCGAGCCGAAGGACGCGAAATGCTGCTCGACCAGTTGGTCGGCGCGGCTGGATTCGGTTCCGGGAACGGAGAAGTTGGCCCCCACCAGGGAGTTCTGCAGCGCTGGGTACAGAATCGCGGATCCCACCGCCAGCAGCGTCCAGATCGCCAGCACCACCCAGCGTCGCCGCGCGACCAGTCGACCCCACCGGTCGCCGATGTTTCCGCAGCTCACCTGCGGGTCGATTCGCGAGATCGTGTCGGTCATCTACGTCAACTCCCGGCTGAAGATGCGGTACGTGCGGTGCGGAGCGAGTTTCGTCCGGGACAGGACCGAGCCCTTCATCCACGGACTGTCGTCGAGCACGGGAGCCGCTTCGACGCGCGTGAACCCGAGATCGCGCATACGCACCGACATCTCCATGATCAGCAGAGAGGACACGGCTCGATCGGGGCAATCCGGATCGACGAACAGCATGTCCACCCGCACTCCGTCGATGACCTCCGTGCGACCCGGACGCTTGACGTGCCACAGCGTCACCAGGTCTCGTGCCCAGCGCGACTTCAGGTGCGACGCCTTCGCGGCGGCCTGATTGACGTCCGGGATTCCCATCAGAAAGCCGACGGGCTTGCCGTCGAGTTCGGCCAGCAGGGTGAGCCGACGATCGATGACCGGAAGCATCATCTTCAGCAACTCGAACAGTTCCGTGTAGGACAGCGGCGAGAAGCCCCAGAAGTTCACGAACGTCTTGTTGTAGAGATCCCGCACGATGCGCGCGTCGCGTCGCAACGTCCGGTATTTCATCGACCGGAACGTCACCTCGGATCGCGCCTTGATCTTCTCGAAGATCTGCATGTGCCGCGCGTATTTGGGGTCGTTGTAGATGATGCACGGGTCGTCGAAAAGGTAACTGTAGAAGTCCTTGACCGCCATCAGACCCCACTTCTCGAAGTGGGCCGCGTAGTAGAGCGGATTGTGCGGCATCCCCACCAGGGGCAGCGCCGGGACCTCGTCGACGACGATGCCTGCGCTGTAGAACATCGACGGACCGAAGGGCCCGGAAATCGTCGCGAGTCCGCGCGCCGAAAGCCAGTGCGCCGCAGCGTCGAGCAGCGCTTCGGCGACGTCGTGATCGTCGACCGCCTCGTAGAAGCCGAAGAAGCCGATCGGCTCCCCCGTGTACTCGGTGAACGACAGATCGTGGATGGCCACGACGCGACCGACGGCAATCCCGTTCTCGCGAGCCAGAAATGCTTTCGTGACGCGGGTGGCGGCAACCGAGGGCGGCGGTGCGATGAGAATTCGGCCCAGGTCCATCGACTCGTCGGGTAGGCGGTACGGATCGCCCTGGTAGACCAGGTCCGAGACGGACTCGAATTCACGCCAACCGGCTTTGCCGTCGACCTCTTCGATCGTGATCATCGTTCCTCTTCGCTCGGTTGTCTGCCGTCGACGAGGATCGGTGAACGCACCACCGTCGTCTCGCCGGCGAACACGTAATTGCCTGGCCGGACAGTGATCTCGTCGACGAGTGCGTCGGGCACGAACACGTCGCACTGAGAACCGAAGCGGATCATTCCGTACTGCTCGCCGCGCTCGACGGTGTCACCGACGGCGACGTGCGCGACGATGCGATCGACCCAGAGATCGGCAATCTGCGTCACCGTCACCACGGCACCGGACTCGTGCTCGATCGAGATGGTGAGCCGCTCGTTGGTGAGCAGGTAGTCGCAGCCCTCGTCGTAGGGAGTGCGCCGGGTCAACAGGTTCGCACCGACTCTGGCCATCGACTTGTTGAACGGTGCCGCGGACCGATGACGACGCATACCGATGGTGCCCGATACCGGAATTCGGTTGCGGTGCACCGAGTATTCGGACATGTAGATCCCGATCAGGTAGCCGCTGTCGGTCGAGGCGACCCCAGCGATCTCGTCGAGGACGATCGTCCGCCCCTTCTTGACGGCGAACGCGGCACTGCCCGCCTCCACACGCTTGACGTACGTGACGAACCCGTCCGCCGGAGCGAGCACCGCCCGCGGATCGGCCGGCGGTTCGCGGTGCGGATCGCGGAAGAAGAACCGGGTCCGCCAGTACACGAACAACGCGAAGAGAGCCGCCGGCACCGCAGCGAGGCCGAGGGCCCACCGACACCACGACATCAGCTGTGCCGCTGTTCGTCGACGCTCTCCGACCAGGTCACGAAGGCATCCGCTGCCCAGTTCCGCACCGGGCCGGGCAGCAGTCCGATCAGCCCACACACCACGTAGAAGCCGAGCGAGAGAACGCCGTTGGTCACCTCGCGGCCGATGGGTACGTCCCGTAGGCGCACCGAGGTGGGCTCGAATCCGTCTGCCACGTCAGTTGACGGCGGCGGGCGTGAGCGTCTTGAGCTGTGCTTTCTCGAAATAGAGCTCGAACAGTCGGCGGTGGTCGCACCACGAGATGTCGTGGTCGAGTGGGAGTATCGCCTCGGGCTTGTGCACCAGGCGCATGAGCTGGTCGATGTTGTCGGCCAGCATCGTCTCGGCGAAACGAGGAGAGATACGCACGCTGACACGCTCCTTGAACTCCTCCCAGCTCACCAGATCGAGCCCGAGCAGCTCGGCGTAGAGGTCGTGCCCGTATCCGGTGGGATTGCTCGGCAACAGCCTCGTCAGAGGATGACTGCGCAACGAGTTGCTCGCCATGACGTCGCACATCACGTCGACCGGGACGTAGTTCATGCCCGGGCCGTCCCAGATGGCACCGGCTGCGATCGCCAGTTCGATGATGCGCCAGAAGCTGTACACGCGACCGGGATCTCGGCCGAGCTCCGTGCTGCCGAGGATGTACGGAGCCTCGCACAGAGTGACGGAGTAGGTGTCCGACATCGACAGCCATCCGAGCAGAGTTGCGTTGACCCACTTCATCTGCGCGTATCCGGAGTACCACCACGAGTCGGGACGACGGAAGTCCTCGGGCTTCTGATAGAGGTGGGCACCGATGCTGCCCACGTACGTCAGGTGCTTACGGGGGGAGGTGATGCTGAATTCCAGGATCCGCAGCACGCTGACGAACCAGTCGTCGCGCAGTTCGGCATAGCTCTCGGTGTAATCGGTGGAGCTGGCGCAGTTGAAGATCTGCCCCACTCCGGCAGCCAGGTCGTAGTAGGCGGCCTTGTCGAGGCCGAACCGGAACGTCGTGGGAGTGCCCTCGACGATGCGAATCTTGTCGGCGTCGACCTCGATCTCGTACTGGTCGAAGGTGCGCTGCAGGCGCTCGAACGCCGTCTCCTCCTCGGTGGGGCGCACCATCGCATAGACGACCTCGACGGCGGAATCACGAGTGAGTCGGCCGATCAGGTGCGCGCCGAGGAATCCGTTGGCTCCGAACACCAGCGCCGTGTCGGTGCGCGGCGGTGCCATGCTCGCCACCCGGCGTCGGGTGTCCTCGTCGACGAACGGCCGCAACGCGGTCGGATCACCGTTGCTCAGAGCGACGACGTCGGCGTACTTGCCGGCGAAGCGAAGCCCCGGGCATTCGCTGGTGATCAGTGCATCCGCGTGCGGCCAGACCGGACGCAACGAACCATCTCCGAACAGTGCTTCTACGTGCATTCTCGCTCCCCTGCAACGATCGGTGTCCCATGTCACTTCGGACCGGCAGAACGTAGCAATTTCGAGGGCTCGAGATCGGGTGACCGGGAAAGTCTGGTACGCCCCATAGCGTTGCTCAACTTTTGTTGAGAGGGTTCCCAACAGAACACAGTCGAACGGGCGGATTATTGGAGCAGATTACGACCGATTCGCGTTCCTCGTGTCAGTTTCAGAAGACGGCTGCACGATGTCAGAAGTGCACTGCAGTGCAACTCCGAGTTATCGAGCACACGTCCGGCCGTATCCAGTGAGCGCTGCGATCCCTGACTGGATAGCGCATTGATGGTGAAATTTCGCATCAAGTTTTATTGGCCGTCGGTGAGCTGCGGGTCTAGCGTCGCGGCCGGCCGTGGACGGCTGTGGTCGCGCGAAGTGCTCGATCGGACACTTGCGGCATGGGCGGCGAGAAAGTTGTCGACGATTTGGATGCAGTCGTCGGCGTGGATGTGGCGCAGTCCTGTGAGGCGAGCGAACACTATCGGTCCGAGGAGCTGAATGAGGGCGAAGGTGGTGTCGATCTCGCCGAGTACAGCGCGAGCGTCAGGGGCCGTCAGGATCTGATCCAGGGACCTGCGGTATTGCTCTATGACACGGGCCCGAAGCGAGACCACCGCGCCAGGATCGAGATCGCGCCGGCTGGCGTCGCCGCTGTTGACGGGTCCCATTGCCAGCCAGGCCAGCGTGGTCATCTGCACCGGAGCTTGGTCGATGAGGTCGGCTTGGGTGGTGAGCAACGAAATCAGACGTTCACGTAGCGGACCGGTATCGATATCGGTGTCGACTGGGGGTAGTAGTCGCTCGAAGGTTGCAGCAAGCAGGTCAGTGGTACTTCCGAAGTGGCGGTACAGAGTGGCACGTGCAACCTTCGACATGCGGGTGACCGCCTCCACGGTGACCGCCTCGACACCGCCGGTGGACAGCAGCTGGCCCGCCGCTTCGAGCAACCGGTTACGTGAGCGCGCCAGCCGGGGGTCGGCCGGGCCCTCGGCTGCAACGAGAGGGTCGACCATGAACGGGCTCCGCTCCATTTTGACTGACAAAACATGTCCTCGCTTGACCATTCTGTCACACCCGCAAAGTTATGATACTAATAGTCTCGTACCGAGACGATCAGTCTCTAACTGGGAGGCTGGCCGTTGAACGAACGTAGATCCGACTCTGCCAGCGTCGCTCGATGGAGCGGTGCCCAGTGGTGGATGTTGATTGTGTCGTGCATGGCGGTCGCGTTGGTGGTGGCCGCAATGGCGGCATTGTATTCAGCGTTGCCACAGATCGCGGTCGCGACAGGGGCGACGCAAGCTCAACTGACCTGGATAGTCGACGGTTATACGCTGGTATTGGCGTGCTTCGTTCTGCCTGCCGGTGCGATCGGTGACCGGTACGGTCGCCGCGGGGTGCTCGTGGCGGGGTTGGCGTTGTTCGCTTTCGCGTCGGCCTTGCCCTTGTTTCTCGCCGACCCGGCGTGGCTGATCGCTGCTCGCGCGTTGGCTGGGGCGGGTGCGGCGCTGGTCATGCCCTCGACGCTGTCGATACTGACCGCGGGATTTCCACCGGCGCATCGCGGCCGCGCTGTAGGTGTGTGGGCCGGGGTTGCTGGATCCGGGGCGGTCCTGGGCATCCTCGGGGCTGGTGTGCTGCTCGAACAGTGGTCGTGGACCTCGGTGTTCGTCGGGTTGACCGTCGCCGGAGCGGTTCTGGCCGGGTTGGCATGCAGTATCGCGGAGTCCCGCCAGCAGGAGCATCCACCGGTCGATTGGGTGGGCGCGGTGACCGTAGTTGTCGCGGTCGGGGCGATCGTCTTCGCTGTGATCGAGGTTCCGGCCCGTGGCTGGTCGGATTCGCTCGTCGCCATCAGCACTGCGGTGGGCTTGTTCGCAGTTGTGGTGTTCGTCGTCGTAGAACTACGTTCCTCGGCACCCCTACTCGATGTCCGGTTGTTCGCCCGCCGTGGCTTCGGTGCCGGCGCACTGTCGGTCTGTATCCAATTTCTGGTGACCTTCGGGGTGTTCTTGCTGTTGGTGCAGTATCTGCAGTTGATTCTCGGTTATGGACCGCTCACCGCCGCGTTGGCGTTGACCCCTATGGTCGTGCCGCTCATCGTGATCTCGGTGATTGCACCCTGGCTGTCGAACATTGTTGGCCTGCGGGTGATGACCACTGTAGGTCTGCTCACCATCGCGGCGGGACTGGTGATGGTGAGCAGATTGACCGTCGCGGCAACTTACCCTGACCTGCTGTGGCCCTTGCTCATCATGAGTGCGGGTTTGGGGTTGTGTACCGCCCCTGCGACTTTCGCCATCGTCTCGGACACTCCTGAGGCCAAGCACGGGGTGGCTGCCGCGGTCAACGACGCAGCTCGCGAAATCGGTGCCGCGATTGGGATTGCGGTAGCCGGTAGCGTGCTCGCGGCCGGTTACGTTCAGCACATTCAGCCGGCTCTGCCCCAGCTACCCGAGCCTGCCCGTGGTCCGGTGGCCGATTCTCTGGCCGCCGCGTTGCAGGTCGCCGACCGCGCAGGACCAGCTGGTCAGCCGCTGGCCGAGTTCGCCAGAGCCGCATTCGTACACGGAAGTGGTCAGGCGACGCTGTCGTTGGCGGCGCTGACCGCCGCTGGGGCACTCGTCCTCGCCGTCTTTGCGCCAGGTAGACGCAGCCGTACGACAGCCACCGCGGGTGACGGACGTCGGTGAAGGTCGGCCAGGGTGTCTATTCTTCGGTGTGATTCGTGTCTGTGGCCTGGAGTTGGGCTCGGGCTTGGGACTGCATGAAGTGTTCGACCTCGACCACCACGAACAGGGCAGTAGCGGTGGCTACCGAGCGGCCCTGCGCATCGTCCATCGTGGCCGTGAGATCCAGTTTGCGCCCATCACGAGACCGAACGGCAGCACGCAATACGTATGGAGTGCCGAGCAGAACCGGCGCTAGGTAGTCGAGCTCGAGACGCCGCGTCACGGCGAGCTCACCCACTGTGTAGAGCAGGAAGCCGAACAGATCGTCGAGAACGGTCGCCACCGCGCCGCCGTGTGCTATCCCGGGTGCCCCGACATGACGTTGATCGAACACATGGTGAGCCACCACGCCGTTCTCGTCACGCTGGACCGACAGGGCATGGCCGTGCGGGTTCTGCGGCCCACAACCAAGACAGTCGGGGTGGTGGGGCGGTAGATCAGGCGAATCGAAACTCGTGCTCCAGAACGAGCGCGCCCAGTTCTCGATAGCGGGGCCGGCCGACCCGCTGACCTCGTCTGGAATTCTTTTCATGGTCGGACCTCTCTGTCGTGAAAACATTGTGCCGAGTCTGTCGCGTCTTCGTGCGCTCGGCCTGCACCGCTGTTAGTTTCGAAAGATAAACTGCACTATGTCAGAAGTGAACCGCACTAAAGGATCGACCAAGCCGACATAGCTTTAAAGAGAGAAGTGATCTGCCGCGAGGATTTCGGACCTGGAGATGACTATTCTGAGGCCGCGTTTGCGGACTGCCCGTAACTGAGTTCTTGTCTAGGGAACATTCCAGCCACCACGAAGGGCATCTCGCGAATGCAACTATCTCACACCCGACCTGCCTCGGCCGAATGCTGCGACGACCCCAATCTCTGCCGCTCCGCGGCGGCAGGCGAGGCCCGCGCGCCTCGCATCAAGATGACCGCGCTCTGAGGTCGATTTGTTGCGCCCAACGCTTGAAGGAGCGCGTCCAGCGCGATGTCCTCGTTATCGAATATCAAGATTGCATGGAGGTCGTCGCGGAGTGCGCAGCGGGCGCAGAAACGGGATCGGAAGCGTTCGCCTTTCGTGGTTGCAGGCGTTCGCAGCGCAGGTCGAGCGCGATGCCGGGCGCACTCTTGGCGTTGATCGCGGAGTTGAACCGTCAGATCGGCGACCTCGAAGCCGATCTGACCCGCCATTTTGAAACACACCCGGACGCTGACACACAACGCCGCCATCTACCTCTCCCTGCCAGGAATCGGTGTCATCCTCGCCGCCCGGGGCTCGGTGAATTCAGCGACGACGTCGACCGCTACACCAACGCCAAGTCTCGCAAGAATTACGCCGGTACGTCACCCCTGACAGTTGCGTCGGGCAAGAAGCGGGCCGTACTGGCTCGACATATCCGCAACCGGCGGCTCTACGATGCCATCGACCGGTGGGCGTTCTGCGCCCTCAGCCAGAGTCCGGCCGCTCGCGCGTTCTACGAACAACACCGTGCTACCGGAGACCTCCACCACCAAGCGCTCCGCGCACTCGCCAACAGACTTGTCGGGCTCCTGCACGGGTGCGTACGCCACTGCACCGAATACGACGAACACACCGCTTGGGCACACCGCACCGCGCAACAACCCGACGCAGCTTGACAAGTTACAATTATTGGATATCTAGGGTGATTCAGTCCATTTTGTGGCGGGACGCGAAACCGGGATGGCTGAATGGCAGACTGCGTGAGAAGGCCACGCCTACGGTTGCGGCCGCGCCGTCGATGATTCCCCACGTCGTCTCTGATAGGTGTGCGACGAAGAACGTATCATCCACCCCTTGCTCACGACCGTTGTCGATCCACCACTGAGTCGCAGATAGACCAGAACCCAGAATGGACGCCACGGCCAAGGGAATGACCGAAGTATCTGCGTGAACACGCTGAAGACTTTCAGTGAACCGATCGGCGACGACCTCCATCACCGACCTCAGTTCGTCAGCAACTCCGCCATTTCCCGATCCGGAGTACTGAAACAAGTGATTCGCCATAAGGAATCTGACGACCGTGGGATACCGCCCGACGAGCGTGACGTAGCTCTGGACGGACGAGCGAACCATATCGTCAACCGAAAGATAATCTTGGTCGGCGAGAATAGTGACTTTCGCCGAATCCCACATCAACGCACCGAGTTTCGCCGCCACCGCCGCGTTCAAGCCCGCTTTGTCGCCAAAGTAGCGATACAGCTTTGGTTTAGATACACGGGCCTCCGCAGCGATGTCGTCCATGCTGACGCCTGCACCATACCGTTCGATGATCCGTATGGTCGCGTCGACCAGCTGCGCGCGTACCTCGACTCTATGCTCATCCCAGCGGGTGCTACGGGCATCGGCCACTCGACGCTGCACCTGAGATGGAGTAAATGAAACGCGGCGGACGAATGACATTATGGGGTTAACAATACCCGGAAGGGTCCTCTCAAGCGAGTCGGGCTGGAGAGCCGTTCGCTGAAACCACTCGGTTCGCTCGCAGCGGTTCGGCACCCTCCCTCAAGCAGCCGATCGTCCGCCGGATCGCACCGTGTCGATCACATACACCGGCGGCACGACCGGAAAGCCGAAGGGAGCCATCGGAGGCTTCGGCAATGTTCACGATGACGCAGATTCAACTCTCCGGAGTGAGAATGGCCGGGTACCCCAAATTCTCGTTGTGCACCCCGCTGTCGCATGCTGGGGCCGCGTTCTTCGTACCGACCCTGACGAAAGACGGCCCGATGATGGTGCTGCCGAAATTTTATCCGCCGAGGTGCTGCGCACCATCGACGCAAAAAAGATCACCGTGGCGATGCCATCGATGCTGTACGCCTCGATGGACCCCTCCCAACTCGGACACGCGCGGCCTGTCGACGATCGTGGCCGTCTCACGAGCTCATGTGTGTCCGGTCGACGGTTCAAAAGCCATCGCCTACCGTGACTGCGTCCAATCGGGCCGCTGCTTCGTTGAAATAGTTTGGCGCCTCCATGTTGATCATGTGACCGATCTGTGGCAACGCCACGAACTCATGCAACCGGCGGCGCTGCTGCAGTCGGTCGGCGAGATCAATGGAATGAACCGCGGGTGTCAACTTGTCGGCCGAGCCCACGATCACGGTCGTCGGAACCGTAAGTGAGTCGATTCCTTTGCTTACATCGATGGTGGCCAGGACCCTGCCCCACATTCCCCGAACCTCAGGGGGGCACCGCAGTACTATGTCGGAACACTCAGCCACAACGTCTGCTGGCGCGTGTGGACCCATCGTCCCGTATTTCACCAACCGTCGGTTGAAGCGAGTGTCAAGCATCTCCGGTCCCGCGGTGGCGAGCCCGGCTGCGAATGCCCGCTCCAGTGAGGCGCGGAATCGACGTGGCGACCCAATTAGCGTCGATCTACTCACCAACTGCGAGGGGCCGGTACTCGCCAAGACGGCACCACGGGATAAGACGGGCACCGACTCCGGGTGCTCGGCAGCCCAACCCATGATGGACATCCCGCCCATACTGTGACCGGTCACCAATGCCTTACGATTAGACGTGACGACAGCGCGCAAGACAGCCTCGAGATCGTCGCCAAGCACCGACGAAGAGAAGGGCGCGCGACCCCGGTCGCTCCAGCCATGCCCTCGTTGGTCATACACCACCACACGGTGTGTGGTGGCGAAGTGCTCGATCTGAGGTCTCCAGAACCGACCTTGGCAAGCCCACCCGTGGCTGAACACCAGCAGCGGCGCATCATCACCGAGCCCGTACTCCTCGACAAACAGCCTCGTGCCGTCACTGGAGAGAACCTCCCGCGACCGCCGCGACAATAGGCCAGCTTTCGAGGAGTCAGAGGTCATCGAAACTCACCGTCACAGCGTCGGTGAGCGGAAGTGCCTGGCACGCGAGTCGCTCGCCGTCCTCAATGTCGTCGTCTACGAGGATGTTGTTCTGCACCATCTCGACATCGCCATCGATGAGCTTGCACACACACGCGCTGCATGCGCCCTCTCGGCACGAGTACGGGGCGTTGTGCCCTCGCGAGAGCAGCACATCGAGCAGAGGCGTGTTACGTGGCCACTCCGTGGTGATGCACTCTCCGTTCAGATAAACCGTGGCCGTAGCTACACCCTCGTCGTCACTGAGTCGACGCAGTGTTGCGGTGTCGAACGGGTCACCCGTCAGCGACTGGAATACCTCTCGATGTACATCCGAATGATCCACTCCGCATGCGGCGGCAGAGCTTTCCACAAGATCCATGAAAGGGGAAGGCCCGCAGGTGAAAATTGCCGATCCCTTGTGTTCACGAATAATCTTTTCTACAGCCTCTGATGTGGGAATCCCGTTCTCCGACTCAAGCCAGTCAACCAAAGTGAACCGCTCGGCGAATTCAGATCTAATCTGCTCAAGCTGGCACTCGTACATGATCGAATCGGAGTCACGGTTTGCGTAGAACAGGACAACTTCCCCACTGCCCGACACCAGAGCCGACTTCACCAGCGACAGAACCGGAGTGATGCCGCTTCCGCCAGCGAAGAAGAGCAAGTCGACGTCGAGGCTCTTAGCGGTAAACTTTCCCGATGGCGTGAGGACGGTCACCTCCATGCCGATGGAAACGTTGTCACACAACCAGTTCGACGCATACCCCCCAGCGGTGCGCTTCACCCCGATCTCGAGGCGGAAGTCATCGACATGAGGCGAACTGCTCAGCGAGTAGCATCGTGCGACGTGGCCCGTCTGGTCGGACGGGATCTTCAACGTAATGAACTGCCCGGGTAGATGCTTGAAATCGTCGACGATCTCGTCAGGCACTTCGAAGGCGATGCTCACGGAGTCCTTGGTCTCCTGCACGACCTCCGACACGGTCAGCGTTCGCGATCGCGCGGTGGTGCCCGGCCGATTCTCCTGTTCGAGGGTCATTTGATGATCCCCCGCTTACGAGCCAAGGCGTAGCCCGCGCGTGTGACAGGCGCAGAGATGTCCTGGTAGCGCGGACCGACAACGCGTGCGACAAAGTCGAAGCCACGTGCGTCTGCGCCGATCAGCACTCGGGGCTTCTTCTTGTCCATTCCCTTGAGGATGGCGCACGCAGCTTTCTCCGGAGTGGTCCTGGCGATGTTGTTGAACATCGAGGCAATGGTGGCGGTATCTGCCCCCATATCGGATACACCACGAGCGTTGTTGACGATATTAGTCTTGACGCCGCCGGGGTGAACGCATGTCACCGTGACCGGATGCCGACTGATTTTCATCTCTTGCCGAAGCGCTTCGGTGAAGCCACGCACACCGAACTTCGCGGCGTTGTAAGCGCTTTGACTGGGGATCCCGACCAGACCGAAGACGCTGGAGGTGTTTACCAGATGACCATCACCAGAGGCGATCAGATAAGGCAGGAACGCCTTGGTCCCGTTGACGACACCACCGAAGTTGATGCCCATCAGCCAGTCGAAATCCTCCCAGGACATGTCGACAACGTCGGCGCCGAGGGCGACGCCGGCATTGTTGAACACCATGTTGACGCGCCCGAAAGACGACTGCACGCTCTCTGCGTAAACCTGGAACGCAGCACGATCTGCCACGTCCAACACCGCGGTCTCCACGGTCGCACGATGCGCGGTACGGCACATGTCCGCCGTCTCCTCGAGATGCACTTCGTCGACGTCGGACAAGGCAAGGCTGGCCCCGCGTTCGGCCAGTTGGAGGGCAAGGGACCGACCGATCCCTGAGGCGGCTCCCGTGACGACTGCGACCTGGGTCGCGTAATTGCCTGCTGTCGAACTACTCACTGTCGGATACTCACTTCTCGATGACCTACGGTTGGATTGTCAGGCGATCTCGTACTCGGCGGGATCGAAGTCTTTCGTCGCTCGCCAGTACTGCCAGGTGAACCCGGGCCATACCGTACGGTTGACACCTTGCGAGTCCAGATACCAACTCGTACATCCGCCGTTGGTCCACACGCCCTTGGCGAGCTTGTGTTGGATGCTCTTGTTGAAGTGTTCTTGAACCTCGGCCCGCACATCAACACGCTCCGCACCTCGACTGTCGACGGCGTCGATGGCCTTCATGATGTACTTGATCTGCTGCTCGATCATGAACACGACAGAGTTGTGCCCAAGACCCGTGTTAGGTCCGAGCAGGAAGAACAGGTTCGGGAAGCCCTCGGTGGTGATGCCGAGGTGGGTATTGATGCCCGTCCGGTGCCAGTGCGACGGCAAGTCCTCGCCCCGAGCGCCCTTGAGCGCGAGTTGATCGAACCCGTCCGTGACATGGAACCCTGTGGCGTAAATGATCACATCCACAGGGTGTGACACGCCGTCAGGGGTGACGATCGAATCGGCAGTGATCTTTTCGATCCGATCGCTGATCACTGTCGTGTTGGGGGCGGCGAGCGCAGGGTAGTAGTCGTTCGATCCCAGGATGCGCTTGCATCCGATGCGGTAGGACGGCATCAGCTTCCGGCGGAGCTCGGGGTCGGTGATAGAACGCTCGATGTTCCATTTCGCCACCTTTTCGATCGGTCGCATAAGGTTGGAGTGGCCGTTGAGCCCGAAGGCCAGGCTCTCTGCGCCCCAGTAGACCGACCACCGAGCGAGGCGGCGAGTAATGGGGATCTTGCTGAGCAGCGTCCGAAGTACCGGCGGCACCGCGAAGTTCTTGCGTGGAAGTACCCAAGCCGGGGTTCGCTGGAAGACCGTGAGTGTGCCGGCGTCCTTCTGCACGAACGGCACGAACTGAATCGCGCTGGCACCGGTGCCAATGACGGCCACCCGCTTGCCCTGGAGATCCACCGTGTGGTCCCACTGTGCCGAATGGAACGCCTGGCCGGCGAACTCGTCGATTCCGGGGATATTCGGAAAATTCGGGATGTGCAGAGCGCCGACACCGGACACGATGTACTGCGCGACGTACTCCCGGCCCGACTCGGTACGCAGGTGCCACCGAGATTCGGACTCGCTCCAGTATCCGGAGACCAACTTCTGCCCGAAGTGGATCTTCTGAGTGACACCACGCTTGTTGGAGATATCTTTCAGGTACTGCTCGATTTCGGGCTGCGAGGACCACACCTTCGACCAGCTACCGCGACTCTCGAACGAGTAGGAGTACATCAGTGACGGTACGTCGCACGCGCATCCCGGATAGGTGTTGTCGCGCCACGTCCCACCGACGGAGTCGGCCTTTTCTAGAACGATGAAATCACTGTACCCGCGTCGTCGGAGCTGGACGGCCATACCGAGGCCAGAGAAGCCGCTGCCGATGATGAGAACTTTGGTAGTGATGGGCTCGGTTATTCCCGGGTCTGTCGCCGTGGCGGCGGACTTGGCGTTGGAGGACGGCATTGTGAAAATCTCCTGATCGAATGCAGAAAACGGACCCGCACGGCGCGCCGTGACGCGTGGCAGGTGTGGGAATGTCATCCGCCCAAGCCCACGAACCGAGGAATCCGGTCGTGGGGTCGAGGAATGGGCTGTGGGACGCGCGGACCGGGCCGGGCGTGTTAGCGCAGATCGTCGGGCAGGCTGCGCGTTGCGCGCCACATCGCCATCGTGAACTTCCCCTCCATCATTCCGGCCTCGTGGAAGAATCGGATCATCGGCTCGGACATGAACTGCAAGTTGACGCGATAGTTCGGGCTCGTCTGCTGCGCCCACAGGCCGCGCAGACGGCTGATTCCGACATCGGGATATACCTTCGGATTGATGAGCAACGGGTATGCAAAGTTCGCAATGGCCGCCAACGTGCCTCTATGCCAGGCGCGCGAGATGCGTCCGCGACGCTGCATCCCTTCCACCATTTCCAGCCGCGCGAACGTGATGTGACGGGCCTCTTCGAGAACGTGGATCTTCATGAGCTGGCGCAGCTGCGGCTGCATTTTCGGGTCATTCATCGCCTCGCGCTGAGCGCGGTCGAGGATCTCCTCGATGAGCAGAGTCGCGCCGGACACGGACGGGCCGAGAGGCACAAAGTGCAAGATCTTCGCGATGCTCAAGAACCCCTTCGGCAACTTGTACGGTGCCAGGCCCGTCTTGTTGATCAGTCGGGCGAACATCGTCGAGTGACGTGCCTCGTCGCCGATCTCGTTAAGGGCGTAGAGGGACCTTTGATCTGTCAGGGCGCCTTTGGCGGATGTTCGGAGCAGCGCCGAGCTGAGCAGATTCTCCGCGTAGATACCGAAGCTGAGGATGCTGACGATTTCGTGGCGCCCGAGTTCCGCCTTTTGCTCATCGCTCATTCTCTCCCACAGCTTGGTGCCGTAGAGCGAGACCCGATGCTCTGGCAGGTAGTACTTTCCTTCCTCCCAGGGTGAGTCCCAATCGATGTCGATCTCCGCGTCATAGAATTTTTCGGCCGCCGCCCGCAGCAGTCGGCCGGCAGATCTCTGCATGTCGACGGGCTTGCGGGCGCTGACACGCGCAGCGCCTTCCGTTGAGACGTCGGGCTTGGTCTCCACATTTTGAACGGTCATGTGACACCTCCGTTGCGTTCCGGGCCGAGCTGAGTCTCGACTTCATACCCGTACTCCGGGTACCAGATACTGATAGTGTCTGCGCCAATGCGTTCTTTTGTCAATGTTCGATGTGAAGAAAGTGAGCCTTGCGTGTCTGACGACCACGATCTCGACTACTCCGGCGAGGGCACCTTGGTGTGCCGTGGCAAGGAGATTGCTGTCGGGGTGAAGATCAAAGGCTATTTCCAGCCCCTCAACGGCTTATACACCTGGTACGGCAGGATCGACAAGAATGATGCGCTCCACGCCGCCCTCTCGGGAAGGCGCACGGTTGCCGTCTTTGCGACACCAGAGGGACGCGCCGAGTGCGTCGTGGGCGACCCTGATTTCTGGGACCGCTATCGCATCTCGGGCACGAGCAGACCGCCGTACCACATCCCCACCACGCTCGAGGAAGTTGAGTCGATAGCAGAGAGTGAACATCAGGGTTGACCGACCCGCTTTGCGCCCTGGGTCGTTCCCCAGCATCCAGTCCGATAGCGCCCAGGCGGGTGAAGCAACGCCACCAGACGGCGCGCCGTGTCAGTGAACCGTCCCGGGTTTCTTGCCGCTCCTACGCTTGCAACATCTCCGGGCGGAGAGCCGATTCTTGACTGTGGTAGGCCTTCTCGAATTCGTCTGGTGTGAGGTAGTCGAGGGTGCTGTGGGAGGCGGCGTTGGTTGAACCAGTCGACCCATCCCATCGTGGCGAACTCGACATCGTCGATGGTCTTTAGCGGGCCGTTCAGGAACGGGCCTCTCTTCGATACTCCCTCGGTCTTGAACAACCCAATTGTGCTCTCGGCCAACGCATTGTCTTACACATCCCCGACGCTGCCGATCGGTGCCGCGATCCCCTCGAGCGCAAGCGTTCCCGCGAACGCGATCGACGTGTACTGACCAGGTTCAACCGGTCGACGCAACACCTCAAGGGATGGAGGGTGTTTCGATGGGACGACCACCAGAATGGGCGGCGACGTTGACTGGGCGGGCGGTGATGAAATCTCCGGGTCGTCCGCCGGTACGCCGAGATCTCGAACGCGAGTTCTGGGCGCAGATCGCGTTGGGGTTGACCAGTGAAGACGCGGCACCGCTTGCGGCGTGTCGGGGCCGGTGGGTTCACGGTGGTTCCGTCACGCTGGAGGTATGCCGCCGATTGACTTGGCCCCGCCCACGGGGAGGTATCTGACCTTCACGAACGTGAGGAGATTGCCCTGCTTCGCGCGAACGGTATGAGCATGCGAGATATCGCAGACCAGATCGGGGCGATCACCGTCGACGATCTCGCGAGAACTCCGCCGCAACGCTGCCACCCGCGGCGGCAAGGTCGAGTACCGCACATCAGTGGCGCAATGGAAGCCGATCTTGCGGCAAGGCGACCCAAGGTAGCCAAACTCGTTGAACACGAACCTCTTCGAGAGTACGTACAGGAAGTGCTCTCGGGCGTGATCCGCGACGAAAACGGTGAGGTTGTCGGCCCGTTCGCATCGTGGAAGGGACGCAACAAGGCACGGAGAGCGGACCGACGATGGGCCAGCGCATGAGCCCGGCACAGGTCGCCAACCGCCTGCCGATCGACTTCCCGGACGACGAGTCGATGCGCATTTCCCACGAAGCGATCTACCAATCCCTCTGCATCGAAGGACGTGGAGCGCAGGATAGAGAGTTGGTGGCGTGCCTGCGCACCGGACGAGCATTGCGCGAGCCGAGGGCGCGAGCGAAGAAGCTCCGCACCGGATTCATCACCGATGACGTCACCATCGGCTCGCGGCCAGACGAAGTCGCTGATCGCAAAACGCCAGGGCATTGGGAAGGAGGTCTGATCATCGGGCTGGGCAGGTCCACAGTGGGTACGCTTGTCGAACGCACCAGCAGATTCACCACGTTGCTGCATCTGCCACGTAAGGATGGGTACTGGGATGCGCCCCCGGTGAAGAACAGGCCGGCGTTGTCCGGTTACGGATCGGAGTCGGTGACGTGTAAAGGTTCAACACATCTTTGACGGAACGTCATCGGCACATATCTGACGCTTCACCAGCTTTGGTGATCGTTGGGTGTGCCTTCCCCTCAGCCCCTCGAATCCGATGCCAACATCGCCGAACGACTCACTGTCCAGGTCCGCTTTCCGAGCAATTACCGAGGTCAACGACGGCTCACCGGTCAGCGACGTCGCCGAGCGATTCGGCGTCTCCAGACAGACCGTCACAGCGTGGCGCAAGCGATACGAAAACTCGGGTATCGACGGACTTGTCGACTCGTCGAGACGACCGCATGCGAGCCCGAACCGTATCCAGCCCGACATCGAAGCCCTCATCTGCGAGATGCGACGACATCACCGGCGGTGGGGCGCACGCCGCATCTGCTTCGAGCTAAGCAAAGAAATCGGAGACCGAACCCCATCTCGCGCGACCGTCCACCGAACGCTCGTCCGCAACGGCTTGGTCAATCATCAAGAGCAACAACATAAACGAGTCTACAAACGTTGGCAGCGCGAAGCGCCGATGCACCTATGGCAGCTCGACCTCGTCGGCGGAATGTTCCTCGTCGGCGGACGCGAGTGCAAAATGCTGACCGGAATCGACGACCACTCACGATTCATCGTGACCGCAACCGTCCTCGAGCACCCCTCCGGGAACGCAGTATGTGAAGCATTCATCGCTGCCATCCACAAGTGGGGTTCGCCGTTCGAGGTACTCACCGACAACGGGAAACAATTCACCGGTAAACACACTCGGCCGCTGCCGGCCGAAGTGCTGTTCGAGCGAACATGCCGAGAATTCGGGATCACCGCACGACTGACCCGACGCCATTCACCCACCACAACTGGCAAGATCGAACGATTCCACAGAACCCTTCGTCGTGAATTCCTCGATGAGGCAGGCGCATTCGCCGACATCGCTGCTGCCCAAGCCGCCCTCGACGAATGGGTGCACGCCTACAACACCCTGCGGCCCCACCAGAGTCTGGACATGGCAACACCCGCGAGTTTGTTCCGTGCGCGAGCCCACCACGAGCATCACGACGGAACAACCGACAACGGCCAGTCCGATTCGTCATCAACTCTCACCGCTGCAAGCTCCAGCCTGACAACGGTGGGCCGTGAAAGAAGCAGCAGTGCAATCGAGCTCGACACCCAGGTACCACCGAGCGGCGTGACCAATGTCGCTGGAGCGCAACAATTGTGGATCGGAAGCAACCACGCCGGACGGACCGTCACCCTGTGGATCGACCTGGTCAGCATTCATGTCATCCTCGACGACACCGTGATCAAGACAGTGCGCTCGCGACTGACCCACACCGACCTCGAACGCCTCGCCATGCGCGGCACACGCCAGGGCCGACCATCTCCGGCAACAGCGGCAGTAGACACCGCAGTCCTGCCCACCAAACCGAGACCGATCGAGGTCGACCGAACCGCAGGACGAGACGGAACCGTCATCCTCGCCGGTCACCGACTTCACCTCGGAGCCGACAGAGCGGGAACACGAGTGACGCTGCGAATCGCCTCAGGGCTGATCCACGCCAGTGTCGACAACGTCCTGCTCGCGACACTGCCGAACCCGCTCGATGCCAGCCAGCTCGCGGGTCTGACCGGCGCACGGGAAGCTACGGGAACGTTGCCCGCGCCGCCGCCGGCCGGACCGCAGACCGTACAGCGACGCGTCCCGAAAGACGGCCGGGTCATGGTGACCGGTCAGCTGCTCAAGGTCGGCCGTACCCATGCCGGAACCATCGTGACTGTCGTGGTCGAAGACAACTACTTTCGGGTCCTCGACGGAACCACCGAGCTCGGCGTCTACGCGCGAACCTCAACCAAACCCATTCGGAACTTCAACGCCCACCGCCCCAGAAGCGGGTAACGATGTGTCGATGACAATCGGTCAAAGATGTCCTGGGCCCATACATGTCAGTCGGTCTGCGATGCACTCCAGGCTGCGATGACACCGCTGCCGGAGCACCTGCGCAGATCGGTGACCTGGGACCGCGGCGGAGCTTGCACGTCATGCGGAGTTGACCGCAGAAACCGGGATCCGTGTGTACTTCTGCGACCCGTACAGCCCCTGGCAGCAGGGAACGAACGAAAACACCAATGGATTGTTGCGACAATACTTTCCGAAGGGAACCGATCTCGCTCGATACCGTCGAAGTGACGTTCAGGCCGTGACGGATGCACTCAACAACCGCCCGCGCAAAACACTTGGGTGGCGAACCCCAGCGGAAGTGCTTGCAGAGCAGATGAACTCGGCTTCACGGCACTGTGTTGCGACGACAGGTTAAATCCGCCCTGACTGCCGGCATCGCTGTGATGGATGAGCCCTGAGCCGACGCGGTGTCCACCGTGATCTCGTCGCCGCAACGCCGTCTTCAGCGCCGTGGTGACCATCGCTGTGTCTTCGACCGTCGGCACGGCGAGGAGGCCTGCAAAATCCCGACATTCCCGATTCTGTCGGTGTTCGACCACTCGCAAACTGTGATCCGTCCCGGCATTTCCGGAGGGCTCACTGCGTGAGTGCCTCCTCCGGATTGAGGGTGCGCGTGCGATCGTAGTGGAGTTGCTCGGCGTGGTCGGGCGTGAGGTCGTGGCAGTAGCTGTGGGGGCGTTCGCGGTTGTAGAACGCGACCCACTGTGCGGTGGCCAACGACAATTCCGCGGCACCGGGGAAGCGAGGGCCGTTGTCGACGAGCTCATTCTTGTAGTCGGCGTTCACCGATTCGGCAAGGGCATTGTCGTAACTGTCGCCGACCGTTCCGATCGACGCCGCGATGCCCTCCTGCGCCAAACGCTGCCCGAATGCGATCGCCGTGTACTGGGATCCAGCGCCACTGTGGTGGATCAGATTACTCAAAGCAGTTACACCAGAACGTTTTCGGGAATCAATCGCGTTAGTGATGGCGGTGTCGACGAGGCTGGTGGTCATCTCCGATGCGACCTTCCACCCGACGATCTTCCGGGCGAACACATCGACGACGAACGCCGTGAACGCCCACCCCGACATCGTGCGGCATTAGGTGAAATCGGCGACCCACAGCCGGTTCGGTGCCACCGCGGTGAACCGGCGCTTCACCAGATCCTCGGCCCGCGGGTGGGTCGGATCGGCGACGGTGGTGCGGACCCGCTTTCTTTTTGAGCGCACCGTGCCACCTCATTTCCCGCATTAGTCGTTCGACGGTACATCGAGCTACCTCGATACCGCTGCTGCGCAACATAATCCAGGTCTTCCGCGAACCGAGAACCCGTGCGAGCGGTTGCCGCGTCCGGAGCATGTGAATGGCATCGATGACATGTGCATCGGACAGTATTCGGGCACACGGCACCCGAGTGACATGGTCGTAGTACGTGGACGGGGCGATGTGCATACCGTGCTCGGAGAGCACCGTGCACATCGAGTCGACACCCCAGACAAGACCATCGGCACCCACCCGGTTTCCCTGGTGAGTGCCGATGAAGTCCACAATTATCGGTGTGGCCGGTCGATTTCGGCCGCGAAAAAAGCTGACGCCGCCTTGAGTATCCCGTTGGCCCGTTTGAGTTCGGCGTTCTCCTGACGCAACTTCCTGATGACCTCGGCGTCGGCACGTAACTCGACAGTGCTGCCCGGGCCGTCGACGGGTACCTTCCGAACCCACTGACGAACGGTCTCAGCGGCGCCCACACCGAGCAAATCCGCGGTCTTGCGCATCGCCGCCCACTCGGTATCGCCCTGCGCCACCAACCGAGCCACCATGTCGACGGCATCCTTCTTCAACTCCGCCGAGTACCGCTTCGATCCTGCTGCCATGAGGTTTCATCTTTCCCTGAGACGAACCCTCCGGAAACACCGGGACGGATCACTGACCCGATCGAGGGGGCACCCGCCACCCGAAGAGATCACCCAACTCCTCACCGGCGTCGACCCCGCCGACATCTGCGACCGCGTCGAAGAATGAGTACCGTCCTGCATCTTGCTCTTCGTGGAACTCCTTCTGCGGAGCAGCCGTCTCATTCAGCTGGGCCATAGTCCTGAATCTGCCAGCCCTGGGCGGTTTTCGTCACGACCACCTTCAACAATGTCGGCAGTTCACTCGGTTGTGGATTCTGCACGTTCTGCGTCTTCTGGCTCGCGAAGACCATCACCGTGTATTCTCCGTCGGCGTCACCGGTTTCACCGGTGACGCTGGTGGCCAGAACGCGTCCCGACGCCTGCACCTGGGCCTGCTGGATAATCTGGGTTAGCGTCGGCCGAACCTCGTCGTACCGCTTGACTAGAGCCTCACCCGCGTCCTCTTTGACTGCCGCGAAAAAGGCGTCGGTGTTCTGGTAGCTGTAGGTCAGGGATCTGGTCGTGTAATCCGAGGCGGCCTTCGCCGCGGCGGCCCGTTGCGCGGCGTCGTTTTCCAATACCGACTTCGCTTCGTCGGCCTCGAGGTAGAGGTAGGCGAACACGCCGGCCAGCACAGCGAGCACCACGATCACGGCCGAAACCACCACGGCACGTGATCGCGGCGATGCTGACCAGCGGTGCCCACCTGGCGAGGGGGGGTCGACGTCGCTGTCTCCAGCCCCAGCCGTGGCTACGGCGGACGCGGCTGGGGCGTTTTCGTCCATCAGTAGATCGCCATCCGGCGTCGCTGCGGCCGCGCTGTCCTCGACTTCAGTGGGCTCGGGGTGCGGTTTCGTTCGGTCGTCATTTGTCATGTGGGACCTTCTGTGTAATAACGGTGACAGTCGCTTGCGGACGGGGCGTCACCGTAGTGGCGGCGACACGGTGACGGGGACCTCGGCGCGACCTGGTCGCGACGCCGGGAAAGTCCGGCCGAGGAGGTCGCCGATCGACCCGAAGTCGACGTATGTGTCGGCAACTTTCTCGGTCGCCGGTTTCACCGCCCGGGTGATCGTCAGCAGATCCGGCTGCAGGATCTGAATATAGCCGTTGAGCTTTTCCACAAGCTTCAACACGGGAGGCCACTTGTCGTACGAGGTGGTTGTGAACCTGATGAACGCCCGTTGAATCCGCGCCAGCCCGTTCACGGCGTCAGGGGTGCGTACAGATGCCGTACTGAGGACGTCCCCGGCATCGGCCAAGAGGCCGAGCAGGAACTCGGCGTTGTCTGCGGTCACCCGGACGGACCCATCTTTGCCGACGAAATCGACTACACGGTGCATCATGTCGCCGATCGTGTCGAGGTCGTCCTGCCGTCCGGCGACGGCCTCGGCGACGGTCTTGTTGATGGACTCGATCGATTCCGGGTCGAGCCCATCTGCCACTGCAGCCAACTTTGGCAACACCTGGGGAACCGATTGCGACACGTGCACCGCGTCCGCGGGCACCACGTCTCCGTTATCGAAGTACCCACCGGTTGCCGTGCCCGCGGGCACGAAGTTGATGTACTGTTCCCCCGCGAGCGACAGATTCTGGATAGACATCTCGCTGTCCTGGGGGATCTTGTGGTCGGAATCAATCGTCATCTCGACCTTAATTGCCGAATCCGCGACGTTGATCGAGGACACCTTTCCGACGGGTACCCCCCGCACCATCACCGGCGATGTGTCCAGCAGACCGCCTGAGCTGTCGATGATGGCGGTTAAGGAGTACTCGGAGCGGGTGGGGTTGATGTGTGCCACGCCGACGACGAGGTAGCCGAGCCCTACGACGAACACGACGGCGAGAGCCAGTATCGATATGAGCGTGCTGCTGCGGTTCACGGCATCATTCCGATTGATCTCAACACGGTTACGAAGGATTCGGCGTCACGCCGCGCTAGGTCCCGACCATCGATGGAGATGTCCGAGAGGTTAATGTCGGGCGACCGCACGAATGGAATGAGTTTGTCGCGGATGACGCTCGTTGCCTGCTCCGTGACGGACTTCGAGTAGATGTCGGAGTTGGCGATCGAATCGATCACCGGGGCGATCCCGGCCACTGACTCCTTTATCCGTAAGTACTCCGGATCCACGATCCTGCCCGCGGACACTGCGAAATCACGCAAGTTGGCGATGAGTAACGCGACCTCGATCAGGGAGTAGCCGAGGCCAGAAAAGTTGCGTCCGCCCTTGGTCAGCATCCGGTCGATTCCCGACGGATCGTCCAAGATCACTTTCAGAGTCTGATCCGCCGACCTCAACACTACGTCGAGTTTGTCGGTATTCGAGGAGACCTCCGAGACGGTCTCCAGCGTTGTCTGGTATAGGGCGTCGAATTGCTGCAAGTCCTTGGGGAACGTGGTGTTCAATGTCGAGATCGCGGTGTGGATCTTGTCGAGCTCACCGCCCCCGAGGACATTCGACATCCCGCGCATGACGTCCTCGACATTTGCTGCCGGCTCGGTCCGTGCCAACGGGATCACCGAACCCGACCGCAGCAAGGCACCCGTCGACGGCTCGGCTGGGGGAAGGATGGCAACGTAGATCTCACCAAGGAGAGTGTCCTGACGCAGCTCAGCCCGCGATTCCCCCGGCAGCTGAGTCGTGTTGTCGATGCGAGCTTTCACGACCGCATGCCCGTTCTCGTACGTGACATCTTCGACGAACCCGACGCTGATTCCCCCCGAGAGAACTTTTGCGAGGGCAGGCAAGTTGAGTGCGCTGGTGAACTCCATCTGGATGTCGTAACCGTCCGCGTCGGAGGTCGCTATCGTCGGCGGATTGTCGGCGTTGATCCCACACGATGTCACGAAAACTATCGTTGCCATCAGTGCGACCACCATGGGTCCGAGGCATGCGCGATTGACCGAGATCATCAGGCCCCTCCCCCCATCATCCCTGCGATCGTCCTCGATACATCGCTGGACCCGCAGACTCCGTTTGCCACCGGCGCGGCGCAGCCACCGACCAGGCTTCGCAAAGGCAGCGACACTGCGAACGCCTGCACAATTGACTTGGCATCGGGGTGTTTCACGATGAGGTCTGCCGTGCGGGCTGCGATCGCTACCACCATGTCCGGCTGCTCTCCCATGTCGGCGATGAGCGGAACGGCAGCATCACCGATCGCGAATATCGGGGGACCGAAATCTGTTGCGAACCTCGAGAGGATCGGAACGAACGTCCCCGCGTACTCGACTGCCGAGCCGAAGGTCTGGCCGAACGCGATGATGACCTCGATGGCACCTACGAAGTTGTCGAAGAGGGCGGTCACCTCTTTGTCGTTCTCGGTTGCCACCCCCGTCAGTGCGGCGAGGTTCCCGACGATGCTGCGAATCTGCATATCCCGCTTTGCCGGGTCGTCGATGAGCGTGGCTGAGTCCTTGATGATCCCGGCCACGTCACCCTGCGTTCCTTCTAGATTGCGGGAGACGAGCTCGAGGGACTGCAAGATCGCGTCGGTGTTCCTGCCGTTGTCCTTGACCAGGTCCTCGGACAAGTTGCTGATCGAGTCGAGCGTCTGACTGATTCCCAGCGGGGTTCTCGTCTTACTCAACGGAATGCACTGATCCGTCTCGTATCGGGCTCCATCAGAGTACGGCTTGGTGAACTCGATTTGACGTTCGGTCACGATGGATGTCGACACCAGAGTCGCGCCGACGTCGGCGGGCAGCGGAACGCTCTTGTCGATCCGCATGTCGATCCTTACACCGGACTGATCACTATTCTGGTGCACCCCGACGACGCTGCCTATCTTCTTGCCGAGCATGGCTACTGTGTTGCCTTCGAAGAGGCCCGATGCGTCGGTGAACTCGGCACACAGGGAGCGCGTGTCGTCGGACACCCTCCCCCCTATTTCCACACTAGCGACCACCACAACCACCACGGCGATCAGGAGCAACAGTCTTCGGATCCATGTAGTCAACATTTGTCGTCACCACTCGGAATGCACACACGAACCTCTGGTTCTGTGGTAGTCGACGCACCGACCGGCGCCTGGAGGAGGACGCCGAGGCGCTGAGTGATCTGATCAACCTGGGCCAGGGCATCGGAGTAGCCTGGCAGCTCTGACGACACCTTGTCGAGGAGCGTCTTGTATTGTTGGACAGACGGTTCGATTCCATCGCTGTAAGCCACGAGCGGCCTCGTGAGAAGTTTGAACAGACGACTGAGAAGGTCGAACCCGCCGCGGACGTTATCGATATCAGGTCCCAGCGTACTGGCAAGGAAGCTGAGTTGACGGAGAAAGTCGACCAGCACCTGTTTTTGATCGGCGAAAGCGTTGACGTATTCATCGGATAGAGCGACCGCTTTGTCGAGCTGACCGTACTGTCGCTCTAAGAGTTCCATCAAACTGCTGGTGTTCCTCAGTGCGTCGGGAATGTTTGTGTTGCCGTCGGAGAACGCATTCTGCAGCAGCGACGCAGTCTGACGGAGATCGACGCCCTTTACATCGCGGAACACCGGCGTCGTCGTCTCGAGCGTGTCCGAAATGTCGTAAGTACTCGATGTCTGAACAAGGGGGATCGCCCCCGACAGCGAGGTCGGTCCTGACCCTGGGTCCAGATCGAGAACTCGCCCGCCGATCGGCGTGATCAGGCGAACCGCTGCGGTGGCATCCGAACGGACTGGCACTGAGTCGTCGAGTCGAAATTCGACTGTGATAAACGTTCCCGCGAGGTCCACCGACGACACCGTTCCCTGTCTTATCCCCGCTATACGCACCTGATCACCCGACTCCAGCCCTCCGGTGTTGACCAGTTGAGCCGAGTACACCTTTTGGCCGGGCGGTGCGATATACACGGTCCCGGCGATTACCAGACCGACCACCACGGTCACCACCACCACAGCGGCGACGATGAGGTCGCGTCTGCGTTCGGACTGGTGATGCGGTCGATTTCGACTGAACAACCTCACTTACACACCACCAATCGTTGCCCCATAAGCGCAATCGTGGCTGTATCCGGCAGGGGCAGAAGGCCTTTCGAACATCGTGCCTCACTCGGCGTGGAATTCGTCGAAGCGTTCAGCGAGTCCATAAGGGGCTTGAGCAGTACCGCGCCATTCAGCAGCCCCTCCAACTCCCCGGGTTCTCGCGCCAGACGCTGATAGATCGTCGCGAAACTCTGGTCGTACGTTGAGTCAAGTTGCTCCCCGGCGATGACAGTTTTCTCCATGGACCGGTTGACCTCGCCCAGCGACTCCCGCAACCGGTCACTCACGCGGCTGAAGGCGTCGACGATCGATCCCAGCTGGTCGACGAGTTCGACCAGCTGCGCCGAGCGGCCTTCGAGTTGGTCGGAGACCTGGCCGAGACTCGTCACGATATTCGTGATGATCTCAGACCGCTGGTCCCCGTAGGCGGTGATGTTGGCGACCTGCTCCAGAACAGGCGATATACCCCTCCCATCACCTTGAGCAACGCGCAACAAGTTGGACTGCAGTTCATTGATCTCGTCGGCGTTAAGCGTGTCGAACACCGGCTTGAACCCGTTGAACAAGGTGGACACATCAAATGAGGGAACGGTCTTGTCGAGTGCCACCTGTGTGAGCGCCGCCCCCTGTGTCTTTCCCTGTGCCGCACCGATCAATTCGACATATCGCTGTCCGAGAAGATTCTGATAACGCACGGCGGCGGTGGTGCTCGACGTGATCGCGACGTCGTTGTTCAGTTGGAAATGAACGACCGCGGTGGGCCCTTTCAGGCCGATCGCCGTCACATAACCGACCTTTACTCCCGCCAAACGCACACCGTCGCGAGGCTTGAGCCCAGATGCATCGGAGAAGACCGCAGACCGTTCAGAACTCGCTCCGTCCGAGCTGGGTTCGAGGATGGCGATGATCACGTAGGTGAGAACGCCGATGACTGCGGCGAACGCGACGATCTTGACGATGGTGGGAATTAACGACTTGAGCTTCATCTTCTTGGTCCTCCTGCTGCAAGCGCGCTCTGCAGCGCAGGTGACGTCTGCACTACCAGGGCGACCTGAAGTTGTACTCGCTCGCCGACTTGCGGCGTGGCGTTGTCGATGCTGTCCAGGATCTGCGGGATGGTGTAAATGGTCTGCGCGAGTCCCGATGCCGATCTGGCGACCGGCCTCGCCAGATCGAGGCCGACGTCCAGTACCGAACTCAACGCCGGGTAGTTTTCGCTCAACAGTCCTCCCAGTCCCCCGAACAGAACCTCGCCGGTGCTGTTGAGGTTGCCTGTGGCCTGATTGATGGCCTCGTCGGTGGCGAAGAAGTCAGCGACGTCGACGTTTATGAGGATGCCCGGAACGAACGGCGTCATGAAGTCGGCAACGCCCTGGGACAGGTCTGCCGCGATCGCCAAATCCTGGCCCACTGGCCGCTGTTGAACGTCCCGAGTGAGCTGCGCGATCTGGAACATGAGCTGGCCGGCATCGGCAAACGTTTGGGAATCATCGACGACAAACTTCACCACAGAATTGAACGCCGGCTGATCGAGAGCATCGACCAGCTTCGAGAGTTTTCGAATCAGGGTCGATACCGAAGTGTGTTCGGACTGCAGCTTGCTCACATAGACGCTGCCGCCATCACGGATGAGGACTCCCCGCCCGGGGTCGACAATCTCCAGTGCCGTCGGCCCCAGCGCGCTGGCGGACGTGTAATTCACGGCCATGCCCTGACGCAACCGGATGTCGTCGTTCACTCCGGTGAGCTCGATTTTCACATTTACACTTTGGTCGCGCCCCGACACCGAGGACACCTTGCCCACCGTGAAGCCCCGATAATTCACCTCCGATCCGCCCTTCAACCCGTCACCAACCGCGTCGGTGGTGATCGTCACTGTCGTGTTGTCTTCATATTTTCCGGTCGCGTTGCCCGCCAGAAGATAGCCGGCAACCGTCACTACGACGAGAACCCCGATCCCGCGCAGGGTCAAGTTCGCCAGTGAGGGCGCGCGTCCTGATGGATCTTGAAATACAGCCACTTGAACTCCTAGCCCGAAATCTTGACGCCCGAATCGAAACCCCACATCAACAGGGTTAAGATCATGTCCTCCACGACGATGATGATGAGACTGCTGCGGATCGCTCGACCAGACGCGCGGCCGACGCCTTCTGCTCCGCCGCTGGCGTAGTAACCCTGGTAGCTGTGGATGATGACGACCGACACCACGAAAACGAGGACCTTGATTACTGAGAACGCCAAATCCTGCGGTTTGAGGAACGCATCGAAATAGAAGTCATAGGTGCCACCCGACTGGCCGTGTAAAAGGATGACGACCAGCTTGGCCGCGCCGAAACTGAGTATCAGCGTTACGATGTAGAGGGGGATGATGGTAGTGATCGCCGCGACCACACGCGTGCTGACGATGTACGGAATCGGCCGCACCGCCATCGACTCGAGCGCATCGATCTCTTCGGCGATACGCATCGAACCTATTTCCGCAGTGAGGCGACAGCCGGCCTGGGCTGCGAAACCGATCGCGGCGATCATCGGTGCCAACTCTCGAGTGTTGGCGTATGACGAAATGAATCCCGTAAGAGACCCCATCCCGACCAGGTCTAGCGAGGCGTAGCCCTGGATGCCGATGGACGCCCCGACAGCCATTCCGAGAATCACAAGCACGATCGCGGTACCCCCGCCGACCAGTACAGCGCCTCGTCCCCAGGCAAACTCCTGTATGAATAAAAACGTCTGTCGTCGATAGGTGGTTGCGACGTGCCGAATTCCGGCGACGGTGTCGATGGTGAATGTTGTAATGTGCCCGAGCTGCGCGGGGACCTCAGCGAGGGGTGTCACAGCACGCACGATCGGACGAGTAACAAAACTATAACGGGTGGATGGTACTGCGGTCACGTGTTCTCCGTCATCCGATGGTCTGCGGGACGAACATGATGGTCAGTTGGGTGATGAACACGTTGATGACGAAGCACGCCACTACCCCTAGGACCACGGTGGCGTTGACAGATGTGGCCACACCTTTGGGGCCACCTTTCGTGGACAGGCCCCGATGACACGCGATTGTCACGACCACGAGACCGAACACCACTGACTTGATCAGCGCTACAAGGATGTCCGCCGATGATGCGAACGATGCGAACGATGCGACGTAGCTCCCCGGCGTGATGCCCTGGACGTTGACGCTAAGGATGTAGCCGGCCACGAGACCGGTAAACACGATGAGCATGCATAACATCGGAGCGACGATGAGAACCGCGACGAATCGAGGTGCGACGAGTCGACGTGTCGAATTTAGTCCGAGCGTCTCCATGGCATCGATTTCTTCACGGACGGTGCGTGCGCCAAGGTCAGAGGCGATGGCCGACCCTGCCGCACCACCGAGCAGGAGCGCGGTGACGATCGGTGCCCCCTGCTGAATGATCCCGAGTCCACCGGCGGCTCCGGCGATAGATGTGGCCCCGACCTGCTGGGTTAGACTTCCGACCTGCACCGAGACGATAACGCCGAACGGGATCGCGACCAGGATCGCTGGCAACGTCGTTACGGTGATGACGAACCACGTCTGTGTGACAAACTCCCGAAACGGAAACCGTCCGGTGACAATATCGCGCACGGCCCACCGCAATGCCTGGCCGGCGAGGGCAATCGAATTTCCAAAGGTCACAAGACTGGCTGTCGCTCGACCAGCAATTTCTGTATAGATACCGGTCTCTCCTCTTCTGTCTGCGCAGCTCGTCGCGATAAGGTGTTCGCACAGTATCAGGTACGTGCAGTACCTGGTACATGGTTTCGGGTAATCCCCGTCGGATTAATCACCTGAGAGGTTGGCGTGTCCCCAAGTGAACGGAGCCATCTCGATTTAGAGCCTTGACCCGGATCGAGCCGGGAGCGATCTTCCACTCCGAACTTGCCGTATGTACCTCGCGGGCTTACCGGGCTTACCGGGCTCTCGTGAGCTCTCCGCGGATGCGGTCTTCGCGGGGTGTTGTGGGGCAACAGTATGGCCGAAAGTTTCTTCGCTGATTTCAAGAACGAATGCGTCTACCGAACGATCTACTCCACCAAAAGCAAAGCACGACAAGACATCGTCAGATACATCGACGGCTTCTACAGTTCACAACACCGCCATTCGGCGCTCGGGTACCGAACCCCGAACGCTGTCCACTACAGTTACGGGCAGTCCGCAAACGCGGCTTCAGAATAGTCATCTCCAGTGTCGGAAATCCTCGCGGCAGATCAACCCCACGCACGGCATCCGACCGTGATCGTCGGCGAACGCGGGTACAACCGCTGCCGTTGGTACCGTTGGGGTGAACCTCACGCCTCAATAACGTGTCCCTATGGTTTCTGTCAAGCTGCGTGAGCTGCGGGCGGTTGGTACAGGGTCTTGTTCTTGAGCATGGCGTACAGGACGTCGCATCGGCGTCGAGCGAGGCAGATGAGCGCGGCGTTGTGTTTCCTGCCTTCGGCTCGCTTGCGGTCGTAGTAGGCGCGACTGGTGGGGTCGTGCAGCGCGGCGAAGGCCGAAAGGAACAACGCGCGTTTGAGTTTGCGGTTTCCTGATCACGCTAAATGCTCACCTCGGATCGAGGTGCCGGATCGGTGGGTCACGGGTGCGATGCCGGCGTAGGCGGCCAGGTGTCCTGCTGATTTGAATGCCGATCCGTCACCGACTTCGAGAAGGATGCGTGCGGCAGTCCTGACTCCGACGCCTGGCATCGAGATCAGGAGCGAGGAAAGAGGGTGGGCACCGAGCATCCTCTCGACGTCCGAGCCAACTGTGTTGCGTTGCTGCAGTGTCTCTTTGAGCGAGTCCGCCAGTTTGGGTAGAACAGTCTCGGCAGCCGCAGACCCGGGCACTACTACCGTCTGAGCCTCGAGTGCGGCGTAGATCTCCGCAACCAGTCTTGCCCCATCCTGAGCGCGTTTTTGGCGGCGAAGCGGTCAGTTTCCGCTTACCAGCAGCGCGGATGCCGCCGGGGCTACCGCAGCGGGACAGGATCTCGAGCACTGCCGGGTGTGTCACACGCGGTCCGAGGACTCGTTCGAGCGCGGGGTGAATGCCGGTCAGCAGTCCGCGGATTCGGTTGCTGACGCGGGTTGCTTCACCGGCGAGATCGTCATCAAAACCGATCAGCACACCGAGCTCGGCGAGTGTGTCATCACCGGTATCGACTCGTCGCAGCGTGTGGGGCATGGTCCGGGCCGTGTCGGCGATGATGAACGCAGGCCCGCGCATCAGTTTTGGCTTGCCTTGGATACAGATCTGCGATGCGGCGCATCGACAGACCCGGTAGGGACGCGAACTGGTGCTCGCAGGATCGGGAGACGGTGACCGGCAGGGCGTCGCCGATCGTATTAGGCTGATCGACGACGATCAACAGCGGCCCGCGCGTGGCGAGGCGGTCGAACACTGTGCGCAGGCGGGCCTCGTCATTGGGTAGGGCTTTGCCGTACAGACGGGTTCCGTCGAAGGCGAGACCGACGGCGTGATGTTCGGATTTTCCCACGTCGATGCCGCAAAACACGGCGTAGCTCGTGGCCATGAAGCAGTCCTTCGTCCGGTCACCGATCCGACGTCAACACCCGGCGACAGCCCCCCCCACCCCCCGGATCATCGATGACAGGGGCGAGAAGTCATACCGGGTCTGGCTACCGTAGCCCTCGGTTTCAAGTATCAGCTAGAAGATAACGGGCCTGGCCCGATAGCGCACACGACGCGGCCGTCGAGCCGAAAACGGTGACCGCGAACATCGAAGGCTTCCGTTGGCGGCTGAATTGTTGTCGGCGCGGGGCAGGGATCAGGGTCTGTTGCCGAGCAACGACACGGCATCGATGCAGCGTCCACCGAGAGGCGTTCGACCGTTCCGTCCGGCAACTCTTCGGTCGTTCGGTGCCTCCGCACGCCTGCGGCGATCCGGCACGAGCGGCTGCAGCACAGTGCGATGCACCGTCTACCGCGCGCCGTCGAACGACGATGGGCATCATCTCGTGATGGCGGACAGCGAGCGTGAAGCAGACTCCAGGGACTCCACCAGGATCAGCTCGAGTGCAGGCAGTTCGGCAGCCGACACGGCCACCGCAGCTGCGCGTGTTCGCACATCGAGACCGCGTTGTGTTCCGGCGCGGGCAGTTTCGGTCCAGGCCTGGGCGCAGTGATCGGCGGCCACCGCGAGGTCTGCGGTAGCGGGATCACCGGTCAGACGTGCAATCTCGGTACAGCCGTCGGCGAGAAGCCGACGAAAGAGCCCGCCTCCGGTTCCGGCCTTTTCGATGAAGATACCGAGACTGAACAGCAGCGTCTCGAGGTCATCGGGCGGAAGGTCGACCCAGCTCTTGACGTCGGTTGCCAGCTGGTCGACCGCGGCCAATCCTTCGGCACCGGCCGCTGGTACGTGGTCGGCTATTCCCGGTGTCGATGGGGCGCGCATGCTGGCGGCGGATCGGGCGAAGGCCGCGGCCGCGGCAGTCGACACGGGCGGCAGTGTCTGCGGCCATGTGATTCGGTACGTGCAGTGACGTGTCGGTTGCGGGAACGAGGTGGAAGATCGCGCCCGAGCGAGCGCGTCGAGCGGGATCTCCTGCACATCGGCCCGATCGTTGTCGACGACCGAGGCAGTCCCCCCGATCTCGTCGTAGCCGATCACCACGATGTCGTGACGACTCATCTGCAGTTTCACCCGTAGGTAGGGCAGCTCAGCGATATCGGCCCAGACCAGACTGGGTCGTCCCGCATCGATGTCGTCGCGAACCCATGACCATCCCTCAGCGGGATCGTCGGTCGTGAGAACCTCGACTTGTCCGCCGAGCCTGCGCGGTAAGTCGATCTCGAAGTCGGCACCGCGGCCGACCAGGTACATCGGTGGGACCAGGTCGTCCGATCGCAGGTAGGACAAACCCAGATCACCACCCAGTGCGAACACCAACCCCTCGTCGGGTGGTCCGTCCCATCCCAGACCGTGCCACTGGAGAAGGTCTCGCATTGCACCTGACCCGCAGTGCCCTCCCATCCGGTGGGGATAGTTCTCGATCAGAGTCGTGTGGGTCACTGTGGCTGCCTTTCGGGTGGTTGGTCGAGCGCGCTTGTCGGCACGCTCAGCTGTTCCGGATTCTGTCGAGATACGTTCGGCGAGCAGCCATGTCGACGTCCGCGAGGAACACCGAATCTGTGTTCAGGGCCGCACCCAGTCCGGTCGCCAGACGCCGGGGGACGAATTTCACCGCCGCGACCATTGCGCCGGCGAGACGGGTGACGCGGACGAAGGGGCGTGGATTCTCGATCAGATCTGCTGTCGCGCGGGCGATCTCCTCCGGCTCGGCGTTGCGTAATCCCTTTGCGCCGGCGGTTCCGGCGACGAGTTCGGTGTTGGTGAACGTCGGGCGGACTGTGGACAGTCGAACCCCTGACTTGCGGTACTCCAGTCGTGCGGCCTCTGTGAATCCGATGACTGCGAACTTGGTAGCGCAGTAGGTCGCCAAACCAGGTACCGCGAGCTCGCCGGCCAATGACGCAGTGTTGATGATGTGTCCGGTGCGGCGCGGCAGCATGCGCTGAAGAGCCAGTTTGGTCCCGAAGATGACCCCCAGGACGTTGATCTCGACTTGCCGCCGGGTTACTGCATCGTCCTCTTCGTGGGCGTGGCCGGTAGGCATGATGCCCGCGTTGTTGATCAGGATGTCGAGGGGTCCGAGTTCACGTTCGACCAGGTCCAGAAACGTTGTGAACGAGTCAGGTTCGGTGACGTCGAGTCGGGTGACGACCTTCACCCCGAGTTCGGCGGCGGCCTCCTTCGCACGTGCCTCGTCGATGTCGCCGATGGCGACCCGGTGGCCTCGTCGAATCAACTCCTTCGCTGTCTGATAGCCGATGCCGCGAGCTCCACCTGTGATCGCCACGGTCCTGGCGGGGGTGTGAGGTGCGTTGTTCGTCATGCTGCGCTCCTTGCATAGATGAGAGACGTCGGTAGACGCCTGTCGGCCCGCTCTCGCGGTAGCGGCTGCGCACACGGGAGAGGGATATGGGTATCGCGCGTCGTCTCGTGCCCGGGGAGGCGTTCGGATCGGTCGTTCATCGCCCGCAGCCGCAACCCCAGCGGCAGAACGGGTCTCGTCTGTTCGGTGCAACTTCCGGTGTCGGCCTTACCACGGCCGCGGCGACGAGACAGTCATGTGGCACAGCTCTGCCAGCAGGTATCGGCTCACCCGATTCGAAGGTGTCCGAGGCGGTCCGAGTGTTCACGATCGCGATTGTTCGCGGAGAGAGCTCCGACCGATCGGCAGTCGGCCGCGATACGGGGTTCGGCGCGTATGTTCTCACCGCTTGTGTTCATCGAGACTCCCGCGGCGAGTTTCGATCCCCGGGAGTTTCGTCCGGCCGGGTGCGGCCGGTGAAAACATCATCGAGTGGGTGAGCGCCCGTGAAGATCGTGGGGCCGTAGGCGTGCCGAAGCACCGTCAAGATCGCGTTCAAGGGTAGGTCGTCGAAGACTCCTCGCTCGCGGACATACTCCATGTGCTGAGCTCCGTCTGCGGTGAAGGCATGCATGAGAGCATCGCGATCGCCGTCGAATTCCACTGGCGGCACGCCGAAACGAGCGCACAACTCGACATTGAATGCCGGCGTGGCCTTCAACCACCGGCCCTCGATGTAGAGGCGACTGTAGCCGTGGTAGACGAACAGATCGGTGCCGCCCATCAGCGCGCGCAACGTCTCGGTCTGCAGGTGATTTCGGACGTCGGCGAAGCCGAGCAGTGCCGGGATACCCGCCGCCCGGCACACTGCGGTCAACAGCACCGCCTTCGGGACGCAGTAAGCGCGCCCAGTCTCGAGGACGAAGCTCGCCCGATAGTGGGCCGGATCGTCCGACACGGTGTACGGGTCGTACCAGATCCGGTCGCGGACGGCGGCAAAGAGGCGTCTGGCCTTGTCACGGTCGCTGCTCGCATCCCCGATTGCCGCGGCGGTGAACGCCCGCACGGATTCGTGCTCGATGTCGAGGAAGTCCGTTGCTCCCAGGTACGCGTGTGGTGTCTGCGTAGTATGTGCCCCGGGCGGGCGGTCTGTCATGGTCATCGCTGATGTTCCCTATTCTGAGCAAACCGGTTGCTGTTGTGTGCACAACGACCGAAGGATCGGTCAGTTGCGCGCGAGTCCGCCGAGCATCAGGTCTTCGCGTTGGACGGGGAGTCGCTGGGCGATCACCCGTTTGCTGTACATGAACTCGCGCGGGCGACCTATGCAGTCGGCGGCAATGAGCTCACCGGCCTGGAGATAGAAGCAACTGAAATCACTGTCGCGGCTGGGGTCACCACTGAGAACCACTTCGTCGTATCCAGTGTTGAGGCCGGCGATCTGCAGCTTGAAATGATACTGATCTGACCAGAACCACGGCAACGCTTCGATTTTTCTGGACTTCCCGCAGGCGGTCGAGGCCGCGACTTTGGCCTGCTCTCCTGCGCTCGAGACGGACTCCAACCGTAGTCGACGGCCGTAACGGGCCATGTCGTGGCTCGCGCAGTCCCCCGCCGCCATGATGTCGGGGTCGTTGGTCCGAGTGTGATCGTCGATCACGATGCCGTTGTCGATGACAAGACCCGCATCGGCGGCGAGGTCGGTGTTCGGCTCGACGCCGACACCGACGATGACCAGATCTGCGGGGATCGATTCCCCGCTGGCCAAACTGACTTCACGAACCTCACGGTCACCGGACAGGCCTTCGACCATCGCGTTCGTTCTGATGTCGACTCCCTGCTCGCGATGTATCCGCTCGAAGAACGTCGATACCTCGGGAGCAGTGACCCGCTCGAGCACACGCCCAGTTGCCTCGAGGACTGTGACCTGTACGCCCAGTGCGCGCAGCGATGCCGCTGTCTCGAGTCCGATGTAGCCGCCTCCGACGATCACCACCCGCCGGCCAGGGCCGGTGGCCATACGGATCCTCTCGACGTCCGCTGCGGTGCGCAGGTAGTAGACCCCGTGGAGATCGGCCCCGGGAACGGTGAGCCGACGAGGGCGGGCTCCCGTGCACAGCGCGAGCTTGTCGTAGGCCAGCTTCTCCCCGGTGTCGAGAACGACGTTGCCTTCCGACCGAACGATGGCCTCCACCTGCGCGTTCAGGAGCTGAATACCTTGCTTGGAGTAGAAGTCCGTGCTGCGAATGGCGATATCGTCGAGTACGCATTTGCCCGCCAGGTATGCCTTCGACAGCGGGGGGCGTTGATAGGGAGCGGCAGACTCGTTACCGATGAGGACGATCTCGCCTGCCCAACCTTCTTGGCGCAAACTAGCTGCCAGTTGTGCCCCAGCATGGCTTGCGCCGACGATGATCGCCCGTTGCGATGTCATGCGCTGGAAGTAGGCGTCAGGCGCACCATCATCTTGCTGATGCCCCGCACGAAATTCGACTGAACATACTCGGGGTCGCCGACGACCTCGATGTTCTCGAAGCGGGGAAGCAACTCCTCCCACAGAATCCGCAGCTGCATTTCGGCCAGCCGATTGCCCATACACCGGTGTACACCGAATCCGAACGCGATGTGATTGCGCGCATTGGCACGATCGATGATGAAATCATCAGGATTCTCGAAAACGCGTTCGTCGCGGTTACCCGAGGCATACCACATCACCAATTTGTCACCCTTGCGGATGAATTGTCCGTTCAGAACGGTGTCGGCTTTGGCAATTCGGCGCATGTACGCCAAGGGTGTTTGCCATCGGATGATTTCCGAGTTCATGTTGGGGATCAAATCGGGATTGGCCTTCAATTTCTCGAACTGGTCGGGGAATTGGTTCAACGCAAGAACGCCACCGCTCATCGAGTTACGCGTCGTGTCGTTCCCACCGACGATCAGCAGGACGAGGTTGCCCAGAAATTCCATCGGACGATCGATCAGATCCTTGGTGTCCTCGTTGCTCTGCAACATGGTGATCAGATCGAAACCGGACTCTTCCCCTGCAGACCTCCTGGCTGCTTTGTCATGCCAGAGAGCGCTGAGGCCACGGGCCATGTCACGCATGCCCTCGAACACCTCGTCGTTGTCCGAGGGCCCACCGTTGGCTTGCTCCATCGAGGTTGCCAAATCGGACCAGTAGACGAGTTTGCGGCGTTGTTCGTAGGGGAAATCCAGAAGAGTTGCGAGCATCCGAGCTGTCAACTCGATCGAGACATTCTGCACCCAGTCGAACGGCTCGTTCAGGGGGAGGTCGTCCAATACCTCCCGTACCCGCGATCGGATCAGTCCCTCCATCTCCCGGAGGTTCTTCGGTGCGACAACCCCCTGGACGGCAGCGCGCTGCTTGTCGTGGCGTGGCGGGTCCATCGCGATGAACATCTCGATATCGAGAAACCGGGGCGGGACGCCGATGACGATGAACGGTTCGGCCGAGAACACAGCGTGGTTCTTGTCGACGGCCACGATATCGGCATGGCGCGTGACCGACCAGAACGGGCCGAACGGACTGTTGGGTTGGTAATGAACCGGTGCCTCGTTCCGCACGCGCTCGAAGTACGACTGCCACCGCCCTTGTCTGTAAAGAAAGGGGTTACTGAGGTCGATGTCGGCGAGCTCGACATCCTCGACCGGTGGAATGGGACTTTCGACGAAGATCTTCTTGCCATTCGTGCCAGTCACCCACCGTCGGGTCTTGTCGTACAGATGAGCGCCCTGGATCTGCAGCCCTATAGGGATGGTCGACTGGACCTTGTCGGTGATCGACTCAGAAACTTTCATGCTGTCGTGCCTGCCTTTCACACATCACAATTGGAATTCAGGTGTTCGAACGATCAGGCCATCCCACGCTTCCGAGGCCACCATCTGGCACGACAACCGAGACGTGGGTTCACGCTCGGGGTTCATAGCCAGCATCTCCTCCTCGTTGGCACCGGACAGACCCACCTCTCCTGACCACTGCGGGTCGACGATCACATGGCAGGTGCCACAGGCCGTTTCGCCCCCACAGTCTCCATCGATCCCCGGCACAGCATTGTCGGTTGCAATCTGCATCAACGATCGACCTTCGACCAAGCCCGCCTCGTGCTTCCCACCATCGTGGGCGACGAAAGTTACAACTGCCATGTCAACTCCTCAATTTTCTTCGCGATTGATAACAGTGTCGCCGCAAACGTGAATGGCGGCCATGTTACGTAGAGTCAAAAACTTGTGAATTCGGGTCAGACGGTTCGCCCCAGAGATCCGACCTGAGTCCACTCCAGATGTGGAGTGCGACAACTCTGCGCTCCGCACGAAGGCATCGAGCGGATGGGCTCCTGTTTCGAAATGCGCGCTCACCAAGTACTTCTTTCACCGCGAAGCCGTCTCACCGGCGACCAGATGGCCATTTCGGATCTCGACGATAGGCAATCTCAGTCCACCCGGAGCGTCCACCGGAACAACGGGCGAGTTGGGGGCGATGGGATCGAGCCGCTGATACGGAAGCCCCTGTGCCGGACGAAGATCCAGCTCGCCCTTGTTCGGCCACAGTGCGGCGGACCGCTCGGCCTGCGCACTGATGGTCAGCGACGGATTGACCCCGAGGTTTGCCGACACGGCCGCCCCGTCCACCACGCTCAGCGTCGGGTAGCCGTGGACGCGGTGGTACGGATCGATGACGCCGTGCGCCGAATCCGAGGCGATGGCGCAGCCGCCGAGGAAGTGGGCGGTGAGCGGAATGTTGAACAGCTCTCCCCAGGTACCGGCCGCGAGGCCGCCGATCTTCTTGGCGATCCGCCGGGTGGCGTCGTTGCCTTCGGGGATCCACGTCGGATTCGGCTCCCCGTGGCCCTGCCTGCTGGAGATCGTGCGGCCGAACGGCCCACGCTTGGTGAACGTGGTGATCGAGTTGTCCAGGTTCTGCATCACCAGCGCGATGATGGTGCGCTCGCTCCAGTGCCGGACATTGACGACGCGGACGAACTGAATCGGATGCGCGATCATCGCGAACACGAATTTGAGCCAACGCGGAATCTTTCCTCCGCCGTCGGTCATCAGGGCCTGCAGCATGCCCATCGCGTTCGAACCCTTGCCGTAGCGGCACGGCTCGATGTGGGTGTTGGGACTGGGGTGGAACGAGGACGTGATGGCAACGCCACGCGTGAGATTCATCGACGGGTCCACCTCGTATTTGGTCGCTCCGACGATCGACTCGGAGTTGGTACGCGTCAGTTCGCCGAGTGTGTCCGACAGCTTGGGCAGAGCGCCCGTGTCTTTCATCTTGTGCAGCAGATTCTGGGTGCCCCAGGTACCGGCTGCCAGAACGACATTTGCCGCGCTGTACGTCTTCTTGCCCTTGCGGAGCCGAGCGCCGGTGCGCTCGGTGTCGACATCCCAGGTGCCGTCGGATCGGGGGCGCAGGCCGGACACCGTCGTCATCGGCACGATCTCGGCTCCTGCGCGCTCGGCGAGACCGAGGTAGTTCTTGAGCAGGGTGTTCTTGGCTCCGTGGCGGCAACCGGTCATGCACTCACCACATTCGATGCAACCGGTGCGCTCGGGGCCTGCGCCGCCGAAGTACGGGTCCGGGACGGTCTTGCCGGGCTCGTCACCGAAAAACACGCCCACCGGTGTCTGAATGAAAGTGTCGGCGACGCCCATGTCCTCGGCGACCGACTTCATCACCTCGTCGGCAGGGGTCATGTGCGGATTGCGCACCACGCCCAGCATGCGGGTGGCCTGGTCGTAGAACGGCGAGAGCTCACTGCTCCAGTCGGTGATGTGCGCCCACTGCTTGTCCTCGAAGAACGGTGTCTGCGGCTTGTAGAGGGTGTTCGCGTAGTTCAGCGATCCACCGCCCACTCCGGCACCGGCGAGGATGAGGCAATCGCGCAGCAGGTGTACGCGCTGGATGCCGTACAGACCGAGTTTCGGTGCCCACAGGAAACGCTTGAGATCCCAACTGTTCTTCGCGAAGTCCTTGTCCTCGAAGCGTTGCCCGGCTTCCAGGATCCCAACGCGGTACCCCTTCTCCACCAGCCTCAGCGCGGTGACACTTCCGCCGAAGCCCGAACCGACGATCAGAACGTCGTAATCGATTGAACTGCTCGGTGGCGTCGCCATGGCGTCTCCTTCTGGTTCTTCAAACCGGATAACTGCTCCTCGCCCCAGGGGCCTGGACCCCAGCGCAAGAGTGCGCCCCCTCGACGGTGAGACCAAAGCCGACCGCCTGCCTACACAGGCACACTACTATACAGACGATGGCTTTTTGTCCAATTAATTGACAGATGCAGCCTGCGTGTACAGATACTAGTGATGCAGCTCATCAACCACAAGCCGCTGACGCTTCCGTCACCGGCGAGCCGAACCGAAAGGAGCCGGTGCGTCAGAAGCCAGCAAGGAGGGCTCTGACGAGAAGCCGAGGTGCACAGGCGGCGGGGCAAGCCCCGAGATCGACAAGCTAGATCCGCAGCGATCGTCACCGAAATGGCGTGCCGCTCCAGAATTGAACTACCAGGGTAGGTATGACACTAAAATGGTATCGACTCATTTGATGGAAACACTTGTGGACGAGATGGAGGACAGGAAGGCAGAGTTGACCGAGAATATCTCTTCATTCATAAGTGCATCAATCCATGAAATGAACGGCAATGCAGACGCAACCGGACTTCTACACACCAGCGTGAAAGCCAACATCAATGCGGCTATCGACTTCCTGGCCGACAGGACTGAGCACGACAACTTGCGAGCTCCGCATGCCGCCCTGTGCCATGCTCGCGTTCTCGCACACACGCATGTCCCGCTGACGGCGCTCGCCCGCGCTTATCACCTGGGCCAATCGAGATTTCTTGAGCATGTCCTGTTCTCGCTCTCGCGAGCTACGCACACGTTGGCCGCGAATCAACTTGCGCATCTGGTCAGCAGGTCTGCCGTCTTCATAGACCGCGTGTGTCAGGACGCATGTTCAGAATACGAAGCGGAGAAATCGAAGATACGTGAAGAAAATAGTTCTGTAAACACGGAACTCGAACGCGCAATGTCGCCATCATGCACAGATCCTTTGGACGCATACAAAATCGATTCATATTACAATCTCACAGGAAACCATATTGCCATTGAGTTTTGGACGAATGACCGGGAACCATTCCCGAGCAAGTCCTGGCACCAGCTCGTAGATACCGTTAACGTCAGACTCGGTACGATCGGTCGACCGCAAGTCAACAGTAAAGGCGATGCCCGATCCCTGGTTTGGTTTCCGATAATTCACGCCGGAAGGATTTGCCTTGAAAGCGTTACAGACGTTCTTCAGAAGTACGGCCGAATTCGAGCAGCAATTGGAACCGTGCAGAGTGGTGAAAATGGTTTTCGGAAGACAGCCAGGCAGGCAGAGCGCGCGGCCCGCGTGGTTTCGGACGGCAAGGTCGATATCAGTCCGGTGGTAACTTTCGAGGAAGTTGCAGCCATCACTCTTCTGCTCGAAGATCCGGAAAGCCTAAGGGATCTAGCGGAAGACTCACTCGGAGGCTTGCTTCTGGACAGTGCGCGGAACCGCTGGCTCCGCGAGACCTTGCGAGTCTACCTGGCAAACAACTGTAGCGTTACCGCGACCGCTCACGACATGACGATCCATCGCAACACGGTCAAATACCGCATCCGACAAGCAGCGAAAGAGTGCGGTTGCAAGCTGGACGATGCCAGCATCCTCATGAACCTCAGGATTGCGCTGGATGCCGCGTGGTGGACACCCAGCACAGTACTCAAATTACCCATACCGCTCGGCTCAGTAGACGCACGGTTGACGGTTTGAGCAGGGTGGCTGCGACCCGGCTCAAACCTTCCAGGTTTCCAGCGCCACGTTCGTCAGACTCCATTGCCATGCTGATTCACGATTGTTGCTATCAGAATATCGAATGCCGCATTCGGTGAAAGCGACTTGATTCGGTCATTGATATCCATTTCTTTGCCCTCGATTCCTTCACTTGTCGCAATGTTCGCCGCATTTGATTCGACAGATCCTTCGGACGTCTCCAAGATTCGACCGGCCCACACTCCGACTGGCGAAGGATCAGTAGCAAGATACTGCTCGCAGTCGGTCAGTATATGACATTTCATGCAAGAGTCCGCTGCAGTTTTATGACGCGCAGCTCGCTGAGCAACCGTCTCGTAGGGTGGATCGGATTCGTAGTCCCACAGTTCGGGCTCCCCCTGGCAGGGTGTGACCAGCACCCGACCACGAACTGCGAGACGGTCCAATGCTCGATTCAAGGTTGATTCCTTTAAGTACGGGAGCGAACTCGATACGACCTAGTTGTACGATAGCCATTCCTCATGTGTCAAAGAGGGAAGGATGAGTTGTGCATAAAGAACAAGGACTCCTTGCGACTTTGGCCAACTTGGACATATCACAGAACGGTGCCGATCCAGTACGATCGACACCACGACGACGGCTTCTTCAGGCCTCCATGAATGCAGTGGAAATCGAGGTATCGTGCTGGATTTTGTATTCTTCACATTGACACCGCTCCTACTGTTCATGTTGGCACCCGCGTGGATTTCGTTGACTTACCATGGGTGCGCGAGTCTGATCGAACGCCGAAATATTCGCGACGTGAAAACCAGCCAGATGTAGGTCGAGCTACGCAGACGAGGGGTGTGCGTAGCCGACCTCTGCAATGGAGAGCTTTTCTGACGCCACACGCCGGCAGTTGTGCCGAGTTGCATGCTCTGCGTTCGCTGTACGCCGCTCGGGAAACCTACCGAAAGAACAGATGAGTTCTTCGTAGGTGTTCGGCTCACCGCTGCGCCTGGTTCGTTCGCCCGCCGATAACGCCACTGGTCGCATCTCTGGCAGCATCGACGCGCTGGCGACAGCGACATCATCCCCCACCACCAATGTCCGAACGCGCCTAGACTTCTATTCATGAGTTCCGTCCACACTGCGCGCCCTGATGGTGGCTACCGGACAGCGGCAAGCACTCTCCTTCGTGCGACCGCGTTAGACGCATTGAGCGCTCTCCTGCTGCGGCAGAGCTGGAAGTCCGTGACCATGTCCGAGGTCGCGAAGGAAGCCGGTTTGTCTCGACAGACCATCTATAACGAGTTCGGGTCCCGGCGCGGTGTGGCGGAGAGCTACGCGATACGACTGACCGATCAGCTGGTCAGTGTGGTGGACGATGGACTCTACACTTGCGTTGGTGATATCAGATTGGCGCTCGGCCGAGGTTTGGCTGCGTTTTTCGCCGTCTCCGAACGTGACCCATTGGTCAGATCGCTACGAGAAGAAGACGCATCCGCAGACCTCCTGCGGCTCATTACTGTTCACAGCACCCAGCTTGTCGAGCGAGCCGCAGATCACCTCTCTGCCACATTTCAGCGATGCTGGGTGCAAGCCCCGAAACGCCAAGCCGATATCCTGAGCACGTCCATCGTTCAGATGGCCTTGGCGTATGTCTCACGGCCCCCGACTGACGCAGCCCAGACCGCCACCGATATCGCAGACCTACTCGCTCCGTACATCGAGGGGTTCCAAGATTTTCAAGCCAATCCAGAGTTGAGCAAGACGACTCGATTCGGTCGACCGTAGCGACAGCGGTGTAGCGCCGCTAGCGTCGGTGTCACGCAATATTCCCATTCTCAAGACAAACGAACTTCCGGACAAGAATCCGTCCAGCTTGCCACCACCTCGTTTTCCGGCGTGATTGACGAAAGTGTCGTCGCAAACGCGGGTGACGGCTATGTTCGGTGGAGTCATAAACTTGTGAATTCGGGTCAAAGGAATCACCGTGAAGCTGAGCGATGAGGGCGTGCCACCGCTTGCGTTCGTGCAGCTGCTCGAACGCCGCGCACTCGACCCTGACGCCGCCGCGCGCCTTCGCGCGATCATGCACCGCGAAGGAACCAGTGAAGCGACGCTCATTCAGCATGACGTCCAGGCGCCGATACGGTGGTTTCGGGAGGTCTATCCCGAACTCGATATCGCCCAGGCCACTCGACTCGGATTTGCGTTTGCCGAGCAGGCCCAGTTGACATCGTTCGGGCCCCTGAGTTCACCTTTGATCAGCGCTGGTTCGGTCGCCGAGATCGTCGATCTCCTGACATACCTGCCATTGATCTCCACGGCGTTGAAATCGCAGTTCCACACTGGCGACTACGGTCTGATCGTCGGGCTCACTGCGCACACAGGCGATTCCGCACTGGACTGCTTGGTCATCACCTACGGCGGGTCGGCGTTGTTACGACTGCTGGACATGCTCGCCGGTGACATATCGCCGGTGACACTCCATCTGAGCTGGCCGGAGCCGACCGAGGTGAGCCACGACAAAGGTCCGGCGAATCGCCGGTTCTTCGACGCTCCGATTTCCTTCGTCCACGTACCCGAGGACACACTAAACAAGGCTTGTCGGTTCTCGGACCCTCTCGCATATCGTCTCGCTATCGCTGATCTGCAGCGGACACTCGCCCATCGGAGTGGGTCCATGTCATCCGCCGAGAAGGTGAGGCAACTGTTGGAAAAGGACCTCGGACAGCGAACCAACCATGATGTTGCACAAGCATTGTCGATGTCCAGCAGCACGTTGAAACGGCGGCTTGCCGAAGAAGGAACCACCTACAGAAAGGTGCGCCAATCGCTGCTGTACGAACGCGCGATGCTACGGCTCCTCGATCGCTCGGTTTCGGTCAGCGAGATCGCTTCTGAACTCGGATACAGCGACCTCGCCAACTTCTCTCATGCCTTCAAACGCTGGACCGGGCGCTCTCCGAGAGATTTCCGAAACCCACGACTCTCGGACGACCCGGATTCGACGTAGACCACACAGACGGGGTCAGATCGATGCATCGTTCGTTCGCGGCCTGGTCGATCTTCGTCTCGGAGATTTCGGAGACGTCACCGCCTCCCTGCCGTGAGAAGAAGAGTGTGTGCAGACCCGAGTACGAACCACTTGTCACTCGACGGTGTCGGCCGGTACGCGTGCGGTCTCCGATTCGAGAAAGTCGACGAGTGCTTCCAACAGGCTGTCCGCGCGGGTTTCGACATCGGCGAGGACGGAGTCCACGCCGTCGAGAAGACCGTGGGCGTGTCTACGCGCAAGCGTTCCGCGTTCGTAGTAGCCGGGGTCGAGCAGGACCCGCGGTACTGGATCCGGTGCCGCGATCTGCTCCGGATGTTGTGACCGCGCAGTGGGCTGCAGGTGGGTGGGTGCCCGTCCGTCCAGGTGCATTCGCACGATGCCCGCGACCGCACGGGCGGTCAGCGGGGTCGCAGCCAACGGGGTGTGGCCCCACCGGTCGATAGGAATCGACAGCGGCTGTTTCCCGGCCGGGTCGAAATACCGGTCGTATCCGCCGAGCCCGGTGCCGTCCACGGCATCGAGAGCGTCGGCGAGCATTCGGGTGCTCGGATACCGGGTCCGATGGCCGAGTACCTCACACCAGCGCTGGTACACCGTGCGCGGAGAAATGCCCGTCCCCGCCAGCGCGAGGGAAGTGACAGTGCGGACGCCGCGGCCTGCCTCGACGCGAAGGGCGTCGAGACAGGCATCGGCGGTGACATCGCATGCCCGCAGGGCCGCGATCTGCGTGTACGGCAGACCTGTCGTAGCGAGCGTGAGGATCAGTACGTCTCTGCGTGCGAACAACGCTGACGGCCAACCGTATTCGGGAAGCCGCGCGATGATTCCGCCGATCACGGCTGCCACCTCTTGCAGGCGCGACGTACGCGCCACGTCCAGCGCAGCCCGAACGATCTCAGCACACCCCGGAGGAGGTAATAGATGCCGATGATGAGCGATGTCGATCACCGCGATCCGACGGCGTTGGGTCGTCGGCGCGGCGGGGTGCGCGTGAAGAAACCGAGCAAGCGACTCCGGAGAGGCCGCCAGTGAGGGTTCGCCATGGGCGGTGCACCAGTCCTCGAACAGTGACCACGTGTGCCGATCCCGCCTCGGTATCGACGTGTTCGTGATGTCCGCTGGTCGTATCGGACAAGGGCGGTCGTCGTGGTCAGCATCTGCCCCGGTCGTCCCGTCGCCGGTCACTGGCTCGGTCGGGTGCCTGGTCATAAGCCGAGCTCGGTGACGGCGTTGCCGATCAGTGGCGCATTCTCGTGAGCGTATGTTTCGACCATTGCGGGTGTGGTGTGCCCGGTTTGGCGCATGATGGCGTGCGCGTCAGCTCCGTTGCGGAAGGCTTGCATGACGAAGCCGGAACGGAGGGAATGCCCGCCGAGCTGAGCGACGGTGACGGGGTCGTATCCAGCTCGAGTAGCGCGGCGGCGGATCGCCGCGTGCACCGCGGCTCCGGACAGGGCTGTGTCGGAGAGGTTGCCGTTCTTGCGGACGGACCGAAACAGAGGGGACCGTTTCTCGACCACAGGAAGGGTGCCGCGACAAATATGGGAGTCGAATTCCACTGCGCGGGAGAGTATTCGGATGACGGCAACTCTGCCGCCGGTGTCGAACGCTGCGACGATCTGCAGCCATCGCACCCACGCGCAGACCGGGCATGACTCGTGGCGGGCGGTGAACGGGAGTGCTTTCACGGTTCCGGTGCCGTCCTGGTCGGTCTTCGACTTCCGGATACGTACATGCGCACCATCGAGGCGGTCGCGGTGGACATCGCGGCATTCGAGCGCTACGAGTTCGCTGCGGCGGAATGCGCCGGTGTAGCCCATCAGCAGTAGCGCGGTGTCGCGGCGTTCGAGGACCTCCGACGCCCAGCCCGCTGCAGTGCGTCGGGCGTGGTCGACGATCGTAGTGATGTCAGCGGTGAGGAGCGGGGCACGGGGTCTGCGGGGCCGCTCCCCCGCAGACGCGTAATCCCGCCGGATACCCGAGAGGGTGGCGCGGACCATCTCGTGCCCGCACGGGTTGTCGTGTCCAGTAGCGCGGTGGCGGTCCGCGACCGCCGCGATCCATTTGTCGAACGTCGACGGCGCATACGCCCGCGTCCCGTCGACGGTGAGCGTGTCGGCGGCGCCGACGAGGTACGCCGCCACCGTTGCGGGATGCGCCGGCAAAGCCTGGTGCCCGAGGACGATGCACCAGGTTTCGAAGCGTCGCCACGCCGAGCTGTAAGCCCGGCGGGTACCGGCGGACCGCGATGCAGCCATCGACCGCTCGATCCGAGCGGCAACCTCGGGTGTCAGGTCCGGAAACACCGCAGCGCCACCCGACACGACAGCTGGGACAGCGTTCGAGCCGGCTGCTGGCTGGCGTTCTGTCATGGGGTGGACTGTATCGGGCAGCTCCGACACATTTCTGGATTCGAAACCACGCTCAGCTGGCGGTTTGCGGGTCTACGGTGCGGGAAGGAAAATTCTCGTCGGTCACCGCACAAATAACGTTGGTGACTATGACCCCGCCGCGAAAACGGCGCTTCTCGGCTGTCGCCGCGCGTGCATCGCGGACGACCCCCCTCCATCGGGCGAGAACTACGTCGGCGGATGGCGCAGCGGGATCCCGTGGTCGAGGAACAGTTGCACCGTCTCATCCAGCTCCGCCGCGGTGCGGCACCACCCCCAGCGCAGGAAGTTGTACAACGAACTGGCGGATGCAGGATCGACGCGCGCCGCCGCGATGGCGGCCTCGGCCGCAGCGTGCGCGTCAGCCCACAGATCGCCCTCGGGTGCGGGATAAGACGAGCGCGTCGGAGCTGTCCCGGGATCGACCGGCTCGTAGGGTCGTGGGCGCAGCAGAGATGCGTGCGCACCGCCGGCATCGATCTCACCGCTCTCGACCATCGCAATGCCGATCGCTGCAGCCTCGAGAACTTTCGCCTGCTCGTCCCAGTGCAGGTCCTCGAACGGAACCCACGCTGTCCGCAACGGGCGAGAACGACCGGCGGCCCTCCAGATCGCAACGAGCCTCGTCGCCCACCGTCCGGTGCGAACCAGCGGCGAGGACACTTCGTCGACGACGGTGCGCAGAAGCCGGAACCACACAGCGGCATGTACCCGGCCCGGGCCGAGCTCCACCCATCCCGTCGTCAGAGCCTCGGTACTGCGCCGATCGAGGTCCGTGACCGCTGAGGGAACCGGAACGGGCGAGACCCGTTCGTCCGAACCGAACCGGACCTGATCCCAGAAGATCGCATGACCAGGGAAAGCAGAGCAGGGTTCGAGTCGACAACGGTGGTCGAGGCAGCTGCTCAGCACCGGATATTGATGCAGCAGAGTCATGTTGATATCAGCAGTGGATTCGAGGCTGTCGATACATGCCGGGCATGCCCGACTGCGCGGAGTGCTCGCCCACGGCAACCATGCCTCGCTCGTGGGTGTGCGACGTCGTCGATCCTGCCTCGCGAGGTCGGCCGGTAGCAGGATCGAGAATTGGTGGACGTAGGTGTCGAAGTCGCAGTCGGCGGGGTCGGTGCTGTCGAGCAACCACGGTGTCCACCCCGCCAACGTCATCATCCGCACCCTCTCTACCGGGACTGCGCCGCGACCGGCCAGCTCGATAAGTATCGGCTCCGGTGTGTAGCGGTCGAGATCCTCGACAGCACAATCGATATCGAGGTCTGCTAGCAGGGTCAGAAGGCTTGATGTGCGGATACAGCTCGCATATCCGGGCCAACCAGGACGAGAGGACCTCCCCTGGCAGTGGCGGCGGGTGCAGCGGCCACGGGCGAACGTACGCATCATCGGGCATCGCAGCGAGCCGCGCGTTCACGCGAGGTGGCGCTCGAACTGGCGGCGTCGCTCCGTGGGACCGACGTACGGAGTGCGTGTGAGCACCGATGAGGTGATCGCTTCCTCTCCGCTGTCGACGGCGGTCACTGCGGCGGCAGTGAGCAGCGTTGTCAGTTCACCGATGGTGCCCTCGGAGCGAGTGAGGAGGTAGTCGGTCATCTCCGGTGATGTCAGGTGCGAGGGTTTGCGGAGGGGGAAGCTCGTGGTGAAGCTGGCCAGCAGTGATCTGGTGTCGGCAGTGTTGGTCCAGACAGGCAAAGTCATGGGGTGGAATCGGTTCTCCAGCTGGGGATCGGTTCGGATGGCGAGGTAGGCGTCGCGGGTTCCGACAGCGACAAGAGGAATGCGTAGTTCGTTGCCCAGGAACCGCAGCACGTTCAAGAATTCGCGGCGGACGTTGTCGCGGCCGGCGAGAACATTGTGGAGCTCGTCGATGATCAACATCCGTACGCCGGTGGCGCGGAGCAGCATCAATGCTTGCTGTTCGAGTTCGTGGACCCGATTGCGGGGCCTGGTCGGTGTTCCCAACGCTGTGAGCAGTGCGAGGTAGAACCGGCCGGGTGACGGGTCCGGGGGCATCTGCATGCACAACACCGGTGTCTGCTCGCGGTCGGACAAGCTGATCGGCGGATGAGTGCGCCGGAACTTTTCGATGATCATCGACTTGCCGTTGTTCGTCGGACCGAGCAACAGTAAGTTCGGCATACGCTGTCGGTCCGGCCACGACAGCAACGACTCCAGATGGTCGATGACCGTACGGGCCTGCGGATGCCCGATCCACCTCTCCGACCGGATCGACCGGATCCGGTCCGCGTCGTCGAGTGCGGTGAGCGGTCGAACCGACTCCCGAAGGTGCCCCAAATCCTCGCTGGACGACTCGGTGGGTTCGTCGCTGCTTCCTGTCGATGAGGTCATCGCGTCACCATTCCTCGATGTCGCTGAAGACCGGCGTTGCGGTGCCGCCGTCCGCTCGAGGCTCCACCGGCGGGTGGATCGCCGGGATCGGTGCACACGCGGCGGCGCCGGTGAGATGCGTGCGGCGGGCACGGTTGCGCCGGGCTTTGCGGGTGGCTTTCTGCGAGCGGTCGGTGACCTCGCGCATCTGCTCGATCATCGAAAACAGTGCGCTCTCATCGACGTTCGACCGACCTTGTTCGCGGAGACGGGCGATAGCAGCTCTGTGCTCCCACAGTGTCACCGCGGGATGTGACATCGTCCGGTACGGCACCTCGACATAGCCGGCACCGTCTGGTTCGAGGACCCAGATTCTGCTCAAATCGCGTGGGTCACGTCGTATCACGAACCGCCCCAAATCCTCTCGCCGCGCAACCCACGGTTTGAGCGCGTTCGAGAAGTAGTGCACGTGATCGAGAACGAAGCCCGTGCGCGTCAGACGTCGCCGGATGACGGGAAGAAAGTCCACCAAGAACGCGGTTTCGCCGAGCACCACACGAGGGGCATGACCAACTGCGGCGACCCCACCGGCCCACACGGCGGCCGGAGTGTTCCCGATCCCTGCGTGAACGCTCGCGTGATACGAGGCTATAGCCAGGACCAGCCAACGCTCCAACTCACGCAATGTCAACGCCGCGTGCTTGTCCGAGTCGTAACTTCCTCGGTCCGCTGGGTTCGAGAAGGTGGTCCCAGGCAGCTCGTGCACCGCCGTCATCGCCGTTCCGATGATGCGTTCGACGATCCCGCCGTAGTGCGGTCGGCCCGGAGGACGGTACTCGAGGGTGATGGCGTGCTGGGCGCATCCGCGGCGCAGCGCTTCGCTTTTGAACTCGGAGGCGTTGTCGAGATACAACTGCTTCGGCTTCCCCGCCATCGGCCACTGCACCTGCTCCGCCAGCTCGCATGCCTCCAGCCACGTCTGCTTCCCGCAGCACACGCGGCCCAGGCACAACCCGACCGATATCGACGACGGCGGCTCCAGAGTGACGACGAACCCGAGTACGGAACGGCTGAAGACATCAACGGCGATCGTCAGGTAGGGGCGGCCGATCGGTTACCGCTCTTACTCATCAACGACCATCAGATCGACGACGGTGTGGTCGATCTGGACCTGATCGAGAATCCCCGAAACCGTCGGTGGAACGTCGCCGGCGGACTGACGTGGGCGGGCGGCATCGGGTCCTCCGCCTGACCTGGCCACCGATGCCGGAGGGAGCGCGGCGATACGCGCAGTGACGGTATTTCTGGCCGGCACCGGCAAACCCGCGCGATGACACGCCAGTGCTATACGTCGGTGCAGCGCAGCGACACTCAGCTTCTGGCGGTGAAGAAAATAGCGGGTGAGATGATCGCCGATCACTTCCTCGACCTCAGCCGCTACTCGGCTGCGGCCACGCCCTCCCGACGAGACCTTCGTCAGAAGATCGGTGACTGTCCCCGTCCCGTTCCTGAGCCTGCCGACCAACGTGTAGACCTGCCGCCTGGACAATCCCAACCGTTGCGCGGCATCGTCGACCGCTTCCGAACGCACCGAATGCATCTCCAGCAAGGGAGCCAGGACAGCGAAACGGGCCTCGGCCTGGGACCACCGCTCCCCCGACGCTGTCAGCACACCGGTCTCCACGACGTCGAGCTTGTCGGGGTCCACCACAAGCCTCCCTGTCACCGAGAGCCGAACGTGCGACCGTGCACCGCACTTCTGACATCAGAATGTCAGAAGACACGTGCACTCACCCTCGAAACGCCTGCAAAGAGTGCAGCCGTCTTCTGAAGTTGACACCTCGGGACAAACAGGGTCGTTCGACGGTCTAGTCGACGTTCATGACTGCCGTGCAGCCCCACCCCCTCCTGCAACCCGTACGCGATCCCAGCGGCGGCGACGCAGCAGCGGCGTGGGCGGAAATCGTGCGCGAACAACCGCGCTTTCCGAGGGTCTCCGTCTCGGCGAACGTTCGTATCCCGATGAGCGACGGCACGGCGCTGCGCGCGTACGTCATCCGCCCCGCGGACGCAGCGGGTCACGCGGTGGAGGGCAGTTTTCCCACCGTCCTCAATCTCACGCCCTACAACAAACTGCTCATCAAGGGGATCGACACGATCCTCGAAACGCCGGTTCTCGGCCGTGCTGTCAGAGCCTTCTCGGCCGCCTTCGATCTCACCGGAACGGCATTCGACGGCATCACCGAAATCACCCGTGTGGTGGCAGGCGGGGCGGCGGACCTTTTCTCGGTGAACCGTCACCTCGTGCGCAGTGGGTACGTACAGATGATCGTCGACGTCCGCGGCACCGGTAGTTCCTCGGGCACCTGGGATGTGCTGGGACCCAGGGAACAACTCGATTCGCTCGAGGTGATCGAGTGGGCCCGACGCCAGTACTGGTGCAACGGCAGGGTGGGAATGGCCGGAATTTCGTATTCCGCGATCAATTCGCTGCAGGCCGCGGCCAAGCAACCCGCCGGGCTCGACGCCATCTTCGCCGTCGAGGGCTCGGTGGACATCGTCCGCGAAATCTTCGCGACCGGAGGCGCGACATCGGCGTTCATCCCGCTGTGGCTCGCCGCCGTCAACGGGTTGAAGTGGGCACCGGCCGTCGGCGGAGTCGATACGTTCACCTGGCTCCGCGATCGCGTGCGATCCCCCGCCACCAATTTGCTCGATCTGGCCAAAGGCTTTGTCACAGGCCGAGATCCGCGAATCTACGACAACGAGTACTACGACACCATCGACGCCGTCATCGAGGACATCGCGGTACCGACCTTTCTGTACGGGTGCTGGCACGACATCTTCGGCGGATCCGCTCCCGACATCTACAACCGGCTCCCCCTCGAACGTGGATCGAAGCAGTTGCTCGTCGGCGACGGCTACCACGGCAACCCCGGTATCGGATTCGGCGAACCAGGATTTCCACCGCGCCTCGACGTACTCGAGCGGGCCTGGTTCGACAAGTGGCTGCGCGACGTCGACAACGGAATAGAGAACTACGGTCCCGTCACACTGCGGCAACAGGGCGGGAATTGGACTGCGCACGGCCGCTTTCCGGCACCTCGGGCCCAGCCACGAAGGCTGTACCTGTCGGCAGCGTCCTCGGGCACCGCGGCCCATGCCGTCGCCGACGGCAGCCTCACCACCGAACCTGCCACAGCCCGCGACGTCCTGACGGTGCGGCCCTCGTTGCGGGCCGTCGTCTCGCGTGACACCACGCAGGTGCTGGCCGGGGTGACGGCCGTGTTCGGTGGTGGATTCACCTACGACAACCGATTCGCCGAGGGCGCCGCAGTCACCTTCACCACCGATGCTGCCGAGTCGGACGCCGTCCTGTCCGGTCCGATGAATCTGCATCTTCGCGTGATCTGCCACGCACGGGAAGCGTTGTGGGCCATCATGATCTGCGACGTCGCTCCCGACGGAACCTCGACGGTGCTCAGCAACGGCGCTCTTCTGGCCTCGCGTCGAGCCGTGGACGACGAACGTTCCTTGTTCGCGCCGAACGGCGACTACACCCGGCCCTACCACCCGCTCACCGAAGCGGCGCTGCTTCCGGTACCCATCGGCGAACCCATCGTTCTCGATATCGACATTCTCACCACCGAGGCCGTCATCGCCACTGGCCACCGACTCCGGGTCGACGTATTCGCCACCGACACACCACGGTTCATCCCGATCTTGCCGGACCTACTGCGCACTCGACTACGCAAACAGGACATCAGCATCGACCCGGAAAGCCCGAGCTACCTGGTGGTGCCCATACTCGGTGAGCCGGGCTGGTAGGAACGACACCATGAGAATCGAACAAGGCATCGCGCCGGCGAACTCCGTCGAGATCGCGTACGAGGACATGGGTTCGGTCGATGACCCTGCGGTCCTGCTGATCATGGGCCTGTCCGCGCAATTGACGTTGTGGCCCATGGATTTCTGTACCCGCCTCGTCGATGCGGGATACCGAGTGATCCGCATCGACAACCGCGACATCGGATTGTCCACGAAGATGACCGGGCAGAAGGTGCGGGGATCCCAGATCCTCCGGATGATCCGACACGAGCTCGGGATGTCTTCCGACGTGCCCTACACGATCGTCGACATGGCCGCCGACGCCGTAGGAGTACTCGATCACCTCGGGGTCGACACCGTGCACGTCGTCGGTGCATCGATGGGCGGCATGATCACTCAAGTCTTCGCCGGTAGTTACCCCGAACGAACCGAATCGGTGGGCATTCTCTTCTCGAGCACCAACGAGCCGTTCCTACCTCCGCCGGACCCACGCGCCCTGCTGCCCCTGCTCGGTGGCGTCGGGAAGGACGCCACGAAAGAGGAAATCATCGCGCATTCGGCAAAGACGTTGTCCACCATCGGCTCTCCCGGCTTCCGCACTCCGCTCGAGGAACAACTGGAGATTGCGCAGGTGATGTACGAGCGGAACTACAACCCCTCGGGCGTCGTGCGGCAGATGGCTGCGATCACCGGCACCGGCAGCCTGCGGCCGTACGCGAAGAAGATCACCGCGCCGACCACCGTCATTCACGGGACCGCCGACAGACTGGTCCGACCCTCGTGCGGCAAGGCCATCGCCCGCGCCGTTCCCGGTGCCGAGCTGACGCTGATCGACGGCATGGCCCACGACCTACCCGCCGCGTTGCTCGACCGCATCAGCGGCATCGTCCTGGCCAACTTCGCTCGCGCGAACGCGGCCTAGATCCTCGGCAAGACCCTACGACGAAGGCCGGCCTCCCTGGGGAGACCGGCCTTCGTTCGCAGTTACGAAATTACGCGTTCGCGTCGTCCTCGAGGAGGTTGCGCGTGCGGTTCGGATCGACCTGGACGCCGGGTCCGGTGGTGGTCGAGACGGTGACCTTCTTGACGTAACGACCCTTGGCCGACGACGGCTTCGCACGCAGGATCTCGTCCAGCGCAGCGCCGTAGTTCTCCACCAGCTTGGTCTCGTCGAACGAGGCCTTACCGATGACGAAGTGCAGGTTGGCCTGCTTGTCGACGCGGAAGTTGATCTTGCCGCCCTTGATGTCGTTGACGGCCTTGGTCACATCGTTGGTGACCGTGCCCGTCTTCGGGTTCGGCATCAGGCCACGCGGTCCGAGGACACGGGCGATGCGGCCGACCTTGGCCATCTGATCGGGGGTGGCGATCGCGGCGTCGAAGTCCAGGAATCCGCCCTGGATGCGCTCGATCAGATCTTCTGCTCCGACGACGTCGGCTCCTGCTGCCTCGGCCTCTGCAGCCTTCTCACCAGCGGCGAAAACAATAACCCGAGCGGTCTTGCCGGTGCCGTGGGGAAGGTTGACGGTGCCGCGCACCATCTGATCCGCCTTGCGGGGATCGACGCCGAGTCGCACTGCAACCTCGACGGTGGGGTCGAACTTGCTCGACGCGGTCTCCTTGGCCAACTTGGCGGCTTCGAGAGGCGAGTAGAGGTTGTCCTGGTCGATCTTTGCGGCCTGCTCGAGGTAGGCCTTGCTGCGCTTTGCCATGTCTTGCTGTCCTTCGTTCGAGTTCAGTGTGGTTGACGAGCCTGGCCGGCTCTCCCACGTGTACTTCGGTTACTGCAGAGAGCTGGTAATCAGCCTTCGACCGTGATGCCCATCGAGCGAGCAGTGCCGGCGATGATCTTCGCGGCCTGATCGATGTCGTTGGCGTTGAGGTCTTCCTGCTTGGTCTTGGCGATCTCGCGCACCTGATCCATGGTCACCTTGGCGACCTTGGTCTTGTGCGGCTCGCCGGAGCCCTTTGCCACGCCTGCAGCCTTGAGCAGCAGCTTGGCAGCGGGAGGAGTCTTGAGCTTGAAGTCGAACGTGCGGTCTTCGTAGACCGAGATCTCGACCGGCACGACGTTGCCGCGCTGCGACTCGGTCGCGGCGTTGTACGCCTTGCAGAACTCCATGATGTTGACGCCGTGCTGGCCCAATGCGGGGCCGACGGGCGGTGCCGGGTTGGCGGCACCGGCCTGGATCTGAAGCTTGATGATCCCGGCTAGCTTCTTCTTCTTCGGGGGCATTTCTTTTTCCTTGTATTCGCTCGGGTTTCTTGCGGTTGCTACTGCAAGTCTGTGCGCGCGGCTTCTAGATCTTGGAGACCTGGGTGAAGCCGAGCTCGACCGGGGTTTCACGGCCGAAGATCGATACCAACACCTTGAGCTTCTGCTGCTCTGCGTTGACCTCGCTGATGCTGGCGGGGAGAGTCGCGAACGGGCCGTCCATGACGGTGACCGACTCGCCGACCTCGAAGTCGACCTCGATGGTCGGCTTCGACGTGGTGTCGCCGCTCTGGTCGCTTGCGCCTGCGGTCGCTTTCGCGTCCTTCTTGGCGCCTTCCTGCGGCATGAGGAACTTGACGACCTCGTTGATGGTCAACGGTGACGGACGCGACGTCGCACCGACGAATCCGGTGACGCCGGGGGTGTTGCGCACTGCGCCCCAGGACTCGTCGTTGAGTTCCATGCGGACCAGGATGTAGCCGGGCAGAACCTTGCGGTTGACCTGCTTGCGCTGGCCGTTCTTGATCTCGGTGACCTCTTCGGTGGGAACTTCCACCTGGAAGATGTAGTCGCCGACGTCGAGGTTCTGCACACGGGTCTCGAGGTTGGCCTTGACCTTGTTCTCGTATCCGGCGTACGAGTGGATGACGTACCAGTCGCCGGGAGCGCGACGCAGAGCCGCCTTCATCTCGGCGACGGGATCCTCGGGCTCTGCCGTGACGTCGGCGTCAGCGGCCTCGTCGCCTTCGGCGGCAACGTCGTCCCCGGCGGCAGCGGCCACGTCGGCCTTGATTGCTTCGTCGGTCTCGCGGTCCTGAGCGGCCTGCTCCGCTTCGAGGCCCTGCTTGGTCGCCTCGACATCGGCGTCGAATGCGGCCACTTCGGTGGCGTCGTTGTGCGGCGTGCTCACGTCAGCACCCTTTCTCTAGTTTCCTGCTCGGTTCGATCGTCGAAAAGTCGGCCGTCTCGGTCAGCCGAACAGCCAGCCGACGCCTTTGATGAACAACACGTCGAGACCGCTGATGTACGCGACCATGAACGTCAGGAAGACGAGCACGACGGTGGTGTAGGTGACCATCTGCTTCTTGTTCGGCCAGATGACCTTGCGCAGTTCGGCAACAACCTCGCGGAAGAACTGCAGCAGCCGCAGAAAAACGTTGGGCCGCTTGTCTGCTTTGGCCTTGCCCGAACGTCCCTTGCCGGACGTGGCTTTCGTGGACGCGGTCGCAGTCTTCGTCATCGACACCGAGGCAGCACCGGTGCTGCGTGCCCTGCTCGACGATCGCTTACCGGTGGGTACGACAGCCTCCGCAGAAGATCCACCGGCAGACGTATCAGCATCGGAGAGACGGCCCTCGGAGCCAGGTACGACGTCGTCTGGGGCCGAAGAGTCCTCGAACTCCCCCGATCGACCGTCGCGCTTACCGCGCTCCTCGCTCACGTCGTTCCTCTCAGTTGCTGACACCTTGGGCAGGGGCGACAGGACTTGAACCTGCAACCTACGGTTTTGGAGACCGTTGCTCTACCAATTGAGCTACGCCCCTTCGGCCGAAACTTCTCGGCCGCTCTGGTGTCGATCCGACTCACACGCTCGAGCCCACGTCACCTCGGAAAGAGGACGCGGGCAGCGCAGAGCGCCGGATTACCCCAGAAATCTCAGTGTACTGCACACTCTTCGGAACAGATAAATCCCGTCGTCCCGGCCACGAACTACTTCTGCCGGATCGACATGCTCAGGCCAAACGTACCGTTGCGGTAGCTCGCCCGAAAATCTTCTTGCCCTCGAACTTCGCCACGATGGCAATCACGGCAGTTCGCTCCTCGACGTCCATCGTCTTGATCTTGCCGGTGAACTCGACCTGCGCCGCCGAATCCGCCGGGACGAACACCGAGCTGGTGAAGCGCACGTTGTACTCGGTGACCGCACCCGGATCGCCGAGCCATGACGTGACGAAGCCGGCACCGAGGCCCATCGTCAGCATTCCGTGCGCGATCACGTTGTCCAATCCGGCCAGCGCGACAACTTCGTCACTCCAGTGGATCGGGTTGGGATCGCCGGACACACCGGCGTAGTTCACCAGGTCGCCGCGGGTCAAGGACACGACTCGCTCGGGCAGCTCCTCGCCGACGGACACGTCGTCGAAACTACGAAGCGCCATGCCTGATCACTTCCTTGACCGCATGGGCGATGTTCTCGTCGATCTCCCCGCCGGTCCGCGCCACGATGGTCGTCCACGTGGTCTGTACGAGATCACCGTTCTGGTCGGTGATGATGTTCTTCGTGGTCATGATGTCGCTGCCGCTCATCTGCCGGAAGGACTCGAGGTACACGTCGCAGAAGATTCGATCGCCGACCTGAATCGGGCGATGGAATTCCAGTCGTTGGTCGGTCTGCAGAATCTGGCTCGGGTCGTAACCGGTGATGACCTCTTGCAGCATCCGGGTCTGCGACATGATCCCGAGCAGGGAAACGAAGGTCAAGGGCGCGAGGAGACCGTCGTAACCGAGGCCCTTCGCTGCGTCCTCGTCGTGATGCGCGGGATGAAAATCCTGGACGGCACGCGCGTATTCACGAACCTTCTCGCGGCCGACCTCGTAGAAGTCGTCGACGCGGAAATGAGAACCGACCATGGACGCCGCGTGTGCGGATGCATCCATGGTCGGGACATCGTGTGGAGCTTGTGACACGGAAAACCTTTTCTACCCTGGACGCAAGAGCCGTTAGGGGGAGAAAAAGTGACCTAACGCCGGGCGCCGACTAGAGATCGGAACTGCGAACCAGCGAGCCGTGCAATCTAGCGAGATTCGCGGTGAGCCCGGTGCGTTCCGCAGTTGGAGCAGAACTTCTTCAGCTCGATGCGGTCGGGATCGTTCCGACGGTTCTTCTTGGTGATGTAGTTGCGGTGCTTGCAAACCTCGCAGGCCAAGGTGATCTTGGGCCGCACATCGGTGGAGGAGGCCACTGGACGCCTACTTTCGGGTAAATCTGATCTGGGTCAATCAGGACTGTTCATGCGTGCTACTTGCCGTGCTTGCCTACTGTGTAGCGGTGACCGGACTTGAACCGGCGACGCAACGATTATGAGTCGTTTGCTCTACCAACTGAGCTACACCGCCTCAGGTGCTCATCGTCCACCATCCCACGAACGGGAGCGCGACGTCGAGCCATCCAATCCAGCGAGCCCCCTAACGGAATCGAACCGTTGACCTTTTCCTTACCATGGAAACGCTCTACCGACTGAGCTAAGGGGGCGGGTGACTACGGGAACTCTCGTTCCGCAGGCTCCACCTCAGAACACGAACAAGCCGTGCGCTGAAGCCTTCAAGAGGTTACACATTCCGAGCACCGACTGCCAAATTGCGAGGTCAGCGGCCCTGATATGTCCTCTTCACATGGAAACCCCAGCGAGAAAATTTCTCGCCGGGGTTCCAGGTGTGGCAGATGTAGGATTCGAACCTACGTAGGCATAAGCCGACGGATTTACAGTCCGCTCCCATTGGCCGCTCGGGCAATCTGCCGTGCTGCGATCGAAGTCCGTGCTGGTCTTCGGCGCGGTGAGAAGAATACAACGAACGTCCCCCCGGAACGCAAACCGGGTGGATACGGTCGGTAGCGGGCCGATAAAGTCCCAGCGGGATGTGGACCGACACCACCGCAGAAACAAATTTTCGATTCGACTGGAGAGTGTGAGAAGTGGCTGATTCGTCCTTCGACGTAGTGAGCAAAGTCGACCGGCAGGAAGTGGACAACGCTCTCGGACAGGCCGCGAAGGAGCTGGCGACCCGCTTCGACTTCCGAGGATCGGACACCAGCATCGAGTGGTCCGGCAGTGGCGAGTCCGAGACCATCGTCATCACGTCCGAATCCGAGGAGAAGGTCAAGGCAGCTCTGGACGTCTTCAAGGAGAAACTGATCCGACGCGACGTCTCGCTCAAGGCTTTCGAGACCAACGACCCGGCCGCGTCCGGCAAGGTCTACAAGGTCACCGGCAAACTCGTGCAAGGGATCAGCACCGAGAACGCCAAGAAGATCTCCAAGAAGATCCGCGACGACGGCCCCAAGGGCGTCAAAGCGCAGATCCAGGGCGACGAGCTGCGCGTGAGCAGCAAGAAGCGCGACGACCTGCAGGCAATCCAGCAGCTGCTCAAGAACGAGGACTTCGGCATCGCCCTGCAGTTCGTCAACTACCGGTAGAGCGCCGCATGTGAGTGGAACCTCGTAGCAGACTACGAAGTTCCACTCACATGCCGCAGGCTCCGGTCAGTAGGGCCGATGGCCGGCCATCCGCTCGAGCCGTTCGATTCGGTCGGCCATCGGCGGGTGGGTGGCGAAGAGCGCGCCCGCCTTGTCGCCGATGCGGAACGGATTGGCGATCATCAGATGCGACTCCGCGGCCAGCCGCGGCTCGGGCGGCAGCGGTGCCAGCTGCACCCCCTGCTCGAGTTTGCGCAGTGCCGACGCCAGCGCCAGCGGATCACCGGTCAGCTCGGCACCGGACTGATCGGCCTGATACTCCCGAGAACGAGAGACCGCGAGCCGCACCAACGTGGCCGCGATGGGTCCCAGCATCGACACCAGCAGCAGAGCGAGCGGATTGGCTCCCCCGTTACCGCGTCCGCCGAAGACGTTGGCGAAGAAGGCCAGGTTCGCCAGACCCGAGATGACCGACGCCATGGCACCGGCCACCGACGAGATCAGGATGTCGCGGTTGTAGACGTGCGAGAGTTCGTGTCCGAGCACCGCTCGAAGTTCCCGCTCGTCGAGGATCCGAAGAATGCCCTCGGTGCAGCACACGGCTGCGTTGCGCGGGTTCCGCCCGGTGGCGAACGCGTTGGGATTGTTGGTCGGGCTCACGTACAGCGCGGGCATCGGCTGATGCGCCGTTGTCGCCAGTTCCCGCACGATCCGGTACATCGCCGGCTGTTCGAGCTCACTCACCGGCACCGCGTGCATCGACTTCAGAGCCATCTTCGCGCTGTTGAAGTACGCGTAGCCGTTGACGCCGACGGCCAGCACGATCGACCCGATCAGAATCATCGAGTTACCGAACAACGACCCGATGAAGACGATCAGCGCAGACATCCCGACCAGCAGGCCGAATGTCTTCGCACCGTTGGCGTAACTGTTCATCGTGACGGGTGCCTCCTCGTACCGGGTGTTCCTACCCGATTCAACGACGGCACCCCGACGTGCAGTTCCCGACCACCGAGTGGGCGACTACCCCACGCGTTCGACGGTGTAGTTCACCAGTCGGCCCAGGGCGTCGTTGGCCGGTCCCTGCGGCAGCAGTGCGAGCTCGGCGTGGGCGCGGTCGGCGTACTCGCCGAGGGTCTTCTTGGCCGCGACCATGCCGGGTGACCGCTGCAACAGCTCCAGGGCCTCGGTGACCAGCGCATCCTCGGTGACCGGGCCGGCCAGGATCTCGCGCAGGCGGTCGCCGTCGGCACCTTCCTCGCGGAGCGCGAACAGCACCGGCAGGGTGTGCACGCCTTCCCGCAGGTCGGTGCCGGGAGTCTTACCCGACTGCTCGGTTGCCGAGGAGATGTCGATGATGTCGTCGGAGATCTGGAACGCGGTGCCGACAGCGTCACCGAGGCGCTCGAGGCGTCCCACGTGCTCGGCATCGCCGCCACTGAACGTGCCGCCGAAGCGCCCACAGGAGGCGATGAGCGACCCGGTCTTCTCCCACACGACCTTCAGGTAGTGCGCGATGGGATCGTCGGTGCTCTTGGCCCCGATCGTTTCGCGCATCTGCCCGGTGACCAACTCGGCGAAGGTCTCGGCGATGATGCGGACGGCGTCGGGTCCGAGGGTGGACACCAGACGCGACGCATGTGCGAAGAGGTAGTCACCCGCGAGAATGGCCACACTGTTGCCCCAGCGTGAGTTCGCACTCTCGGCTCCGCGGCGCATCGACGCCTCGTCCATGACGTCGTCGTGATAGAGCGTCGCCAAGTGCACCAGCTCGACCACGGTGGCGGCGGTGACGATCGCCGGATCTGTCGGCGACGGCCCCAGCTGGCCGGTCAGCACGGTGAACAGGGGTCGGAATCGCTTGCCGCCGGCCTTCGCCAGATGCAGAGCAGCCTCGGTCAAAAACTCTTCGCCGTCGGACAGTTCGCTGATCATCAGCTCTTCGACGCGCGCGAGACCGTCGGCGACGGATCGAGCGAGCTCCGGGTCACCCAGGTCGACTCCGGCAACGACCGTTACTGCGGTCGCGTCGTCTGTACTCACGATGTTGATCCCTGTCCTGTCGTCGGCGTCGAGCGGCGATGGATGACGGAAACTGCTGCTCGGGTACTACCGTAGTGAACCTAGTGTGCACACTCGCACGACGGTGCCGCCCACCACAGGTGACTATTCCCTCACCGAACCGAGCCCGAGTCTCTTCCCGACGCGGCCTGCAGGGCCAATGAGTGAACGACGTCACCGCTACGACGGTGAACACCCCCGATGAGCAGGGCCTTGACAACGGTCGACCGAAGGCCCTGACGGCGCAGCACCGCGGCAATCGGGATACTGGGATCTGTGACCTCATCCAACCCGGCCCTGCCCTCCTCGACCGATGTGTTGGTCGTGGGCGCGGGCCCCGCAGGATCGTCCGCGGCAGCGTGGGCAGCACGTTCCGGCCGCGACGTCGTACTCGCCGACGCGGCCGTCTTTCCCCGGGACAAGACGTGCGGCGACGGGCTGACTCCGCGCGCGGTCGCCGAACTCGATCGGTTGGGTCTGGGTGAATGGGTTCGCGGTACCGCGCGCAATCGCGGGTTGCGCCTGAGTGGGTTCGGCCAGGAACTCGAGCTCGAATGGCCGAGCAGATCTTTCCCGGCCGTGGGCAGTGCCGTCCCGCGAACCGAATTGGACGACCGCATCCGCCGCGTTGCCGTCGACGCCGGGGCTGTGATGGCCGAGGGTGCCAAAGCGGTGTCCGTCACCCGCGACGGAAATGCGGTCCGATCGGTGACGCTGCAGACCGGCGAAGGCAGCCACGACATCGCGTGCCGCACTCTGATCGTCGCCGACGGCGTCCGGTCCACGCTGGGCAAGCAACTCGGACGCCAGTGGCACCGCGACACCGCGTTCGGCGTCGCCGCCCGCGCGTACATCACGTCTGCGCGCAGCGACGACGAATGGATCAGCTCGCACCTCGAACTGCGCGACGGCGCAGGCACGCTGCAGCCCGGCTACGGATGGGTCTTCCCACTGAACGACGGCAACATCAACATCGGCGTCGGCACGCTGGCCACCGCCACCCGGCCCGCATCGGGAGCCCTGCGTCCCCTGCTGGACCTCTACACCCAGCAGCGGCGGTCGGAATGGGAATTGACCGGCGAGCTGCGGTCGGTCGCGTCGGCGCTGCTGCCGATGGGCGGGGCGGTCTCCGGCGTCGCGGGGGTGAACTGGGCGATCATCGGTGACGCCGCAGCGTGCGTGAACCCACTCAACGGTGAGGGCATCGACTACGGACTCGAAGGCGGCCGCATGGTGGTCGACCTTCTCGATCACGCCGACCTGACCGACGCCTGGCCGACTGTGCTGCGTGAGCACTACGGTCAAGCCTTCTCCATTGCTCGACGCCTCGCCGGACTGCTGACCGTGCCGAGGTTCCTGCCCGCAGCGGGTCCGGTGGGCATGCGCTCGCGGGCACTGATGAAAGTTGCCGTCCGGTGCATGGGCAACCTGGTCACCGAGGCCGACAGCGACCTCGTCGCTCGTACGTGGCGAACCGCAGGAACCACGTCACTGAAAATCGATTCGCGGCCGCCGTTTTCGTAGCCGCGCGCGGAATCAGGGCCGAATTGCCTTGTGCAGAGCCACGATTCCGCCGGTGAGGTTGCGCCACTGCACGTCGGTCCAGCCGGCGTCGGCGATGCGCTGAGCCAACTGCTCCTGGGTGGGCCACGCGCGAATGGACTCGGCGAGATAGACGTACGCGTCGGGGTTGCTGCTCACTGCGCGAGCGACTTTGGGGAGCGCCTTCATCAGGTACTCCATGTATGCCGTGCGGAACGGGCCGAAGACCGGGGTGGAGAATTCCGAGACCACAAGACGCCCACCGGGTTTGGTGACCCGGGCGATTTCGCGCAGACCTGCATCGAAGTCGGAGACATTGCGAAGGCCGAACGAGATGGTGGCGGCGTCGAAACTGGCGTCGGCGTACGGAAGCGCCATCGCGTCACCGGCGACCATCGGCACCCCGCGGGAGAGTCCGGCTCGGAGCATGCCCTTGGAGAAGTCGGTGGCGACGCACCAGGCCCCGCTGCGTCCAAGTTCGACCGTGGAGACGCCGGTGCCGGCGGCGAGATCGAGAACCCGCTCACCGGGCTTCAGATCGAGGGCTCGGCGGGTCAGCTTGCGCCAGCTGCGGTCCTGGCCGAACGACAGAACGGTGTTGGTGATGTCGTAGCGGCGGGCGACGCCGTCGAACATCGACGCCACCTCGTGGGGCTCTTTTTCCAGGGTTGCGCGCGATGTCGTGGCCACGAACTCCAGCTTACTCAGGCTGCTTCGGTCACCCGTGGCGCTGTGATGCCTTGCACGTCGTAGTAGTGGGAGATCAGCTCGTCGCAGATGGCAGGCCAGGTGCGGTGCAGAACCGATCGGCGGGCGGCGTTGCCGAAGCGGGCGCGGGTGGTGGGTTCGGCGAGGGCACCGACTGCACTGGGCAGCAACTCGGTGAACTTGTCGACCGGCAGTAGGTAACCGTTGCGGCAGTGCGAGACCAGATCGCGGGGTCCGCCGGCGTCGGGACCGATGACGGGCACTCCGCTGGCGAGGGCTTCTTGGACTGCCTGACAGAAGGTTTCGTGTTCGCCGGGGTGGACGAATATGTCGAAGCTGGCGTAGGCCTGCGCGAGTTCGTCGCCGCCGAGTTGCCCGGTGAAGATCGCGTTCGGCATCAACGCCTGCAGTGCTGCAGTATCGGGTCCGCCACCGACGATCACCAGCTGGATCGACGGATCTGCGGCCAGCACGGCGAGCCGTTCGACGTGCTTCTCCGGCGCGAGCCTGCCGACGAACCCGACGATCAGCTTTTCGCCGGATCCCCATCGGCCGCGAAGGGTGGCCGACGCGGCCGAGGGCGCGAACCGAACCGCGTCCACTCCCCTGGCCCACCGATGCACGCGCGGGATGCCGTGCTGCTCGAGAGCGTCGACGGCCGAGGTGGACGGTGCCAGAGTGCGGGCCGCTCCGCGGTGCAGTCTCCTGGTCCAACGCCACGCGGCCTTCGAGGTCAAGCCGAGGCCGTAGCTCGCGGCGAATCCTGCGACATCGGTCTGGTAGACGGCGACGGCAGGCACGTCGAGGCGGTTGGCGGCGGCCAGGCCGCCCGCTCCGAGCAGGAACGGGGACGCCAGATGCACGACGTCGGGCGCGAAGGTCCGTAGCGCCGAGACCATCCCGAGGCCAGGAACACCGACGGGCAGGGAGCTGACCTTCGGCACCATGACGGACGGCACTCGGTGGACCGGGACGCCGTTGTGCCAGGTCGCCGCTCGCGGTCCCGACGGGTTGTCGGGGGCGACGACGATGGCGTCGTGCCCGGTCTTCTCGAGATGTTCGAGGACACGGATCACCGAGTGGGTGACGCCGTTCATGTTGGGTAAGAACGATTCCGCAACGATGGCTACTCGCACGGTTTTCAGTGTGGGTGGCCACGCAGTCGCCCAGGCATGGACGACGTTACGTGTGGGCCAACGTCACACGAATTGCTGGGCGACCCACGACGGACTCGGGTTGGTGCGGTGTCCGGTGCCCACGAACACCGTCGGAACCGTCTCGTTCCCGTCGTTCACCGACCGAACCCGCGCTGCGGCAGCAGCATCTGCGCGGATGTTCGTCCACACGGCCTTCTTTCCGCGGAGCAACAGCGCAACCCGCAGCCGAAGGCAGAAGATGCAACCGGGACGCCAGTAGATCAGCGGCACCGATTTTTCGATGGCAGCCACTCGAGACGCGTCGTCGGATGCAGAGCGCGGATACAGCACCGGAGTCGTCAGGACGAGCAGGAACACCACCACGAGCACCATGATCACGATCGAGGACGCGATGTTGCCGAAGTTCACCAACGCGAACCCGGCCACTGCGGCGACAGCAGCGATGACCCACTGCCTGGCATTACGCATTCTGTGCCTCTTTGCGCTGGGTCTCCTTGCGACGTAACCAGAACAACACCGGCCCGGCGATCAGCCACGTGACGACGATGACCGATCCGGCAGGAACGATGGCCACGGCGGCGTCACGGCCGGCAACCCGCACCAGCAGGTCGCTGTCGCTGTCGTTGTTGCCGGAGTCCGCCTTGTAGTACTCGACCTCGATGCGTTGCCCCACGACGAGATTGGTGGGGTACAGCACGCCGAGTCTGGGATTGTGGGTCACGCCGTCGGGGGTGATGAAACTGACCGCCGAACGCAATTTGCCCGCTGAGAGCACCTCGGCCGTCGCGACGCCCTTGTCGGAGTCGATGGTGACGTCGTTTCGCCAGGCACCGACCACCAAGAGGAACGACAGAATCGAGATGGCGACCGCGACCACGAGCACGACCAGCCGGATTCTGTGCAGAGTTCGGCTGCCCCTCTCGGTGTCGGTCACAGCATTCAGGTTACTTCGCGGCCGGTTCGCCTCCGCTCCGGTAGCCTCTGTGCTCATGTCGCGCAGCTTCGAGTTCACCGTCGAATCGTCCAATCCGCCCGCTGACGTGCACGCCGCACTCACCAGTGAAGACCAGTGGGCCGCCCGCTTCGCCAAGGCCAAGAAGACGGACGGGTACGAGATGACCAAGCACGACGACGGCGGCTTGACCGTGGACATCACCGAGGAAGTCGGCACGTCCGAACTGCCCGGCTTCGTCACGAAAGTCATCAAGGGCAAGCTGATCGTCTCGCGTACCGACCACTGGGGTCCGCTCGAAGGCGACCACGCCGAGGGCACGCTGGTCGGCGGCACCACGGGTCTCCCCGCGAAAGTGAACGGCACCCTCTCGCTTCGCCCCGACGGCACCGGAGCGAAACTGGTCGTCAAGGGTGAATCGACGGTCAAGATTCCGCTCGTCGGCGGCAAGATCGAAGACCTGATCAACAAGATGATCAAGGACATGATCGATCAGGAAACCGGCGAAACACTCGAATGGGTTGCTGCGCAACAGAATTAGAGACGGGCCCGGATCGCTGCGTGTAGGTCGCGCAGCCCGGACCGATCCGTGGTCACTTCCAACACGCGGATTCCGTCGGCATGGCCGGTGAGTTCGGTTGCCAGATCGGCCAAGTCGACCAGGTGGTGCTCCACGCGGTAGGCCCCGCACAACGCTCCCAGGTCCATTCCGTGCGGTGTTCCGAACACCCGCTCGAACACACCCGCGTACTGCGGGTCGCCCTGTTCGAGAAGCTCGAAGATGCCGCCGCCGTCGTCGTTGGCGACGACGATCGTCAGGTCGTCCGGACGCGGCTCACCGGTGCCGATGAGTAGACCGGCCGCGTCGTGCAGGAACGTCAGATCACCGAGAAGTGCCACGGTGCGGCGCTTTCCGGCCATCGCCGCACCGATGGCCGTCGAGACGGTGCCGTCGATGCCGGCCACGCCACGATTGGACAGAACCTTCACGCCCGGGATCGGAGTAGAGACCAGGGCCGCGTCGCGCACGGGGTTGGAGGCTCCGAGCACCAGCTGATCTCCGGGCTGCAATGCCGACATCACCGCGTCGGCAACGTGCAGACCCGTCGGCTTGGGGTGCTCTCGAAGTTGTTGGTGCACAGCCTTTTCGGCGCGTTCCGATACGGCAGCGCAGCGCGCGATCCACGCGGGATCGGGTGCGCCGGTGGTCACGGCACGCGTGCCGGTGGCCAGTACGTTGCCCGAGACGTCGGGCCAGCGCGGGCCGGTGGTGAGCGCGATGACGTCCACCGCCGGATCCGCGAGCAGCGCCGACACCTGCCGGTGCAGGGTCGGGCGGCCGGTGATGACGGCTTGACGCGGCTTCAACTGCGCAAGAGCCAAGGGATGCAATGCAATTCCGTGCAGTGGCGCGGTCGGCTCGGCAACGGTCGGCAGCCCGGCAAGCTCCGGACGAACGGCTCCGCCGTGCCCGGACACGACGACGGTGTCGACCGACAGATCGAGTTCGACCGGGACGTCGAGGGTCGCCTGGGTGGTCGAGGTCCACGGCATCCCGTCGGGACGTCCTTCGGGCCGGGCCCCCGGATCTCCGAGAGCGGGGACCAACGGTTCACGCAGTGGAATGTCGAAGTGCACCGGCCCGGCGTTGCCCGAGCGCGCACCCCGCGCAGCAGCGATGACCCGCGAGACCGCGCTACGCCACTGACTGTTCTGCTTGGGTCCTTCCTCGGCGAGCCCGAGGCTGATCGTCGCGCGGACCTGCGACCCGAACAGGCCCAACTGCTCGATGGTCTGGTTGGCACCGGTGCCGAGCATCTCGTACGGCCGGTTGGCACTGATGACGATCAGCGGGATCCGGGCGTAGTTCGCTTCGAGCACCGCGGGCCCGAGGTTCGCCACCGCTGTTCCCGACGTCATCACCACCGGGACAGGTTGGCCGCTGCCCAGGCTCAGTCCGATGGCCAGGAATCCGGCGGTCCGCTCGTCGATCCGCATGTGCAGTCGTAGCCGTCCGGCCGCGTCTGCTTCCTGCAGAGCGAAGGCCAACGGGGCGTTGCGCGAGCCGGGACAGAGCACGACGTCTTCGATCCCGCTGCGCGCCAGTTCGTCGACGACTGCAGTGGCCTGAGCGGTGGACGGATTCACAGTTTCCAGAGTGTCAGATGCTCCGGTCGGCCGCCGCAACCGGGCTTTGACAGTATTGAGACGTGCGTACAGTCTTCCGGCCCGACGAGGTCTCCTCCCGCCGCTTCTACCAGCTACTGACCGCGTCGGTGGTCCCCAGGCCCATCGCCTGGATCTCCACGGTCTCGGCCGACGGTGTGGCGAACCTCGCGCCCTACAGCTTCTTCACCGTCTCGTCCGTGGAACCGCCGGTCGTCCAGTTCACGTCCGTGACCCGCAAAGACAGTCTGCGCAACATCGAGGCCACCGGCGAGTTCGTCGTCAATCTGGCCACGGCACCGTTGGTCGATCAGGTCAACGGCAGCTCGGCGAGCTTCGAGCACGGCGTCAGCGAGTTCGAGGCCGTCGGCATCGAGAGCGAACCCAGTGCGATCGTCACGCCGCCGCGGGTAGCTGCCGCCCCGATCGCCATCGAAGCCACGCTGCACCGCGTCGTCGAGGTGGGAAACTGCTTCGTCGTCATGGGCAGCGTCGTCGCAGTGTCCGTTCGACCAGAATTTCTCGCCGAGGACGGCCTGCCCGAGTTCGAGACCATCGCACCGCTCAGTCGACTCGGCCGTACCGAGTGGGGACTGCCGCCCGAGGTTCGCGAGATCGAGCGACCTTCTTGATTCGCTGGCTGCTGCTGGTTCTCGTCACGGTCGCACTGACCGTCGGGGCCGATGCACTCGGTGTGCCGTCGGCTGCGTTGTTCGTTGCACTGTTGGTGGCGATCGTGTTCGCGCTCGCCGGGTGGGCTCCGACGACCGGAACCGAGCGAGCGCCGCTCCCCCGCAGACTCGGCATGGCGGCGCAGGCAATCCTCGGCGTCGAGATCGGCACGCTCGTGCAGAGCGACACTCTGAGCTCGCTGGGCGATACCTGGCTGCCGGTACTGCTGGCATGCATCGGCACCCTGTTGCTGTCGATCGCGGCCGGCGCACTGTTGGGGCTTCGTAAAGACATCGATTCACTGACCGGTTCGTTGGCGCTGGTCGCAGGCGGAGCCTCGGGACTGGTGGCGATCACCCAGGAGTTGGGCGGCGACGAACGCGTGGTCGCGGTGGTGCAATACCTGCGTGTCGTGCTGGTGACCACAACGCTGCCGCTGGTCGCAACCCTGGTGTTCGACGCCCAACCCGGACAATCGTCGGTCACCGCCGACGTGCACGAGGCGCTCTGGATCGACCTCGCCTTCGTCGTGATCTGCGGCGTCATCGGCGTGATGCTGGCCAAGATGATCCGGCTGCCCGCCCCCGCCCTGCTCGGCCCGCTGATGATCGCCACGCTCGCCGACGTGCTCGGCGTCTCGTTCGACGCGTCCGTCCCAACGCTGTTGCTGTGGGCGGCGTACATCGTCATCGGCTGGCAGGCCGGACTGCGGTTCACCGTCGCCAGCTTGAAGTCGATCTCGCGGGTCCTGCCCGCATCGTTGATGTTGATCATCGCCGTCACCGTCTGCTGCGCGATGCTCGGCCTGTGGCTGGCGTCCGCGACGGGGACGAGCGGCTACGAGGGCTACCTCGCAACCACTCCCGGCGGGGTGTACGCGGTGCTGGCCATCGCCGCGTCGACCGGGGCGAACGTCACCTTCGTCGTGGCCGCCCAGGTGATCCGCGTGTTCATGATGCTGTTCGCAGTACCCGTCGGAGCCAAGGTGGTCCAGCGCTACCGGCGCGGTCGGCCCGAGTGAGAGATCGACGGAAACCCATCACAGCTTAGGGTCGGCTAACCTGTGCGGCATGGGTAAGTACCTCAAACCGGAGAACCCCGCGTTCTACCGCCTGACCGTGCTCGGGAGCGAGCGAATCAGCCCCAGCTTCATCCGGGTGACCCTCGGCGGCGATTCGTTGTCGAACTTCCGCTACATGGGCTACGACCACTGGTTTCGTCTGTTCCTGCCGCAAGCGGGCCAGGACGAGCCGCGCATCCCCAGCGCCACCTCGATGCTCTGGTACGCCCAGTATCTGACGTTCTCCAAAGACACCAAGCCGGCGGTCCGCAACTACACGGTCAGCCGATACCGCGCTGCGGGAGAGGGCACGTACGGCGACGGCCCGGAGCTGGATGTGGACTTCGTGGTACACGGCGAAGTAGATGGTGGCGGCGGAACCGGTGGTCACAGTGGTCCGGCGTCATCGTGGGCTACCAGGGCGGTCCCAGGCGATCGCGTCGCGATCTTCGACGAAGGCCGCATCTACACGTTCGAGGGACAATCGAGCTGGCAGTTGCTCGTCGGCGACGAGAGTGCTGCCCCGGCGATTCTCGGCATTCTGCGGTCGTTGCCGGACGACGTTCGGGTCAAGGCCTTCGTCGAAGTGCCCACCGAGGCCGACATCCAGAAGCAGGACGTGCACGCAGGCGTCGAGATCGAATGGATCGTGCGCCCCAACCCGCTGGCCAAGCCGGGCGAGGCCGCGTTGGCCGCGGTGCAGAAAGCCGAGCTTCCGGACGGCGATCCGTTCGTCTACGTGGCCGGGGAACAGGGGCTGGCGACGGGCCTGCGTAGATACCTGGTGAACGAGCGTTCCGTACCCAAGTCTCGGATCTGCTTCACCGGATACTGGAAGTTCGGTAAAGCCGCCCCGTAGCCCTCGATTAGTGTGACTTCACATGCCCGGCTCCGGAAAAGGTCATACCGTCGTCACCGACTCGGCAGCAGTCGACAGCGCGCCGTACGCGTCGTTGCGTGCGCGGCCACTCCCCCGAGCGGAACGATACGAGCTGGGTCGACGCCTACGCGACAAGGTCCCGATCGAATCGCTGGGCGACTGGACACCGCCGCCGGATCGTCCGGACCCGGTGCAGCAGATCGAGTACTCGCACCAAGGCCGGATCGAATGGCTCATCCCCACGCGCCTCGAGCGCATGGTCGAATCCCCGTACGGCTTCCTGCGCGGCACGGCCATCGTCATGGCCCGTGACGTCGCGATGCTGCCGTCCACCGGCATCAACCCGGTGATCAGCGGCGACGCCCACCTCGGAAACTTCGGCTTCTACGCCTCCCCCGAACGCGACCTCGTCATCGACCTCAACGACTTCGACGAAGCGCACCCGGGTGCCTGGGAATGGGATCTACGACGCCTCGCCGCGAGCATCTGGGTGGCCGGCCGACAGAACGGACGCAGCGAGGATCGGTGCCGCGATGCCGTCGCCGCCTGCGTGTCCGCGTATCGAATCGAGGTCGCGCGCCTCGCCGACGAACCGCTGATGTCGCGGTCGTTCCAACGGTTGACGGCCGAGAAACTGCAACGGGATGCCACTGCGGGATCGTTGCGCAAGGAGATCAAACGCGCCACCAAGAAAGCGCGTCGACGCACGAGTGACCGCGTCCTGCCGCGATTCACCGAGGAACACGAGGGCACTCGCAGGATCGTCGAGGAGCCGCCGATCACCACCCGAATTTCGGCCGAGGACGAGGAGTTGCTGGCCGTCGGACTGGACGAATACCTGGGCACCCTCACCCCCCATTGGCGTCGGGTATTGGGGGGATACACGTTGATCGACGTCGCGCATCGCGTCGTCGGAGTCGGCAGTGTCGGGCTCAGGGCATACGTGGCACTGCTCGAGGGCACCAGCGCGGACGACGTCGTGTTCCTGCAGCTCAAGCAGGCCAGACGGTCGGTGCTCGCGCCATATGTGCACGGCGAATCGGCCTGGCACGACCACCAGGGACAACGCGTGGTGGAGTACCAGCAGGACCTGCAGACGGTCAGCGATCCACTGCTGGGGTGGTGCACGATCGCCGGACGGCAGTACTACGTGCGGCAGTTCCGCAACATGAAGGGGACGATCGATCTCTCGTCGATCGATGCACCCGCGCTGGTGGACTACGCGCGGGTGGTGGGGCGACTACTCGCGAAGGGACACGCTCGCACCAGCGGCGCGTCGATGATCTCGGGATACACGGGCGATTCCGATGAACTCGACGTCGCACTGTGCCGATTCGCGCGACTCTACGCCGACCAGACCGAGGCCGATTGGGAGCGTTTGAGCGCTACGCGCATGTGAGTGGAAACTCGTACCCTGCTACGAATTTCCACTCACATGCGGCGAAGCCGCTCAGGCGTGCTTGGCGACCAGATCGCCGACGCGCGGCAGTGCCTCGGTGACGTTCTTCTTCGCCGAGCCACGCAGGCTGCCGTAGAACTTCTTGACGACGGACTTGTCCGTCTCCTCGATGCGCGCATCGGTGACCGAGAGCAGAGCGTCGGACGCGGCATCTCCGTTGGCGGCGAGGTACTCACCGAACGTGCCCTGCGGAGCAGCGTTGTACGACTGCCAGAACGGATCGAGCTTGTCGACGAAATCGGGCCACAGAGCCGAGACCGCATTGTCGATGTAGGACGGACCGACCTTCTTCACTGCGCCGTAGCCCCCCTTGACCGCGAGGCCACTCGCGCCCTTCTTGTCGGCTACCTCGGCGTCGATCAATGCCAGCACGTCGACGCGCAGAGCGTCGGCCTTCGACTCGTCGAGCAGCGAATCCTTCAGTGCAGCAACCACTTCGAACTTCCTCCCAGATGTGTCGGCGGCCCCACGCGGACCGGGCGCAACACTACCGCAGCAGTGCGTGGCAGCGCCGCACTCGCTCGATCCACCACTGGGTGCGCTCGGCGTCGGCACCGAGTTCGATCAACGCGTGCGGATCCGGCTCGACGCTCTGGACCGGATACGTTCCGTCGACCACCTCGGGTGCCGGTGCGACGTCGCGAACGAACAGACTGCCCGTCCCCAGTCCGCAGGCGAATTCCAGATGCGGCAGCGCGGCGGCAGCGGCGAGCCCGGAGGCGATGCCCACAGCCGAATCGAGTGCACTCGACACGACCACCGGCACGCCGTACTCCCCCAGTTCGCCGGCCAGTTCGAGCAGTGCGCGCATGCCGCCGAGCGGAGCGACCTTGAGTACCGCGATGTCCGCGCCGCCGGCCTGCACGACCTTCATCGGGTCCTCGGCCCGGCGGATGCTCTCGTCCGCGGCCACCCGTACTCCCGGAGCCCGGCGGCGCAGCTCGACGAGCTCGGCGACCGTGGCGCACGGCTGCTCCGCGTATTCGAGTGGCCCGTCCGCAGTGAGAGCAGCCAACGCAGTGACTGCCTCGTCGACGGTCCAGCCCCCGTTGGCGTCGATCCGCACCCGCGGCACCAGCTCGCGCACCGCACGAACGCGAGCCACGTCGTCGGCCAGGCTCTGCCCCTTCTCGGCCACTTTCACCTTCGCCGTTTCGGCCCCGGGTGAGCGGCTCAGCACGCCCGCCACATCGGAGGCGTCGACCGCGGGCACGGTCGCGTTGACCGCGATGCGTCGACGCACTGCATTCGGCGGGCCCTCCCACGCGGCCTCGATCGCCGACGCCAACCACGGGGCGGACTCGACGTCGTCGTACTCGGGGAACGGAGAGAATTCACCCCACCCACCGGGACCACGAATCAACATCACCTCACGGGTGGTGATCCCACGGAACTTCGTCCGCATCGGCATCGAGAGCACGTGCGCACCGTCGAGCAGATCGTCGATCGGGGGAATCATTGCTGCCCCGGGAGGAGCTGCACCATCAATGCCTCGCAGTCGGCGAGCAGGTTGCCGTCCAGATCCGTCAGCCTCGCGCTGATGAACGTCTTGCGACCCTCCACCTTGTCCACGGCACCCTCGACGACCAACTCGGTGTTCAGCGGGGTCACCTTGCGGTAGTTGATGTGCAGGTACGCGGTCCGGCTGATGGGCCGACCGTACGCATGTTGGATCAGGCCGAAGAGGTCGTCGAACAGCAGCGGAAGGGTGCCCCCGTGCGCGGCGGCGTTGCCACCGAGGTGGAAGCGACGGAACATACCACGGCTACGGACGCCGTCGGCTGCGAATTTCTCGATGATCCACGGCGGCAGCAGCAGCGAACCACGGCCCGGCAGAGCAGGTACCCGCCCCGCGGTCTGCTTGCCTTCGGCGACCACGTGCGGCTCCAACAACTCGATCAATTCTCGAGTCTTGCTCGCGGCTGCCTCGGTGACGTCTGCGGGCAACGACGTGGACACGGCGAGATCCTGGACCGTGCGCAGTGCCTCGAGCAACTGTCCGTATTCCGGTCCCACCTTCGCCGGAACGAAACGAGGGAAGCCGCCGTGGTGGTCGTAATCGGGGTCGGAACTGCGGTCGAGCTGCATCGGATCGGTCATGACCTGCACGCTAGCTGCATCGCCCGGCCGCAGCGGATTCAGCCCTCGCCACCGTTAAGCTGGCCCACGTGACCTTCACTCCCGCACTGTGGCGTCCCGTTCCCGGCTTCGAAGATCTGACCGACATCACCTATCACCGCCACGTGTCCGACGCGACCGTGCGGGTGGCGTTCGATCGTCCCGAGATTCGCAACGCTTTTCGGCCGCACACCGTCGACGAGCTGTACCGCGCGCTAGAACACGCACGCGTGAGTTCGGACGTGGGAACGGTGCTGCTCACCGGCAACGGGCCGAGCAGCAAGGACGGCGGCTGGGCGTTCTGTTCCGGTGGCGATCAGCGTATTCGCGGACGAAGTGGCTACCAGTATGCGGACGGTGAAACGGCCGAGACGGTCGACAAGGCGCGCGCGGGCCGTCTGCACATTCTCGAAGTGCAGCGGCTGATCCGCTTCATGCCGAAGGTCGTCATCTGCCTCGTCAACGGGTGGGCAGCGGGTGGCGGTCACAGCTTGCACGTGGTGTGCGATCTGACGCTCGCGAGCCGCGAGCACGCTCGCTTCAAGCAGACCGACGCCGACGTGGGCAGCTTCGACGGTGGTTACGGCAGTGCGTACCTGGCCAAGATGGTCGGCCAGAAGTTCGCCCGAGAAATCTTCTTCCTCGGCGAGACGTACTCGGCCGAGGAAATGCACCGCATGGGCGCGGTGAACAAGGTGGTCGATCACGCCGAACTCGAGAACACCGCCATCGAGTGGGCCGCGAAGATCAACGCCAAGTCGCCGCAGGCGCAGCGGATGCTCAAGTACGCGTTCAACCTGCAGGACGACGGTCTCGTCGGCCAGCAGTTGTTCGCCGGTGAAGCCACCCGGCTGGCGTACATGACCGACGAGGCCGTCGAGGGACGCGATGCGTTCCTGGAGAAGCGCGAGCCCGACTGGTCGCCGTTTCCTCGATATTTCTGACGCTTCGTGACCCCGAACTCGCATCACCGCGATCGCGGTACTGCCGCGGGTGCTCTGTGGGCCTGGTTCACGCAGCCGTACGACTACCGCTGGATGGCGGACTTCCAGAACTCGCGGCCCACCGGAAAACTCATCCGATGGGTGATGGCGATCCTGACGCTGAACTACGGCGCTCTGGCGGTGGTGGCCCTCTTCTCCGACGGTGCCACGCGGAACGCCGCGGCGATCGGCTGGAAGGCATTCCTGGTCGTCATGGCGGTGGCGGTCGCGGCCGCGTGGATCGTCAAGCCGTTCCCGGGTCGTCTCGGGGTGGTGGCATTCGCGGTGTTCGCCGATCTGGGCACCGCGTCGTCGATCCTCGTCAACCCGATCGCCGACGCGATCCTGACGTGCGCGTTGTTCGCCGTCATCGGCACGTTCTGCACGTTCTTCGTCAGTCCACGGTGGCTGGTGGCTCACCTGATCTTCTCGGTGGCGTGCACCGTCGCTGCCGCGGCGGCGACGTACCGCACCGGCGACGTGGACGTCGCGTCACTGATCTTCCGGACCGACGTGGTGTTGCTCGCGATCGCCGGGGTGCCGCTCACCTCGCATCTGTTGGTCACCGTATTGACCGACGACGCCCGTAGTTCATTGCTCGACCCGCTCACCGGGTTGCTGAATCGACGCGGACTCGAATCGGTGATCCACTACGTCTGGTTGCTCGGCCGCGAGGAGGATCGCTGCTCGGCCGTCGTGGTCGTGGACATCGACCGATTCAAAGCCGTCAACGACGACTACGGGCACGAGGAGGGAGACGCCGTCATCGTTCGCGTCGCCGAGCGTCTGGGCGCACACATGGGTAGATACGGCGTGATCGCACGCACCGGCGGCGAGGAATACCTCGCGGTGGTCTCGACGTCGCGCCTGCACATCGATGCGTTGATCCATGGTGTTCGACGAGCCATGCGCGATCCCGACGACGGCGTCGCCGTGACGGTCAGTGTGGGGGCAGCCATCCTGCACGCGAGTTCACCCCTGTGGGAGCAGAACGTCGACCTCGTGACGCGGGCGATGCGGGTGGCGGACTCGATGATGTACGAGGCCAAGGCAGCCGGCGGAAACCGGATCGTCACGACGGTGCTGTGACGCCACTGATCCGGGTCGTTCCGCAGGCTCCACTCTCGCTGTGACCATCCTGCAGCAGTCATGGTCGGTTGCGTGATATCCATGCGTGGTGGACATCCTCGCTGCACGTACCATCCTGCGCCCGGTCGACTACCGGAAGACCCTCGAGTTCTATCGAGACGGCCTGTCTCTTGCGGTGTGCCGTGAATATCCCGGCGGCACGGTGCTGTTCGCAGGCCAAGGGTTGATCGAGATCGCAGCGCACGGTGGCACCGAGGAGCCGGGATCGTTCTCCGGGGCACTGTGGCTACAGGTTCGCGACATCGATTCTGCCACAGCGGAATTGGAGCAGGCCGGCATTGCGATCGTGCGGGCGGCGACCACCGAACCCTGGGGGCTCATCGAGATGTGGATCGAGGATCCCGACGGAATCCCCATCGTGCTGGTGCAAATTCCGCAGGACCACCCACTACGCCGGGATACTCGCTAGCCACCCGAGACGGTTCGCAGTACCGCGGACGCCGATTGCGGCCTCGACCACAGATATCCCTGCGCCAGAGTGCATCCGAGATCGAGAGCGGTGTCGGCCTGAGCTCGACTTTCGATCCCCTCGACGATCATCGTCAGCTCCAGATCCTTGGCGACCGAGGCCAACGACTTGATCATCGCCCGACCGGCCACGGTGTCGATGAACCGCGTCAGATGTCCGTCGATCTTGATGCCATCCGGTTGCAACGTCACCAAGCGTTCGAGAGACGACCAGCCGGAGCCGAAGTCGTCGAGCAGGACGCGGAAACCCAGCCGGTGCACGTCGTCGATGTGCTTGCGCAGCAACGGCCCTGGCGTCACCGACGAGGTCTCGGTGAGTTCGAGCGAAATGGATTTCGGCGACACCTCGGTCGACGCGATCGCGCGTTCGAGTTGGCCGACGCCGTCCGGATGCGCCAGATGACGTCCGGAAATGTTGACGGTCAGCCGCAGGTCCGGTCGGTGTACGTGCCACTTCTTCATCTGCGCGGCCGCCTGCGCGAGCACGCTCAGATCCACGTCGATGATCAATTCGCTCGCCTCGGCGAACGGCACGAAGTCCGCGGGCACCACCAGACCCCGAGTGGGATGGTGCCAGCGCGCCAATGCCTCGAAGCCGACGATCTCCTCTGTCCGTAGGTCCACGATCGACTGGAACCACGGGACGATGTGACCGTCGGCGAGGGAGTCGGCGATGTCGTTGTCGCTGCCGAGTCGGGTGGATCCCGAGCCGACCCGCCGATGCAGATCGAGCTGCTCTTCGAGGACGGACGCGAACTGTTCGAGCTCCTGCATCTGGTCGTTGGAGAGGGGCCTCGAAGTGCGGTCGAGCAGACACAGAGTGCCGATCACCAGACCTTCTCGTCCGCGAAGCGGAACCGAGGCATAGGACTCGATGCCGTTCTCGTCGAGCAGCGCGCGTTGCCGGGTGGTCGCATCGACCCGGCCGTGGGCGACGACCGCAGGCACTCCCGTGCGCACCACGTCGTCACACAGGGTGTCGGCCCGCACCACGGTGGACATCGGCGGACCACCGATGTTGACCAATGTGTACTGGGTGTCCTCGTCCAACACGTTCAGCTGGGCGATGGCGAATCCGACACTGCGTGCCGCGAATTCGACGGTGGAGCGCAACGCGGGTGTGGTTGCTTCCAGATCGAGGTAGCGGCGAGCCGAGTCGCTCTGCCGCCGGGACTGGGAGCGTGCGGTGTCGTGCACCTCACCGTCCACCAGCATCTCCTCGCAGCCGACATCCGGGCACGCTCTCGACCCGGGTGGAACCGAGTTTAACCGTGCACGAACAGCAGACCGCAGGCAAACCCCATCTCGAGCTCGTCACAATGCCGGGAAGCGCGTGTGCAGGAGCCGATGACGCAACACAGCCGCAGCCACCCGTGCGCCTTCGTCGGTTGCGACGCGGTTGTCGGCCGAGCGGAACGCTCCGAGAGCGTCGAGTTCTGCGATCAACGTGTCCGCCAGAGTCTCGGCGTGCTCCGACTCCGGCTCCTCCCCCGCATGGGTCCATCCCTCCGCACGCAACAGTCGAGCCGAATCGTCGGCCGTCGCCTGCGCGTCGGCGATGTCGTTGCCCAGGATCATCCGGGCCAGGAGAACCTCAGCAGCGATCGAGTCGGGGTGGTAGTCGCTGCCGACGATTCCCCCGGTGAGCACGCGCCACAATCCGTCCGAGCTCAGCTGCCGGGTGCGCGTCGTCGGAACCAGCCTGCCTGCGGATCGACGCATCAACCGAAGTCGCATCACCAGACGCCGGAGAGCGAGAACCTTGTCGGTATCGAGTTCGCGTCCGACGAACTGCGGACGCTCGGCTACCGGAAAGACAGTGCGAGCAATCCGCGCCACCAGATCGTCCGGCAGATACCCGGCATCGGTCAGCGCCACGCCGTCGCCGATGCACCCGATGAAGCTCTCGAGTCTGCGCACGCACCCGTACACCGGCTCGACCGCCTCGTGCAGCGCCTCGCGCAACCCCAGGTACAGCTCGGCTCGTGGAGCGCTGTAACTGCTCCACAGTTCGATGCGGTGGTCGAGAAGTTGTTCGAGCAGAACGTCGTCCGTGCCGTTCTTGCCCTGCTCCGAGGTCAGCACCGCGTCGGTCACGCCGCGGCGACGCGTCGCCCGTGCGGTGACTCCCAGCGGCCTGCCACCGGGCTTCGACGGCTCGAACTCACCGGCAATGGTCGCCACTTCGAGTGTCTCACCGATCTTTTCGACGATGGCCCGCTCGACCCCGGTCGGAGCGTCCTGCCACGTCACCAACTCGGTGTCGACTGCTCCGATACCGGATTTCTCGGTGGCGACGCGGTACTGCTGCAGCCAGATCGCATCGTCGGTGGCACGTACGAGCTCGTCCGTCACGCCGCTGCGTGCGATCTCCGCATACGCGACGCGTCCCAGCCGCTCGAGCAGATCCCCGAGCGCACGGGCGATGTCGACGGCCCGATCGGGGCCCTCGGCCGCGTGGCGCAGATAGATCCACAGAAATGTCTGTACGGAATGCTGTGTCGGCCCCGCAGGCGGCGACACCGCGGCCAGTCCGTCCCACCCGAGCCGGGCGTCGGCGGCAAGAGCCGGATCGACGGAATCGAAGTACGACAGGGCGGCCGACACCGCATCATCCATACCCGATCCCTTCACGTCGTCCACTGTTCCACAATGCTTCGACCGCAGGAGACCACCGCCGTGCGCTACGCCACAGGCGAAGTGGACATATAAGGCAAAAAGGTGAACTGAAGGTGAACTGGAGACGACTTCGCGGCACCCGAGAAGAACACTTCGCAAGAAATTTCCGCGAATGGCCGTTCGTGTCCCACACTTTCCACCGTGAGCGCTGAATTTCTCGTACTTCTCGTGGTGGTCGTGACGGCCCTGGCCTTCGACTTCACCAACGGTTTCCACGACACCGCCAACGCCATGGCGACGTCGATCGCAACGGGGGCATTGAAGCCCAAGGTCGCGGTCACCCTGTCTGCCGTCCTCAACCTGGTCGGCGCCTTCCTGTCCGTAGAGGTCGCAGCCACCGTCGCGAAGGGGATCGTCAATCTCGGCGACACCGGCGGCCAGGCCCTGCTGACCATCATCTTCGCCGGCCTCGTCGGCGGCATCCTGTGGAACCTCGCCACCTGGCTGCTCGGCATCCCGTCGAGCAGCTCGCACGCACTGTTCGGCGGCCTCATCGGTGCCACCATGGCGGGCCTGGGAACCAGCGGCGTCGTGTGGGACGGGGTGTGGAGCAAGATCGTGTTGCCCGCCGTGCTGGCCCCCATCGTCGCCGGCCTCGTCGCCACCGTCGGTACCTGGATCATCTACCGCATCACCAACACAGTTCCCGAGAAGTCCAAGGAGCGCGGATTCCGTTGGGGCCAGATCGGTTCGGCCTCACTCGTCTCGCTCGCCCACGGCACCAACGACGCCCAGAAGACGATGGGCGTGATCTTCCTGGCGCTCGTCGCCTACGGGACCGTCTCGCCGGACGCCGAGATGCCCCTGTGGGTCAAGGTCACGTGCGCCCTCGCCATCGCATTGGGCACCTACCTCGGCGGCTGGCGCGTCATCCGCACCCTCGGTAAGGGCCTCGTCGAGATCGCATCCCCGCAGGGCATGGCAGCCGAGTCCTCTTCTGCGGCAATCATTCTGACGTCGAGCCACCTCGGCCTCCCGCTCTCGACCACGCAGGTCGCGACCGGCTCGATCCTCGGATCGGGACTCGGCAAGCCCGGTGCCGCCGTGCGCTGGAACGTCGCAGGACGCATGGCCGTCGCCTGGGTCATCACCTTGCCGCTCGCCGGTGTGGTCGGCGCCGCATGCTGGCTGCTCGCCCACACGATCGGCGGTCTGCCCGGCATCCTCGTGGTCTTCGCCATCCTCGTCGCCCTGGCCACCGTCATGTACATCCGCTCGCGCCGCGAACCCGTCGATCCGGACAACGTGAACGCCGAATGGGACGGCGGACTCGTTCCTGCCGCCGCCGAAACCGACTCCCCCGCGAAGGTCTGAACATCATGGAAACCCTGAAGCACACACTCGATTCGCTCTGGCAGGTTGTTCTCGTCGGCCTGCTGCTCGGTGCCGGACTGCCCGCGATCTTCGCTTTCGGACTCAAGGCACTCTCGGTCGGTGAGCCCTCGGACGAGGCCACTGCCTCGGGCACCACACGCGTGGCCCGACCCGCAGTCGCCACCGCCGCGGCCGTCCTCTGTTTCGCAGTGGTCGTCGTCGCGATCGTGGCCGGAATCCTCTTCATCATGAAGAACTTCCTCGACAGCACATTCGGCATCTCCGTCTTCTGACACACCCGAGAAGGGGTACAGCTCTCATGACCGACTCCACCAGGACCGCATTCCCGGCCTCGGTGCTCGAATGGCTCCGAGCCGGATACCCCGAGGGCGTTCCGCCCAAGGACCGATTCCCGCTCGTCGCCCTTCTGCGCCGCGCCGCACTCACCGACGCTCAGGTGCAAGAGATCGTTCTCGAACTCGTCTCTCCCGCCAACGGTGCACTCGACGACGGTGCCATTTCGACCGAGGAGATCGCGACGTACATCCGCGACCAGATCGACGCCGAGCCGACGGCCGAGGACATCTCCCGTGTCTCGGCACGACTGGCCGCCGGTGGCTGGCCGCTCGCGGATCCGGCTGCCCTGTAAGACCATGGCGGTCCCGTCGTTTCTCCACTCGATCGTCGAGTGGCTCCGCGGTGGGTATCCCGACGGGGTACCCGAAGCGGATTACGTTCCCCTCCTTGCCCTTCTGAATCGGCGACTGTCCGACGACGAAGTGCAGTCGGTGATGGATGCCCTCATCGCCGACGGCCAGCTACCTGCCGACAAGGCCGGAATTTCCGTCACCATCACCAAGGTCACCAACGAGCTGCCTAGAGAAGAGGACGTCAACCGGGTGCGCGCGAACCTCGCCGCCGGGGGTTGGCCTCTGGCCGACCCGTTCACGATCCGGCGCAAGGACTAATCTCGCCAGTGTGCTCGAGAGCGTTCCCATTCCAGCAGGCTCGGCCGCGGCAGACATCCTGCCGCGGCTGAGCCGTCTGCTGGCCGGCGACGGCCCGGCCGTCCTCCCCGTCCCCGCCGACGATCCACGGGAGATCCGTCGCCTGCACGACGCGTTGGCCCCCGGAACCCCCATCGACGACGACGTCGCATTGGTCGTCGCGACATCCGGGACGACGGGAATTCCCAAGGGTGCCATGCTGTCTGCGTCCGCACTGGTCGCGTCGGCGACGGCAACCGAGGAGCGCCTCGGCGGCCCCGGCTCGTGGCTGCTGGCTCTGCCAGCACACCACATCGCCGGGATGCAGGTGTTGCTGCGCAGCGTGCTCGCCGGCACGTCGCCGGTGATCATGGACGTCTCTGCCGGCTTCGACCCGGCCGCCTTGATCGAGGCCGTGGGACGGATGTCGGGTCCGCAGCGCTACACCTCCCTGGTGCCCGGCCAGTTGATCAAAGCACTCGAGAACCCCGAGGCCACTGCAGCACTGGCATCGCTGGACGCCGTGTTGCTCGGCGGCGCTGCCACGCCGATTCCGTTGCGCGAAAGAGCCATTGCCGCGGGCGTTCGATTGGTACGCACCTACGGCATGAGCGAAACCGCGGGCGGCTGCGTGTACGACGGAGTTCCGTTGCACAGCACCGTCGTTCGGATCGACGACGGACGAGTGGTTCTGGGCGGGCGGACTCTGGCCTCGGGCTATCGCGGATTACCCGATCACCCGGCGTTCGCCGAGCCAGGATGGTTCCGCACGGACGACGCAGGCACGATGATCGACGGAGTGCTGAGCATCACCGGTCGACTCGACGAGGCCATCTCGACGGGCGGCTTGACCGTCGTACCGCAGGTGGTCGAAGCCGCGCTGGCAACGCATCCCGCTGTCCGCGAGTGCGCTGTCGTCGGATTGCCGGATGAGCGCCTCGGCCAGAAAGTGGTGGTAGCAGTGGTTGCCTCTGCGCCGGTGACGTTGGCGGAGTTGCGCTCTCACGTCGAGCAGTCGCTCGATGCCACCGCCGCACCGCGGGAGCTGTTCCTCGTCGACGCACTGCCGACGCGGGGTCCGGGCAAACTGGACCGCGCGGGATTGCGAGCCGCGTTGGCAGCGCGGTGAGAGCACCCGGCGCGCGTATCCGTCAGAAGACGATTCGACCGTCCTCGAGTTGCACCACTTCGTCGGCCGCGGCCAACACCTCTGGATCGTGAGACACACACGCAACGGCAACTCCGCGCATCGTCTCCTCACGCATGACGGCTCGAATCCGTTGTCCACTAGCGGCGTCGAGACCTGTCGTGGGTTCGTCGAGCAACAGGAGATCGGCCCGGCGGGCCACACCCTGCGCCAGTAGGGTGCGCTGACGCTGCCCTCCGGACAGGTCGGCGAACGGCATGCCGGTCAGTTCCGCGATGTCGAGGCGCTCGAGGGCGTCGCGCACCGATGCCCGAGCCTCGGTGTTCATCGGACGCCACCGGCCGAGGCGTCCCCACGCACCCACTGCCACGACGTCCCATACGGTCAACGGCAACCGATCCGGCACAGCAGCGCGCTGCGGTACGAATGCAATTGCGCGAGTTGCGCTTCGGGTCCCGCCCGTCAGTGGCCGGGTGCCGGCGACCACCTCGAGCAACGTGGACTTGCCGGCACCGTTCGGCCCTGCGATGGCCGTGAGCCGACCGGGTAGCAGGTCCAGATCGACGCCTGCGAGTGCCGTGTGGCCGGAGAACTCGACGCGGACGCCCCGGAGGCGAGCGGACTCGGACGACGCGCTGACAGCTGAGGTGTTCACATTGCCACTATACGATTTTGAATATCGTTATCAATCTCATTAAGCTCCCGAATGTGCCATTTCAGACAATCGACGCGCTGTTCGAGCCGTTCGACCTCGGTTTCGTACAACGCGCCCTGTTCGGCGGAGCCCTGGTCGCCGTGCTGTGCGGGGTGGTCGGAACGTGGGTGGTGATCCGCGGCATGGCGTTTTTGGGTGAGGCGCTCGCACACGGAATGCTGCCCGGTGTCGCTCTCGCGACCGTTCTCGGAGTTCCGGTGATGATCGGCGGCGCACTGAGCGCGGTCGCCATGAGCCTCGGGATCACCGCGCTGCAACGCCGCGGAACACTGTCCTACGACACGAGCATCGGGATGTTGTTCGTGTCCATGTTGGCGCTCGGCGTCATCGTCATCTCCCACTCGGGGAGCTTCGCCACCGACGCCACGTCCATACTGTTCGGCGACATTCTTGCCATCTCGCACACGGACCTCTATCTCCTGGCAGGAGCGGCCGCACTCGGAGTCACCGTCGCGGCGCTGTTTCATCGACCGCTGGTCGCCGTTGCGCTGGACCCCCGAATTGCCTCGGTGCTGGGGCTCGGGCCGCGCTCGGCCCAGGCAGTTCTCGTCGCACTCGTGACGCTGGCAGTCGTCGCGTCGTACCAAGCCGTCGGCTCGCTGCTGGTCGTCGGACTGTTGCTCGCCCCTGCCGTCGCCGCCGGGCAGTGGACCACCCGCATTCCCACTCGAATGCTGGTGGCGGCCGTCCTCGGCGTGCTGTCCGTGTTCGGCGGCCTACTGATCTCCTGGCACGCGGCCACCGCCGCCGGTGCCTCCGTGGCGGCGACCGCGATCGCGGTGTCCGGCCTGTCGTACGCGATACGCAGTGCCGTCACCGCCATCCGTCCTCGCCCCACTTCACCCGAAAGGAACACGTGCGCACCCGCATCCTGACCACCACAATCGCCGTCGGTGCCCTCGTTCTCGCATCGACGGCCTGTTCCTCGGAGACGAACGTGCCACGCACAGACGAACCCGCAGGCGAAGGCCACGGGGCAATAGCCGGTGCCGCCGAACTCGCCGAACCGCGGCTCGGGCTCACGTCCGTGGACCCGACGGGGCGGGTGTCCCATCTCGATCTGCTCGACGACACCGTCACCGATCTCGGGACCATCGGAGCCCCGCAGGCTCTGCACACCGACGGCCGCTACCTGTTCGTGCAGACCGACGCGGGCGTCGAGATCGTCGACAGCGGGGTCTGGACCTGGGACCACGTCGACCATTTTCACTACTACCGCAGTGAGCCTCGGCTGGTCGGCACGGTCGGCGGCTCAGGCACGGCAACCGTTGCCACATCCAACCTTTCGACCTCGGGAGGTACCGGACTGTTCTTTGCCGACTCCGGCGAGGCTGTGCTGCTCGACACCGAGGCCCTGTCGAAAGGCACAGTCGTGGAACGATTCCGAAAGGTCACCACGCCCGGTGCCGGAATGGTCGTTCCCGTCGGCACTTTCGCGCTCGTGACCGAGGGATCCGGTCCGTCGACCTCGGTCGTCGGGTACACCGCCGACGGCGAACGCACCGGGCCGGTCGAGCCGTGCCCGCAGGCCCGCGGCACGATCACCACCAGGGTCGGTGCCGTGATCGGGTGCGCAGACGGCGCACTGCTCGCCTCGGCCACCGGTGACGAATTGGCGGTCGAGAGAATCCCCTACCCGGCCGGCGCTACCGCCGCGGCAGCGACGTCGTTCGACAACCGCGAGGGCCGCCCCACGGTCGCAGGTTCTGCCGGTGCAGAGGGCATTTGGATGCTGGATACCCGCGAACGGTCGTGGTCCCTACTCCCGGCACCGGCACCCCTGGTGCACGTCACCGCCGTGGACGATGCGGACGAGCACGTGCTGGCCCTCACCGAGGATGGCCGAGTCCTGATACTCGACGGCAACAACGGTGCAATTCTGGCCGAAACCGAACCGCTGGTGGCCGAATCACTCGAGGCCGGCGCGTCCCCGACTCTCGTCGCCGACGATCAGCGCGCCTATCTCAGCGCCCCGACCGAACGACGGCTGTACGAAATCGACTACGCCGACGGTGCCCGCATAGCGCGGACCTTCGACACCGCGACCGAACCGGCCTTCACCGCGGAGACCGGACGATGACGAGCGGACGCGTCGGCCGTTTCTCATCGGCAGTGGCGGTGGCCGCAGCAATCGGACTGTGCCTGAGCGGCTGCTCCGCCGACGGTGACGACCGCCCGGTGGTGATCGTGTCGACGAACATCCTCGGCGACGTCGTGCAGCAGCTCGTCGGCGACGAGGCAGACGTGGTGACGCTGATGAAGCCGAACGCCGACCCGCATTCCTTCGAGATCTCGGCGCAGGAAGGTGCCCGCCTACGCACGGCAGACCTGATCGTCTCCAATGGTCTCGGCCTCGAGGAAGGTCTACAGCAACACCTCGACGAGGCAACGGCGGAGAACGTGCCCACCTTCGTCGCGGGCGACGCCATCGACGTCCTCGAGTACACGGAAGGGGACGCCGCAGGCAGTCCCGATTCGCACTTCTGGACCGATCCCGCGCGCATGACAGCCGTCGTCGACGCCCTCGAGCCGGCGCTCGCCGAGCTGGACGGTGTCGATTCTGCCGAAATCAGCGACCGCACAGCAGGTTACCGGCTGCAGTTGAAGGGGCTCGACGACGACATGAGCGCCACCTTCGCTGCGATCCCGGATCAGCGCCGCGCACTCGTCACCAATCACCATGTATTCGGTTATCTCGCAAACCGTTTCGATTTCACGGTGATCGGGGCAGCCATTCCCGGCGGCACCACCCTGGCGGCACCGTCTGCTTCCGATCTGGCCGAACTCGTCGGAGCCATCGAAAAGACCTGTGTTCCTGCGATATTCGCGGAATCGTCATCTCCGGATCGTCTCGTCCAGGCCTTGGCGAGTGAGGCCGACATTCGCGTCACTGTGATCGAACTGTTCACCGAATCCCTCACCGCACCCGACGGCGGTGCCCCCGACTACCTCACCATGATGCGCGTCAACACCGAGCGCATCTCCGATGGACTCACCAGCTGACCGATTCGTCACACAGAAAAGGAACAATCATGCGTATCAACGATTTTCGAAGGGCGAGCGTCACCGCGCTCGCCCTCGGTGCGGTAGCGACCCTGGCGGCCTGCTCCTCCGGCACCACCCCCGCCGCCGAATCCACATCGATTGCGGCCGGGCCACGGGTCGCAGTGTCCTACGAAGGCGGCCTTCGGGTGCTCGACGCCGAGACGTTCGAGACCGTCGCTGATTTCGACTCCGAGGAGTACACGCGCCTCAACCTCGCCGGCGACGACCGCAACGTCATGGTCACCACGAGCGAGGGCTTCCGTGTGCTCGACACCGCGGCCGGGACGACCGAGCAACCGCAACTGACCGACACCGTCTTCGAAGCCGAGAAGCCCGGTCACGTCGTACGACACGGCGGCAAGACCATCCTGTACGCCGACGGCACCAGCGACACCACGATCTTCGACACCGCAGCGCTCGAATCCGCAGACGGGCTCCCGGAGACCGAGAGCATCCCCGGTGTCGACGCGCACCACGGCGTCTCGATCGTCCTCGAAGACGGCACGTTTCTCACCACGGTCGGGAACTCGAACGGCCGCACCGGCATCGAGGTTCGTGACGCATCGGGAGCGGTCGTCGCCAAAAACGATCAGTGCCCCGGCGTCCACGGAGAGGGAACAGCGGAAGGCGAGATCGTCGTCTTCGGTTGCGAGAACGGCGCTCTGATCTACGACAAGGGCCAGATAACCAAGCTCGACGCTCCGGACCAGCCCTACGGACGGACGGGCAACGCGTATGTGAGCGAGACCAGCCCCCTCATCGTCGGAGACTACAAGGACGACCCGGACGCAGAGGGCTCACTCCTGCACGCGGTCACCGTCATCGACCCCGCGGCCAAGACCCTCGACGTCGTGAAGCTCCCCGACGGTGCCGAATACACCTGGCGCGGAGTCGCCCGAGGCCCCGGCGACCTGGCCTACATCATCGGATCGGACGGCGCAGTCCACGTATTCGACCCGACGACAAAGACATTCACCGCCTCGTACCCCGTCATCGACGCCTGGGAAGGTCCCGCGAAATACCAGGACGCCCACCCCGGCATCTCCATCGCGGGTGACACCGCCTACGTCACCGAACCGGCCGGCAACAGCATCCACGCCGTCGACCTCACCTCCGGAAACGTCACCGAGAGCAAGCAACTCGATGTCACGCCCAACGAATTCGTCGTCGTGACTGCCTGACCCTGCAACCGGGGACGCAGAAATCCACTCTGCGTCCCCGGGTTCGGCTACCCCGTCCGATCCGGCGGACCGTCGACCACAGGTGTGCCTTGGTGATGCACCAGTTCCCATCCATCGGAGGTGCGTCGCCAGATCGACGATCGACGGGCTCGACGTCCCGACCGTCGTGACGTCCACTGCACCAGAACGACACCCACGTCCAGTATCCGTCCGGAGAGATCGTGGACCTCGATGATGCCGTCGTCCGCACTTTCTCCGCCCAACAGCTCGAGTATCGACTGCTTGGTCCACACCACCCCCGATGCTCCGATCTCGACGAAATCGTCCGCGAGCAGCGCCACGAATCTGCTTCTGTCAGCCCGAGTCTCGGCCCGCTGCAGCTGCCGCTCCAGCTCCAACACCTGGCCGACCTCGTCGTTCTCCGGCACCGATGTCAACCCGCCATTTTCTCGTACAGCCGCTCGACGTCGGCGTCGGACCATCCCGCCGGTTCGAGAATGTCGGCCCACATGCGCACTGCGTCGGCTCCGTAGCTGTGGCCGTGCCCGTCGTCGACGTCGGTGGAGAACACCTGGTCGAAGGTCAATTGCCAGAACGTCACGAACGGGAACCACTGCACTCCCGGATCGACGTCGGTGCCGCGGGGTTCCCGCAGCCAGTCGGGCCTGCCGAGGATCAGATCGGGTGACCACCACACGATCGGGTCGGATGCGTGCTGCCAGTAAACGATTCGCGGCTCTTCCCACGGACCACCGATGTCGAGATCCCCGGACGAACTCGCGAATCGCACGTGCTCTCCGCCGTCGATGACAGGCAGGATCTCGCGGGAACCGGCGTCGCGTCCGCTCGTGATACGCGCCCACTGAGGCGTGAAATTGGGGTTGCCGACCCACAGAGCGCCGTCGATACGAGCGATCATGTCCTGCGCACCGCTGAATGCATCCTGCCCGCCGTAGGCACCGAGGCTCTCGCCGAACAACACCAACTTGGGTCGTGAATCTTCCGGGAGTTCGCTCCACACCGCGTAGATCGCCTCGAAGAGGGCTCGTCCGGCATCCTGCGGGGTCTGCCGGTCGGCCAGAAATGCCATCGGGCTCGGCAGGAACGAGTACTGCATCGACGCAATCGCCGAATTTCCGTCGTACAGATACTCGAGAGGGCCGGCGACGGATTCGTTGACCCAGCCACGTCCGGTGGTGGTCGCGACACCGAGCACGGCCCGTGAGAATGCGCCGGTAAGTTCGAGTTCGGCCACCACCCGCTCTGCCACACCCTCGACCGTTTCGGCCGACTCGACACCGGCGTACACGCGGATCGGTTGCACTGCAGGCCTTCCGGTGAAGTCACTGATCTCGTCGGGCGATGCCCCGGAGACCACGAAGCGTCGCCCCTCCTGCCCCAGCGAATCCCAGTCCTCGTTCGACGCATCGGACCCCGACAGTTCTGCTGCATCAGGCTTTTCCACACCCTCGTGGTTGCCGCGGTCGGCGGTCGACGCCGACTTCTCCGCGCCGGCCACGATCCCCCGGATCAGGGCACCATTGACGGCGAACACCACCAGCAGGGCAACCACGATCACGCTGGCGATCCTCGCCAACGGCCTCGGTACGTACTGCTTCGCCCATCGCGTCAGTGCCCGAGTCGCTCTGCGCAGCAGGCGGGCGAGAGCAAGCACCGCCACCGCTACCACCAACGAGAGCACCAGCACCGCGATGTACAGGGGTCTGCCGGGGTCCTCCACACCGACCAGCCTGCGGACGATCTGCTGCCACCACGATCCCAAGATCAGGAACAGCGGAATCACCACCACCGCAGCCGCGGCCAACGCCCACCACCCACGTCGACGCCACTGCTCCGACCAGTTCGGTGACACTCCGCAGCGCCGGACCACCCAGGCAACGAGGCACCCCACGCCGTACCCGATCGCGACGCTGATCCCCGTGGCCACCGCCTGCAGGTACCACACACGAGGTAGCAGAGACGGAGTCATCGACAGCGCGAAGAACACCAGAGCGAAGAAGATCCCCACCGGATGTAGTGCGCGACAGTACCGATCCGCTCGCGAATCCCGCCAATACGAACGTATCGAGGCCGACCGCCGTGTGGTCACCCATAGATCGTATTGGCCCGCCGACTGGGCCGCACCCACTTCGACGTGCAAGCATTCACGCCATGAGTGTTCTGGTCTGCTTCCACGCGCATCCCGACGACGAAGTGTTCGGCACGGGCGGCGTCATGCGGCTCGCGGCCGACGCCGGCCACCGCGTCGTACTCGTGACGGCCACCGACGGTGCCGTCGGCGAATATCCCGACGGCATCCTCGCCGACGGAGAGACGTTGGCCGCGCGCCGACACATCGAATTGGACCGTTCGGCTGCCGTCCTGGGGGTCGCGCGCGTCGTTCGCCTGCACTATGCCGATTCCGGAATGGCCGGCACACCGGAGAACGGCAACCCGGAGGCGTTCTGCAATGTCGACGTCGACACCGCGGCTGGGCGATTGGCCGACGTGTTGCGCGAGGAGCAGGCCGACGTCGTCACCATCTACGACCCGAACGGTGGATACGGCCACCCCGACCACATTCAGGTGCACGTCGTCGGCAAGCGCGCCGCCGAGATCGCCGAGACGCCGTACGTGTACGAGACGACCACCAACCGTGACCACATGCGCAGGTTGATGGAAGCCAATCCCCACTGGAGCGAAGAGGCGTCACCACCGGACATGGAGTCGTTCGGACTGCCGGAAACCGAAATCACCACTGTCGTGGACGTGTCGAGCGTCATCGCGGCCAAGCGGGCCGCGATGGAAGCGCACGAAACGCAGGTCGGCGATTTCGGGCCGTTTCTCGCAATGCCGATCGAGCAACTGACCACTGCGTTCGGTCTCGAATGGTTCCGCAAATTGCGGGGCACCGGCGGGGTCGGACTGACAGAGACATCGCTGCCGCTCTGACACCACCGGGTCGCCGGTCGTGAGGTCCGTCGTATTGGGGTCGGAGGCGGCCCGTCGAACACCCTCGACCTGACGTTCGGATTGTTTTGGACCTCTAATCAAACCTCGAGACGGTACAGTGTCCACGTCGCCGTACAGGAGAGGCCGGTTGGAGATGCGTTCGTCGGTAGGTGTGTCCCTGGGAACGTGCGGCATCCGCACGTCTCGCACGACCGAAGACGGCACGTGGACAGACGCCGCTCCCTTCGACGACTGGCAGCTCTCCCCCTCCCCCGAGGACGTCGCGCGGGTCGTTCGCGGAATCGTCGACCGCCCGGACGCGCCGCAATCACTGGGCATTGCATACCGGACCGCCGACGAGCGTGATCGCATCACGAAGGCTCTGGCCGAGGAATACGTCTCGGACGTACATCTGATCGACGAGACCGACGCTGCCCTCGAGTACCTGCGTCCCGGCCTGGCCAGCCAGCACCGCACCATCGCCCTGTTCGACGCAGGCGAGACCGGTGTCGACATAGACATCGTCGACGTCGAATCCGGCCGCTCCTACGGCTCGACTCGTACAACAGCAATCAGCGGAGCCTCGTTCGACGCGGTGGTTCGGGAACACATACTGGGCCTCGGCATCGTGCGGGAGCCGCACACACACGACGAGGACACTGCTCTGACGGCATTCTGCCGTGGCATCAAAGAGGCACTGTCCACGCACGAGACCACCAGCACGCCCGACGGCGAACACATTCTTCTCGAGCGCCACATCTTCGAGCTGTCGATCGCCCGGGCCACCGAACAGGCGGCCACCACGGTCCGCCAACTGGGGCTCGAAGCCGAGTTCTATCCCGACGCCGTCATCGCCATCGGCGGTACGAGCAATGTCCCTCTGGTCCGCACGACACTCGAACGGTTTCTGCAGCTGCCGATCATCGTCCCCGAGCAACCAGAACTCGTCGTTGCAGGTGGCGCGGCCGTGCACGCTGCGCGCGTCGACGTCGACCGCATTGCACCGGTCGTCTCGCACCGACCGGCGCTGGCGCGGCTCGGATTGATCGCGCTACCGATCGTGGGCGTCATCGCCGCCGTCGGACTGTTCTCGGGCCTGAGTTCCGAGAGCGAAGACCAACCGCTGAGCACCCCTGCCAGCGTGGACGAGGGCATCCGGCAGACCACGACACCCTCGGCTGCACGGACCACCACCGCCACACCGTCACCGACCCCGGACATCCCGGCCCCGCCACCGACGTCAGCTGCACCACCTCCAGCCGCCGACAGCGCGCCGTACGTGCAGTATCAACCGCACTACAACCCGCCGCCACCGCCGCCCGCTCCGACGGTGCCGCTACCGCAGATCCCCGGTGTCCAGATGCCTGTCATACCGCTGCCGGTACTGCCGCGCCTGCCGTTCTGACCGGCCGCGTCCGCACCCTCCCGGCAGATACGGAAAGATCGTCGCTCATGGCCACCACAGCACAATGGATCGAAGGGGCGCGACCCCGAACGCTCCCCAACGCTATCGCCCCCGTCCTCGTCGGCACCGGTGCAGCCGTGTCCCTGGACGCAGGCGTGTGGTGGAAGGCCCTACTGGCACTGATCGTCTCGTTGGCGCTGATCGTGGGCGTCAACTTCGCCAACGACTACTCCGACGGAATCCGCGGCACGGACGACGACCGAGTCGGCCCACTCCGACTCGTCGGCTCCAGGGCCGCCTCGGCAGGAGCCGTCAAACGGGCAGCCATCGGCTGCTTCGCGGTCGGTGCCGTCGCAGGTCTTGTCCTGGCCGCCACGAGCGCTTGGTGGTTGGTGATCGTCGGCCTGATCTGCATAGCCGGTGCCTGGTACTACACAGGCGGCTCGAAGCCCTACGGCTACAGCGGATTCGGCGAGATTGCCGTATTCGTGTTCTTCGGACTCGTCGCCGTGCTCGGCACCCAATACGTGCAGGCCGAGCAGATCGACTGGGCGGGCGTGCTCGCCGCGGTAGCCGTCGGATCTTTCTCCAGTGCCGTACTCGTCGCGAACAACCTTCGGGACATTCCTACCGATACCGAATCCGCAAAGCGAACGCTCGCAGTGCGATTGGGCGATACCCGCACGCGCTATCTGCACCTGGCACTGTTGGTCGTCCCGTTCGCCATGACCGTCGCGCTGACCGCCCGAACCCCGTGGGCCCTGGTTGCCCTGCTCGCGCTACCCCTCGCTGCGCGCGCCAATTCGCCGGTTCGCGGCGGTGCTCACGGCTTCGAATTGATACCGGCGCTGCGTGATTCGGGACTGGCAATGCTCGTCTGGGGTGCCGCTACCGGTGTGGCGCTGGCGTTCGCCTAACGCTTCTCGGGCACGAATGCGCCGAGCAGAAAGTTCACGATCGAGATGATGATCGCGCCCCAGAACGCGGCAGCGAAACCGACGATCTCGAGGCCGTAACCGGTCTGCGACGACAGCCACCCCGTCAACATCAGCATCAACGCGTTGATGACGAGAGTGAACAGCCCGAGGGTGAGAATCAGCAGCGGCAGTGACAACAGCTTCACCATCGGCCTGATGAACGCGTTGACGATCGTCAACACGGCCGCAATACCGAGCAGGACCACGATGTCCCACCCGTCACCGCGGCCCGAGCTGGTCACGGTGATGCCGTCGACGAATTCCTTCGCAACCCAGATGGCGACGGCATTGATCACGAGCCGAATCAGAAAGTTCATGGCGCCCATCGTAGAGTTCGGGCCCGCTCGGAGCTATGTCGTGCGAACCAGCAGGACGGCGTCGCGCAGATCGTCCAGGCTGCCGCGAACACTCACGAGCTCGGTGAACGATGGATCGGCACCTGCGATCACACCGAGAAGCATGTGCTCGACGCCGATCTCCCTGTCCCTCAATCGGACAGCCTCCTTCAAGGCCAGCTTCAGCGCTTCCTTGGCCGACGGCGCGAACGGCAGGTGAGAATCGTTCGAATGGTCGACATCGCCGAACCCCACCGCAGTCTCGACGGTGTCGATCACGTCGTGAAGGTCGATGCCGATGGACCGTAGGGCCCGGGCGTCCCTCGACAGCACGTCCTCGAGCGCGTTGTCGAGGGTGAACCCCGCCTCGGCCAGCGCAGACCCGAGCGGTTCGTCGGCCTTGTCGAGCGCACCGAGGAACAGATGGATGGGTTCGATCCGCTCCGAGTGCAACGCCCGGGCGTGCAGCCGGGCACTGATGACGACCGCCCTGGCCTGAGTGGTGAATCGCTCGAACATGATTGTCTACCTTCCCTTTCCGCCGTGCTTCTTGTGGACCGCCTGTCTGCTGACACCCAGCGAATCCGCTATCGCCTGCCACGCCCATCCCTGATTCCGCGCATTGCGAACCTGGACGGCTTCCAGACGTTCGAGTAGACGGCGAAGTGCGGCTACGGCACGCAACCCCTCCCCCGGATCGGAACTGGCGGCCGCGGCGGCCAATGCAGTGGCTTCTGTCATGCATGTCAATGTAGGTTGACGGAAAGGGGGTTGTCAACCTTTATTGACACACAAGTCAGTGGTCCACAGCGATATCGACAGAGACCCGCCCACGGTCGTCACGGGTCGCCGTCGCGAGGCCGGAGTACCGGACGCCGCCGACGTCGACATCGACACGACCGCCGCCGTCCACGAAATTTCGCCACCAGTTCTTCTTGTCCGGCATCGCCACCCTGACCTTCAGGTGCTCACCCTTCCGGCTGATCGCAACCGGCAATGCGATCCTCTTGCCGGACTTCCGGCCGGTGTAGGTCAAAATGCCCATCGAGCGTCCGAGCACCCTGTCGAGCACCGGTGCTTTCATCACGACCATGAAGACCTTGTTGAACCCTGCCGCCGACTTCTGAAATGTGTTCATCGTGTCCGCCTGACGAATCGCCCCGCACGTGTTGGCGAGCGTAGCCGTGACACAGGCCGACGGGAACGTCACCGAGACGGCAGACCGGACTCCATCGACTCGGCGAGCGTGGTCAGGGCCTCGAGAACACGGTTTCGACGTGCACCCAACGCATCGAACAATCGTCCGTGCGCTTCGAGCTCTCGGGGAAATACATCATCCACGATGCGCCTCCCCTGATCGGTCAGGGTGATCGACGCAGACCGTCGGTCTTCGGCGCTGGGCACGCGCTGCAGAAAGCCGCGACGTTCGAGCTTTCCGAGCGTCTTGCTCACACCTGCGCGGGTCATGCCGAGCAGCTCCGCCAACCGCGCTGCCGTCACCGGTTCGATCGCGTAACGCAGGGGCACCATCAATTCCACCTCGGCGACGGATACATCGGCCGCGGCGTATATCGGTTCGACGGCCACGTCGAGCAGCGCGACGATGCGCTTGATCTCGGCCACCACCTGCATCGGCGAGGTGTCCAGCTCCGGGTTGAACTCGGCCCACCGTGCACAGGTCAGCTCACGAAGCGAGGCATCGGTCATCGGCACCACCAATATTGTTAACTAGTTGACAGTTCTGCTACGTTCACAACATATCGCACCACCGAGGAGGCATCTTGACGTACGACACCGTGGTAATCGGTGGCGGCCCAGCCGGACTCAGTGCCGCGACACTTCTGGCTCGCGCCCGCCGAAAGGTGATCGTTGTCGATGCCGAAGAACCACGCAACGCGACTGCCGACCATGTTCACAACTTCCTCTCGCGCGATGGTTCCACACCCGAGGAGTTGCATCGGGCTGGATGCGAGGAAGTCCTCCGATACGGCGGAGAAATTCTGCGCGGCAAAGTAATTGGACTCGACGAGGGATTCGAGGTCCGCCTCGAGGGCGGCGAGTCCCGGCACTCGCGGTCGGTCTTGGTGGCCACCGGGCTTCGAGACGAACTGCCCGATATCCCCGGCGTTCACGAACAGTGGGGCTCGGGAGTGCTGCATTGTCCGTACTGCCACGGCTACGAAGTTCGGGATCAGCCGATAGCCGTGGTCGGCGGATCCAACCGACCGTTCACGATCCACCAGGCGTCGCTGATTCGCCAATGGTCGGACGACGTCGTCTTCTTCACCAACGGCATCGAACTGAGTGAAAACGAACGCCTTCGGCTCGACGCGCGGTCCGTCGGAATCGTCGACGTACCGGTTGCTCGAATCGTTGTGCAGGACGGTCGCGTCATAGGCATCGAGCTGACGAACGGGACCGTCGTTCCTCGAACAGTCGTGTTCGTCGGGCCGATGTTCGTTCCGAACGACGCGCTCCTGCGATCGATCGGATGCACTCGCCTCGACAACGGCTGGGTGGCCACCGACCCGACCGGGCTCACCAGCGTCGACGGCCTGTGGGCTGCGGGGAACGTCTCGGATTCCCCCGCCCAGCTCATCAATTCGGCAGCAGCAGGATCGAAGGCTGCAATCGCCATCAATCACTACCTACTCGAACTCGATGTGACCCGAGCCGTCAGCGCGGTCTGACGCCTCCTGCCAGCGCCGAAGAATGTGTCGGTGCCCTGTTCTACACTTGCCGCAGTGGATCGAATACGTGTTCGATCTTGAGTCGCTGGGGGGTGACATGGGGCTACGGAAAGCGGCGTGGGAGACGGGGGACCATTCTCCGCTCGCCGACGTTCTGGGCGCGCGACGGACGATCAACGCTGCCGTCGCTTCGGAACTTGCTCTGCTGGACGAGTATGTCCGCAGCCGAACGGCCGGCGCGTCACCGTGGGACACCGGGGTCACCGAGAAAGATCTGTTCAACTCGGCAGTCTGTGAACTGGCGGCGGCTCTGTCGTCCACGTTTGCCGCCATCAACAACAAGGTGCAGATGTGGCGTCAACTGCGCCCTCTCGTGCGTCAGGGCTTCATCGACGGTGCCCTCGATCTGGAGCGAGTCAGAACGATCCACGATCATCTACTTCATGCCCGTCCGGAGACGGCCGTTGCCCTGGAGACCGAGATTCTCAAGGCCGCCCGGGAGATGGCACCGGGAGCTCTGGGCCGCGAAATCGATCGACTGCTCATCGAGGCCGACGCCGACTGGGACCGTGCGGTACGCAAGCGTGCCGCACGCACCGAGAAGCGAATCCGCCTTCGTCGCCGGGCACGAGGACTGTCGAGCCTGACCACACTGATGACCGACGGCGAAGCCGACGAACAACTTGCGCGGATCGACGCCGAGGTCATACGCCTGCACCCGGAGGATCCGCGGTCGGACGACCAACGACGGGCCGACGCTCAGACCGCCTTGATGCGCGGGGAGACACTGCTGTGCGAGTGCGCGACATGCCTGACGCCGCGCGACAGCGACAGGGCCCCCGAGCACGATGATCCGGACACAGCGGACAACGAACCATCGGACACCGACTGCGCCGCAACCGACGGAACACGCAGCGGCAGTTCCACTTCCGCTGCACCGGGGGACGAGCCGCCGACGAGCCAATCACCGAACACGATCCCACCGGACGCACCGCCACCCAGGCTTCCCACGCCCGGCTCTGTGAATACCAGAGCTACCCGATCGCGGCCGGGTGGGGGAACGCTGATCGAACGGTGGCGTGCCACCGTCGGGGACGACCCCATCGGGATCCACGCCTTGTACCCCGACGGCCATGGGGGCATGAAACTCCCGCCGCCAGGCGCGCTGAGCTATACGCCCAGTCGAGCTCTCGCGGCGAAGGTTCGAGCCGAGAACCCGTACTGCCTGCATCCTGGCTGCAACGTGCCCTCGGAACGATGCGACCTCGACCACATCGTCGAATTCGACCGACACCGCCCCGAGAAGGGCGGCTGGACCATCCTCACGAACATCGGTCCGCGCTGTCGGCTCCACCACAACCTCAAAACGCGCAAACTTTGGCGCACCGAACTGCTTCCGGATGGAGTGCTACATATCGTCGATCCACTCGGACGTCACTACTTCACCCCACCCGCCCTGTGAAAAACAATCACCTAGGGTTGGTTCGGTGAGCACCGCGAATCTGACCCGAACCGAAACTCGCAGGCGATCGCGCCACATAGACGGGGTGAAGTATCTCGTCGATCTGAACCTCCTGCGCGCCGAGGACACGGACGTCGACACCTTCGAGTCGGTGACGACCATCGAATTCGATGCGACGACGGCGGCGACATGGGTCGATTTCATCGGTGCGTCCGTGGACGAGGTCACCGTCAACGGCACCGATGCGCAGGTCGATTACGACGGAGCTCGCATTCAACTGGTCGGACTCGCCGACCACAACGTCGTTCGGATACGTGCACGCGGCCGGTACAGCAGGTCGGGTGAAGGACTCCACCGCTTCGTCGACCCCGTCGACGACAACGTCTACCTGTACACCCAGTACGAACCTGCCGATGCTCGACGGGTGTTCGCGAATTTCGAGCAACCCGATCTGAAGGCCTCGTTCACGCTGAGGGTCACAGCACCCCCGGCATGGACGGTCCTGTCCAACCGCGCGGGAGTCACCGACGGCACAGTCACCACGTTCGCCCCGACGCTGCCCATATCGACGTACATCACCGCGGTTGCGGCCGGGCCGTACCACGGCGTCGAATCGTCCTGGACTCGAGGCGATCTGACTGTCCCGCTCGGCGCGTACTGCCGCGCATCCCTCGCCGAGTATTTCGACGCCGAGGACATCTTCGACATCACCGAGCGTGGCCTCGACTTCTTCCACGACAAGTTCGACTATCCGTACCCGTTCGGTAAGTACGACCAGATTTTCGTCCCCGAATACAACCTCGGTGCGATGGAGAACCCCGGGCTCGTCACGTTCACCGAATCGTACGTATTCCGTTCGGCGGCAACCGAAGCCCAGTACGAGGCTCGGGCGAACACGATTCTGCACGAGATGGCGCACATGTGGTTCGGCGACCTCGTCACGATGCAATGGTGGGACGATCTGTGGCTCAAGGAGTCGTTCGCCGACTACATGGGTGCGTACGCGTCGGCCGAAGCCACCCGATTCACCGATGCCTGGGTCAGTTTCGCGAACCGCCGAAAGGCGTGGGCCTATTTGCAGGATCAGCTTCCCACCACTCACCCGATCGTCGCCGACATCACCGATCTCGAGGCAGCCAAGCTCAACTTCGACGGCATCACCTACGCGAAGGGCGCGAGCGTGCTCAAGCAGTTGGGGGCGTTCGTCGGTGCCGACGCCTTTTTCGCAGCGTCCCGCAACTACTTTCGTACGCATGCCTTCGGTAATACGACCCTGACGGATCTCTTGAGCGAGATGTCCACCGCCAGCGGGCGAGACCTCGAGACCTGGGCGGGCGCGTGGCTGCAGACCACCGGCGTGTCCACACTGACTTATACCGGCGACGCCGTCGAGCAGTCGGATCCGCGTCCGCACCGCATCGCGGTCGGGCTCTACGATCCGAACGAGGCCGGAAATCTCACGAGGACCCACCGCTACGAACTCGACATCACCGACTCGCGAACGCCCGTCGACTTCCCCGATTCTGCACTGGTTCTGCTCAACGACGACGATCTGACCTACGCCAAGATCCGATTCGACGAGCGCTCCACCGCCACCGTGCGGACCTCACTCGATCGCATCGTCGATCCCCTTGCACGAGGGCTGGTGTGGTCGGCACTGTGGAACTCCACCCGGGACGCCGAGCTCTCTGCGATCGAATACCTGGACATCGCAACCAGATTCGCGCCAACCGAACCCAAGATCGGGTTGCTCTCCGCAGTCACGGCCAACGTCGCGTACACACTCGCGCACTACCTCCCCGAAGACCGACGGGACGAGCCCACCCGGCATTGGCTCGAAGCGTCGTGGCGGCAGCTGCAGTCGAGCGAACCCGGAAGCGACGCGCAGTTGGTGTGGGCGCGGGCGGTCGCATCGGCTGCGCAACTCGACGACTTCCTGGCCGACGATCTACGCTCCCTGCTCGATGGCACCGCGACCATTGCCGGGCTAAGGCTGGACCCCGATCAGCGCTGGGCATTCTGGCTGGCACTCGCCGCCACCGGACACGCAACTATCGCAGAGCTGGATACCGAACTCGGTTCGGACGACACACTTTCGGGGCGCACTGCCCACACCGCGGCGGCGACGGCGATCCCTGACGCCACAGTCAAAGCGAGCGCGTGGACTTCCATCACCGAGCGCGACGACGTGTCCAACGATGTTCTCGACGCCTACATCACCGGGTTCGGGGCGGGTCACCGACCGGACCTCACTCAACCGTACGAGGACCGGTATTTCGAGTCCATCTCCTCGTTGTGGACCTCACGCAGCATCGAGATCGCACGGAGGATAGTTGTTCGCCTCTTTCCTCAGCAATCGTCGACCGACAGTGCAGACGTGTGGCTCGCCGAGCACGAGTGGGCACCGGCTGCGTTGCGGCGCTTGGTAATCGAGCAGAGAGATCACCTGAACCGGAGTTTGCGCGTGCAAGCTCGGCTAGGGTGACGATCATGTCCGACCATGATGCTCGACGTTCGTTCGCCACATCCGCTCTCGCCGCAGGCGGCTTGCTCGGCGGCTTCGCCGTTGCTCGCCGGTCGCACAATCGCCAACTCGGCGGAGCAGTGCTCGCTGCAGTCGGCGTTGTCTGCACCACGCAATGGCAGAAGTCGTCGGGCTCGGCTCGTGCCGGCGCACTGCTCGGGACGTACCTCGTGGCGTTCGGTGCGTCGCATCCGCTCGCGAAGAAGATCGGTGCGTGGCCGGCCGTCGGGACGGTCGCCGCTGTCACTGCGGTGACGTCGATGGTCGTGACCTGGTAGATCTGCTCAGAACACCCCGGTACGGATGAACTGCTCGAGCGCGGCGGTCGGTTCGTCGAGATCCATCCCCTGGCCCGCGACCCAGGTGTCGTCGAAATAGGTTTGCGAGTAACGGTCTCCGCCGTCGCACAACAACGTCACCACACTGCCGGTGCGTCCCGCGGCAATCATCTCGGAGATCAATCCGAAGGCACCCCAGATGTTGGTGCCGGTGGATCCTCCCACTCGTTTACCGATCGCAGCCGAAGTGAATCTCGCGGCCGCCACCGACGCAGCGTCGGGCACCGCGATCATTCGATCGATCACCTGGCCGACGAAGGACGGTTCCACCCGCGGTCGCCCGATGCCTTCGATACGTGAGGACTTACCGGTCTCGAAACTCGCGTCACCGGTTTCGTAGCCTCCGATGAAGGCCGAATTCTCTGGGTCCACGACAGCCAAACGCGTTGCGTGTCTGCGGTATCGGATGTAGCGACCGATGGTGGCGCTCGTTCCGCCCGTTCCCGCGCCTACGACCACCCAATCGGGGATGGGACATTTCTCGAGCCGAAGCTGATCGTAGATGGACTCGGCGATGTTGTTGTTCCCTCGCCAATCGGTGGCCCGTTCGGCGTGGGTGAACTGGTCCATGTAGTGGCAGTCGGGTTCGGCTGCGAGCCGGTGCGCCTCGGTGTACATCTCGCCGGGGTGGTCGACGAAGTGGCATCGCCCACCGTGCGATTCGATGAGGGCGATCTTGGCGGGACTTGTACTTCTGGGCATGACTGCGACGAACTTCAATCCCAGCAGGCCGGCGAAATATGCCTCACTGACCGCCGTGGAGCCGGAAGACGCCTCGACGACCGTGGTTCGCGCGGTGACCCAGCCGTTGCAGATCGCGTACAGAAATAGCGATCGCGCCAGCCGGTGTTTGAGGCTGCCGGTGATGTGAGTGGATTCGTCCTTGAGGTACAGCGAGATTCCCCATGCGGCAGGCAGTGGATAGCTCAGCAGGTGTGTGTCGGCACTGCGCTGAGAATCGGCTTCGATCAACCGGACTGCGTTGTCGACCCACTCACGCGATCCGGAGCGGTCCACCGATGTGGTCACTTGCGGCCGTCTTCACCGCGCAGCTTGGACTGCAGGTCCGCGCGAGCGGTGCGTCGGTGTTCGTCGACCGCAGCGATGGATTCGTTGACGCGGATGCGCATCTGCTTGAACAAAAGCAGGGACAACGGCAGCGAGATGAGGACGCCGAAGATCGCCGCGACGAGGATCGGAACCTCGATGCCGAAGAGTAAACCGACACCGATGATGATCGCGGCAATGACGATGACGAGCGCCAGACGCGCGAACGTGTACACGGCGAGATTGATGGCAAGGGACTTCTTCGCAGAACGGCCGGGCGTGGGGTTTCCGCTGGTCGGGTCGCTTCGGTCGGCATTCGTCGCATCACTCACGAGCTCAAGGTTACCGGGCCGTGCAGGGCTTCCCACCCACCCCTGGCGTGACCGATTTGTCCATTACCTCCCCTTTACCAACCTTGTATCAGTCGAGTACCTAGGGGTCCGAGTGCAACCATGGGGCTCACAACACCGCAGACCGATATCTCCGGTTCGACGCAAATGCACAGAACCGCACCGTAGGAGGACACGACAGATGAGCGCACCCACGTTCCACAAAGCTCAGGACTCACTTCTCACACCGGGTCAGGTAGCAGCGCTTTTTCACGTCGACCCCAAGACCGTGACTCGCTGGGCGCACGCCGGACGTCTTGGATCGCTCCGCACTCCCGGCGGACACCGTCGCTTCCGCGAAACCGAGGTCATGCAGCTGCTGACTTCTCTGACGACCGAAGCCGGCGTACAGCACTGAGACAGGCCATTCGGCGCAGTTTCGGCAACGACCTCCGCACCCGTACGAACTCATCGAACATTCTCAGGAATCTTCGACGCTCGACGGGTGCGGAGGTCGTTGCATGACGGCTACCCTCGTAGTAGGAGGTGCGTCGTGATCTATCTATTGGCGTTGATCGGTTTGGTGGCAGTGATTGTGCTGCTGTGGAAGGCATTCGGACCCAGCACGCAACCTGAACCCCCGCGGACTGTCGGGCCCGATGACGATCCGGAATTTCTCTGGAAAATCAACCGGGACGCTCGTCGCGGAGGCAAGGACGGGACCGACGCCGGCACTGAAGTCGGCGAATAAAGTTTCCGATCAGCTGCGGCGAGAAGTAGTGGGCGAGGCCGGAAAGCCTGCTGCCACCGCCGCAGCTACTTCGAGGAGTGCCTTTCGCGTGTGTCCACGAAGCCTGCCCAGTTCGATCTCAGCCCCATCCTCCAGATGCGGGTCGAACGGAATCGTCCGAACCTGAGCGCATCGCTGCTCGAAATGTTCGACCACCTTCTGCAAGTCGACTTTTCCCGCCCTCGGTCTTACCGCGTTGACCACAGCCACCGACGTGGCCACCAGGTTTCGATAGCCATGGGCATCGAGCCAATCCAATGTCGCCGACGCGCTCCGCGCCCCGTCCACCGACCCTGAGCTGACGACGACCAGAGTGTCCGCGCCCTCGAGAATGCTTTCCATCGCCGAATGCATCAATCCGGTGCCGCAGTCGGTGATGACGATGCTGTAGAACTTCTCGAGCAGTGTCACCGTTCGGTCGTAGTCGTCACCGCTGAATGCCTCGGACGCCGCCGGGTCCGAATCGGAGGCCAGCACCTCCAGCCGATGGACGTTCTGTGAGGTGTAGGCCCGAACGTCGCTGTAGCGCTCCAAGGAATCCATGTCTCGCAACAGATTTCGGACCGTCGCCGTCGTTTCCGACGGTACTTTCTGCCCCAGCGTTCCGCGGTCGGGGTTCGCGTCGATCGCAATCACGCGGTCACCGCGGATGTCTGCGAACGTCGAGCCCAACGTGGCCGTTGTCGTCGTCTTTCCGACCCCACCCTTCAACGAGAGCACCGCGACGCGGTAGCACCCCACCAATTGTCGATCGACCTGTGCGGTCAATTCGAGGCGTCGCTGTTGCGCCGGACTGTTCCCCACATCGATCCGACCACCGGACGCCAGATACAGCGCACGACGCCACCCGGCCAGCGGAGCGACAGTTGCAGACCTGATGAGCAACGAATCGCCGAGGTCGGCCGCCGACATCGGCTGCGACGGCGGTCGATGATTCGGCTGAACGACAGCAGCCACGGCAGGAACATGGCCGGGCAACATCGGTTGCGGCCACGAACCGGGTTGCGGAGCCCACTGCCCATACCCCTGACCCTGCCCATTTCCCTGCCCCTGCCCATGCGTCGGCCAGCCGTTCTGGGCCTGCCACTGATTCTGGGCTGCCCACTCGTTGTTCGGCTGCCAATATTGCTGGGGCACAACAGCATTCTGGGGAAACACCATCCCGTTCTGCGGCTGGACAGGGTGCTGACCCTGTTGCCCAGGCGGCTGCGGCTCGCGCATGGGCCGAGTCGGCGGACCAAGGGGCATGGCCATGTCGGACGAAACAGGTGACACAACCGGTGGACCCGATGCTTCGGGCATCGTCGGCATCTCGTCGGTCGGTGGCGTCACCTCGACGGGTGGAGTCGACATTGCCGCGACAACAGGAGTCGGGCTCGGAGCATCCGCGGGCGGCATGGAGATGGGGGTGGATCGGAACGGTTCACGCTCCCCCGAAACCCGAGACTCCCCCACAACCCGAGAAGACCCCGCAGGCTCAGCAGACCCCGCAACCCCCGAAACTTCCCCAACCCCGGCAGACCCGACAACCGGGGTCTCGGTCACCACCGGCTCCGGCGTGTTCGGGGTTTCGTCGTCGTCCATCGGTCGGACGGGTTGCCAATTGTTTCCGTGCCGATCGGCCATGACCGATTTCCCCCCAGTGTGCGTCCCGCGTCGAGTGCCGGCTCGGATGTCTCCCCCATCGAGCCGGATCGGACGCTACCAGCTGCACGTCGGCAGCGGAGCGTGTGGAACGCGCAGAGGTCAGTTCAGTCCTGCGTAGCTGTGCAGACCGGAGACGACCATGTTGATGATGAAGAGGTTGAACAGCATGGCAGTGAATCCACCGACGTTGATCCACGCGGCGCGGGTGTTTCGCCAGCCGGAGGTGGCGCGGGCGTGCAAGTAAGCGGCGTAGATGATCCACGTGATGAAGGACATCGTTTCTTTGGGGTCCCAGCCCCAGAAACGTCCCCATGCGGCCTCGGCCCAGATCGCGCCGAGGATGACGCCGGCTCCGAACAGCGGGAAGGCGACGATGGTCGTCTTGTAGGCGAGTCGGTCGAGGGCTTGGGCGTCAGGGAGCTTGGAGGCGAAGCGGCCCCAGAATCCCACGCTTTCCTCACCGAGGGGTTGTTTGATGCGCAGCAGGAACAGCAGGCTCGCGACTCCGGAGACCAGCAGGATGCCGCTGCCGACGCTGACGATGGTGACGTGGATGGGCAGCCAGTAGGAGCGCAGCGCCGGGACGACGGGTGCGGCGTCTGCGTAGAGCTTGGTGGCGGCGAAGAACATCAGCACGATGATGGGTGCGAGGACGAACACCAGCATCGGGCGCATCGTCTTCTTGCGCAGCACCACCACGGAGGTCAGTGCTGCGGCAGCGGTTGCCATGGTGACGAACTCGTACATGTTGCCCAGCGGGAATCGGTGGGTGGCGAATCCGCGGAGCACGACCGAGGCGATGTGTAGGACGAGGGCCGGTGCGAGCAGCGCGAAGCCCATGCCTGCGAGGCGCTCGGACAGCGGGCGCTTGGGTGCCTCGATGACGCGTCCCGGGCCGGAGGACGCAGCCTGCGACGACGCGGTTACGGGGGCTCCGGCACCGACGAGTTCCTTGGCCTGAGCGGCCGTCGCCTTGGCGGAGGCGTACTGAGCGATGAGCAGGACGAATGCGAGCACGTAAATGGTGAAGGCTGATTCGAACGACCAGTCGCTGTACTGCGAGAGTGTCTCGTTGATCGGCATCGGTCAGTTCTCCTGTTTCGAGGTGTCGCCGAGCAGGCGGGTGCACAGGCGGTCGAACTCTTCGCCCCACCCCGCCTGATCGGTGCGTGCAAGTCCGCCGAGTTCTACTACAGTACGTCGTGAGTCGCCGTCGGCGGTGAGTCGGACCCAGATTCTGCGACGTTTGATCACCAGTGAGACGAGCAGTCCGCCCATCATCGTCAGCGCGAACACCAGGACCCAGGTCTGAGCCGGGTCGTGCGAGACCTGCAGGTTGACGAATTCCTTCGCCCCGTCGAATCTGACGACGGTGCCGTCGCTGAGTGTGGCCGATTCCCCGGGCATGAGGTTGACGCGGTCCTGCTTGACGAGCCTGCCCTGGGCGATCATTTCCTGATCGAGCGAGAAGATGGACTGCGGGAGTCCGGTGTCGAGTCCGGTGTCGCCTTTGTAGATGTCGATGGCGACGGCCGGGTCGTTCATCGCCGGGAAGCTCGACGACAGCAGACTGCCGTGGAACGACGCCGTCGGGGCGAACAGTCCTTCGATGGCGATCTGGTTCTTACGCCGGTCCAGCGCGTCGGGGTAGAGGCCACCGGGTGGGTCGACTCGCAGTACCCCGCTGGAGAGGAATGTGGTGGCGTCCGTCGGCTGCCATTGGATGGTGTCGGTGCGGGTCTCGCCGTTCGGGAACGTCACCGTGAACGTGGGCGCGTAGCCGTGGCCCTGCAGGTAGACGCGGTCGCCTGCGACCCGCAGCGGGTGGTTGACCTGCAGTCGGTCGTCCTGCCAGTCGTTGTTCGCCAGGTCTTCGCCGGCCTGGTATTGGATGTTCGAGGTGAACATTTCCGCCTGGCCGTTGTCGAGGTAGTCCGCCTGAAAGTCCTTGACGCGCAAGCACAACGGCTCGAGGTCGGTGCCGTCGACGAGGTTGCCCGCCCGGAACGAGTCGTAGTTGGCGGGCGTGGAAGTGCAGAATCCGGGGCCGTCGTCGGCGATGACGATGCGGTTTCCCTCGTAGCCGAGCAGTTTGCCCATGGCGATCGCGGCCAGCAGGCCGACGAGCGAGAGGTGGAACACGAGGTTGCCGAGTTCGCGAACGTAGCCCTTCTCCGCCGAGAGCGTCACTGCCCCGCTGCCCTCGGAACGTTGCGCGACGCGCCACCCACGCAACTGAGTACGAACCTGGGCTGCGATCTCCTCGGGTGCGCCGTCGACGTCGTACCGGGTGTGGTGCGGCAGGCGCGAGAGGTTCCGCGGCGCACGAACGGGCTTGGTACGCAACTGTTTTGCGTGCTCAATGCACCGCGGCAGGATGCAACCGATCAGGGAGACGAACAGTAGTGCGTAGATCGCGGTGAACCAGAAGCTGCCGAACACGTCGAACAGTTCGAGCTTGTCCATGATGGGGCCGAGTGTCGGACGGTCGGCGATGTATTGGTCGACCTTGCCCGCGTTGAGGCTGCGTTGCGGTACCAGGGCACCGGGCACGGCGGCGAAGGCCAGCAGGAACAGCAGCACCAGTGCGGTCCGCATACTGGTGAGCCCGCGCCAGGTGTTGCGCACCACGGCCACGGCCTTACCGAGTACGGACTGCTTGTGCGGCGGCGACGCTTCTGTCCGCTCCTCGGTCTCGGCGGTCATATCGGCAACACCACATCGGAGACGAAGGCGTCGCGCACCCAGCCGACGAATTGATCCCAGGCACCGGTGACCAGTGCAATTCCTACCGCTATCAACATGATTCCGCCGAACACCTGTATCTGTCGTGCGTGTGTACGTAGCCAGCCGACGCCTCGCAGTGCGCTGACCGATCCGAACGCGAGGATCACGAACGGCAATCCCAGACCGAGGCAGTACGCCACGATGAGGGTGACTCCGCGGGCAGCCGTGGCACCGTCGGTGCCTGCCGCGAGCGAGATGACGCCGGCGAGGGTGGGTCCGAGGCACGGGGTCCAGCCGAGTGCGAACACTCCCCCGAGCAAGGGCGCTCCGGCGAGGGAGCCGATCTGCTTCGGCTCGAACCGCACATCGCGCTGCAGCGCGGGAATCAGTCCGACGAACACCAGGCCCATGGCGATGGTGACGACGCCGCCGATTCGCATGAGCAGTTCGCGGTTGATCGCCAGCACCGAAATTGCGCCGAACACCGACGCGGTGGCGAGAACGAACACCACGGTGAATCCGAGGACGAACAGCCCCGCGGCTCCCGCGACGCGCAGCCGACCGCTGCGCACCTTCGTCTTGACGGCCGCTTCGTCGGCGCTGACCGCCGGTGCGTCGGCTCCGACGACCCCGGCGAGGTACGACAGATATCCCGGAACCAGCGGTACGACGCACGGTGATGCGAAGGAGACGAGCCCGGCCAGGACGCAGGCTCCGAGGGCCAGGATCAGCGGCCCGGAGGCCGCAGCTTCCTGGAAACTCGCGCCGACGCCGGCTAGGTACATCTCGCTCACGGCTGCACAGGCTCCTCGGCTGCCACGCGCTCGACGACGGGCTGCAGGTCCTCGACGAGCAGTTCACGCAGGAACACTGCGGCCACGCGGTGCTGTCGATCGAGCACGATGGTCGTCGGAATGACAGAGGTCGGAACGCCACCGAGCGCGGTCAGGGTGCGCATCGGCGGGTCGTAGATCGAGGAGTACGTGACGTTGTTGCTGACGACGAAATCCTGTGCTGCGGTCTGTGATTCGTCGCGCACGTTGATGCCGAGGAATTCGACGCCGGAGGCCTTGGTGGCCTCGTAGACCTTCTCGAGGTCGTCCGCTTCTCCGCGGCACGGTCCGCACCACTGACCCCAGACGTTGAGGACGACGACGTCACCCTCGTAGTCCGACAGCGAGGTCGTCTTGCCCTCGGTCATCAGGTCGGGCCCGGAGAGTTCGCCGAGTGCGCCGCGGTCGGACGGCGGATCGTAGAAGATTTCGGTCTTTCCGCCGGGCGAGACGAACTGGAAGGTTCCGCCCTGAGCAACCGCGTCGGTGCCGGTCGAACAGCCGGCGACGAGGGCCACAGCGGCAATCGCAAGCAGTAACCTACGCACCGGTGATCCTCGGGTCGGATGCTCCTGCTGGCTCGGAGTAGACGAGATCGACGAGCTGATCGCCCTCGTAGACCAGTGACGTCAGCGACGCGAGTCCACACTGGCGATTGCGCGGGTCGTGCCAGAGCCGGTCGCCCTGGAGGAACCGGCGCAGCGTCCAGACCGGGAGTTGGTGGCTCACGCAGACGGCCTCGTGCCCGACGGCTGCGACTCTGGCCGCGTTGACGGCGGCGAGCATGCGGTGCGCGATCTGCAGATACGGCTCGCCCCAGGACGGGGTGAACGGGTCGCGCAGCTTCCACCAGTGCCGAGGCCTACGCAAGGCTCCATCGCCGACGGCAACGCGCAGCCCCTCGAACTCGTTGCCCGCCTCGATAAGGTTCTCGTCCTCGGACACCGTCAGGCCGTGGGCTGCCGCGATCGGGGCAGCAGTCTCCTGGGCGCGTTGCAACGGCGACGCGACGACGTGCGTGATGTCGTGACCGGCGAGCGCATCTGCGACGGCCTTGGCCTGGGACTGGCCGGTGACCGACAGCTTGAAGCCGGGCAACCGCCCGTAGAGGATGCCCTTGGGGTTGTGCACCTCGCCGTGCCGGAGGACGTGCACGATGGTGCGCGTCGTCGAGTGCGGATGTGTTGCGGGGGCCTCGGTCACGTCGGGGTCCTGTTTCTCGCTAGTCGGGTGGTGATCACTTCTGAGTGGACGTCACAGTGGTGCTACAGCGGCTGCCGCAGCCTTCGCGGCGGCCGGGGCCGCGTCGGCGATGATCTCGAAAGCTCGGTCGTCGAGCGCAGCCGAGACGAACCATGCCTCGAATGCGCTCGGCGGCGGGTACACCCCGCGAGAGAGGAACGCGTGGAAGAACGCCGGGTAGCGCCACGTCTGGGCAGCCTTGGCCTGCGCGTAGTCGGTGACGGGTCCATCGGCGAAGAACACACTCACCATAGTGCCCGCGAACTGCACGTGGTGGTGGACGCCTTCGGCGGTGAGAGCATCGCCGAGCAGTGTTCCGAGTCGCTGTGAGTTGGTCTGCAGCTTCTCGTAGACGGCGGCGTCGGCCAGTTGCAGGCTCGTCAGGCCGGCAGCGACGGCGACGGGGTTTCCGCTGAGGGTGCCCGCCTGATACACCGGCCCGGCCGGTGCGAGGTAGGCCATGACGTCCGCGCGGCCACCGAATGCTGCGGCCGGCAGCCCGCCGGACATGACCTTGCCGAAGGTGTAGAGGTCGCCGGCGACACCGTCGATGCCGTACCAGCCCGCGGCGCTGACACGGAATCCGGTCATCACCTCGTCCATGATCAGCAATGCGCCGCGCTCGGTCGCAAGTCGGCGTAGTCCCTCGTTGAAGCCGGTGACCGGCGGGATCGCGCCCATGTTGCCCGCGGCCGCTTCGGTGATGATGCACGCGATCTCGCCGGGATTGGCGTCGAACGCGGCGGTGACGGCGTCGAGGTCGTTGTAGGGAACGACGATGGTGTCCGATGCCTGAGCGCCGGTCACTCCGGGTGACGTCGGCAGTCCGAAGGTGGCCAGTCCCGAGCCCGCGTCGGCCAGCAGGGCGTCGACGTGGCCGTGGTAGCAGCCGGAGAATTTGAGGATCTTGGTGCGGCCGGTGAAGCCGCGCGCCAGACGCACCGCGCTCATCGTGGCCTCTGTGCCCGAATTCACAAGGCGAACCTGGTCGACGGGGCCGACGCGGCGCACGATTTCCTCGGCGAGTTCGATTTCGCGCTCGGTGGGTGCGCCGAACGACAGTCCGGTTGCGGCCGCCTTCTGGACTGCCTCGACGATGGCCGGATGCGCGTGTCCGTGGATCATCGGACCCCAGGACGAGATGAGGTCGACGTAGGACTTCCCGTCCGCGTCGGTCATCGTGTATCCGCTGGCCTGCGTGATGAAGCGTGGAGTGCCGCCGACCGATGCGAACGCACGCACCGGAGAGTTGACGCCACCTGGAATCACTGTGCTCGCGCGGGCGAAGAGTTGGGCCGATACGGGGGCGTCGTTGCCGTCAGGAACAGTCACGACTTCCAGTGTCCCAGGTTCTGCGAAATCACCAACTACAGGGCGTAATAATCACCGAAACGGGGAGTCGGCCTGGTTTCGGCGATTGAAGACCCCCGCCCCGGGTATTTACTTTCGATGACAAACACCGATGGCGTCACCAAGGTCGCCGAATTGATGTCCGAAGCCGGACTGTGCATGTTCACCACCGTGGGCCGGGACGGCCACCTCATCTCGCGTCCGATGGCATTGCAGGAAGCGGAGTTCGACGGGGACCTGTGGTTTTTCGCAGCGCAGGACTCCAGAAAGGTACGCGACATCGCCGCCGACCCGACGGTCAACGTCTCGTTCCAATCCGGTCAGGGCTGGGTGTCACTGTCCGGTACTGCTGCGGTCGTCGAGAACAAGGCCAAGGCGGAGGAGCTATGGAATTCTCGGGCGGCCGCGTGGTTCGAGAAGAACCCCGATTCGCGTGAGGTCGCTCTGATCCACGTGGCCGCCGAAGGTGCCGAGTACTGGTCCACCCCGGGCTCGAAGGTGTCGACCCTGCTGGCCTACGCCAAAGCGAAGGTCACCCACGAGCGTCCGAACCTGGGCGAGAACGACGTGGTCGAACTCGAACTGCCCAATACCTCGACGAGCTAGTTGCGCTCGTGCCGGGCCGCCGTCGGGGGCAGGTCCGGATTACCGGTCACGCCATGCTGTCCTGCCTCGGACCGGTCGGCACTCGCGTTCCGATCGACAGTCGCATTCCGATCGGCACTCGCGTTCCGATCGACATTCGCGTTGTGCTGCGCACCGAAGTCCCGATCCGCGCCCGCGTCGCGGCCGACGTTGTGGTCACCGGTCACCTTGCGGTCGCCCTTCACATCCGGATCGATGTGGTTCGCGCGCTCGAACTGTGAGTTCACTTCGTCGCGTGATGCCGCCGCGACTCCCTGGTGAGACTGGGCCTGCTGAGCAAGTTTCTCTGCCTCGGCAGCTTTGACGTCCGCCTCCGCCTGGGCGCGGCGTGCCTTGGCCTCGCTCTCGCGGGCCTGCAGTTCACGCTCCTCGACGACGGTCGCTTGATCGGCCGCCTTCTCGCGAAGGTGGTTCGCTTCCAGCCTCTTTCGCTCTTTGCCCTTGCGTGCCACAACCAGGGCGACGGCAACGACCAACACTACGACTACTACTGCAACGATGATCCACACTGCGGTGCTCATGATGGAACTCCCGATCTGTTCCGACTGCCGAAGTGGCAGACGTTCCGAGCCGGTTACCCGAGTAATGAGCCGGCAAACTCGCCGAACATCGTCCAGGCGAGCGCGCCGAAGTCCTGTGCGTCCAGCGCGGCGGCCCCGTTCGGCACACATGCCAGCAGCTCGACGCCCGTCACGAGCGGCAACTCCTCCACGTTGACCCGCGCCGCCAGATCGGGTTCGGCCGGCCACGATCCGATCACCAGGCCCGCACATGTCACACCCGCTGCGCGCACCGCGGCGACGGTCAGCGCGCTGTGGTTGAGCGTCCCCAGCTCTGCCCCTGCCACGATCAGGACCGATGCGCCGACGGCGCCGGCGACATCGAGTGCGGTGAACCCGCCGGCACCCAGGCGCACCGCTACCCCGCCCGCACCCTCGACCACGACGAGATCGTGGGCCTCGTCGAGCCCTCGCACCGCGTCGACGACGTGGTCGAGTTCGAGCATCGACCGACCCGAACGGCGTGCTGCGACATCGGGCGCGAGTGGCTCGGGGTATCGCGCCAGCTCGATTCCGCGGACTCTCGAAAGACGTTCCACCACATCGATATCCGACTCGCCCAGGCAGTCGTCACCGACTCCGGTCTGTGCCGGTTTGCACACCGCCACCGTCCGTCCATGTGCCCGGGTGGCGGCCGCGAGCGCCGCGGTCACCACGGTCTTGCCGACGCCGGTCGACGTTCCGGTGACGAGAAGAACCGTCATCCCGACACCGCCGCACGCAATACCGTCGAGAGAACGGACGTGGCACGGTCGATATCGATGTCGCTGAGGTCGGCACGCGCGGTCAAACGCAGCCGAGATGCGTTCGCGGGAACCGACGGCGGCCGAAAGCACCCGACGCGCACGCCCAGGTCAAGACACTCCCCGGCCGCGCGGACGGCACGCACGGCGTCGCCGAGCACTACCGGAACCACCGCCGACGCCGTCGGCGATACACCGGCGGCCACCGCCAATTGCCCTGCCCGCCGACCGATCGCAGCGACCCGATCGGGTTCGCTGCGCAGCACCGCCAGCGCTGCCGATGCCGCGCCGACCGCGGCCGGGGCGAGCGCGGTATCGAAGACGAAACTGCGCGCACTGTGCAGTACCTGGTGCCGTACCGACGCCGGCCCGAGCACCACCCCGCCCTGCGATCCGAGCGCCTTGGACAGCGTCGCGGTGATCACCAGGTCCGGCAGTCCCGCCACACCGGCGTCGTGCACGGCACCGCGCCCACCGTCACCTCGGACGCCCAGCCCGTGGGCTTCGTCGACGATCAGCACCGCGTTCCATCTCCGGCAGGCTGCGTACAGCTCGTGCAGCGGCGCGAGGTCGCCGTGGGCACTGAAGATCGAGTCGGTCACCACGAGCGCGCGAGATTCCGTTCGTTCGCGGAGTAACTGCTCGACGTGCTCGACGTCGCGATGCCGCGCCACGGCCACCCGCGCCCGAGACAGACGGCAGGCATCGATCAACGACGCGTGCGACGCGGCGTCCGAGATCACGACGGAGTCGCGGTCGGCGAGCGCGGTGACGACTCCGAGATTGGCGGTGTAGCCGGACGAGAAGACCAGTCCGGTCTCGGCACCGACGAAGTCGGCAAGGTCCTGCTCGAGCTGTTCGTGGGCGGTGGTCGTGCCGGTGACCAGTCGAGATCCGGTGGACCCGGCGCCCCACCGACGCGTGGCCGCGCAGGCCGCGTCGACGACGTGCGGATGTCGAGACAGGCCGAGGTAATCGTTCGACGCCAAGTCGAGTGTCGAATCCTCGGGACTGCGAGCGTGGACGACGCGCTCGAGCCCGGCCGCGCGACGGTCGTATGCGGCGGCGTCGAGCCAATCGAGTGCACTCATGTCCACGACCATACTTGAACAGTGTTCAAGTATGGGTGTTCAAGTATGGTCGCGCGCCACCGCCACCATGGCGTCGGCGATGGCTGCCACATCGGCCTCGGTACAGACATACGGCGGCATCGCATAGACCAACCTGCCGAACGGCCGCAGCCACACACCTGCGTCCACGGCGACGGCCGTCGCACGTGCCATGTCGACCGCGCCGGTCAGTTCGATCACCCCGATTCCGCCGAGCACGCGCACGTCGGCGACGCCCGGGAACGACCGGGCCGGCTCGAGCCGCTCGGTCAGCACGTCTGCGACGGCGGCGACCTCGGCGCGCCAGTCGCGCGAGAGCAGCAGCTCCATCGACGCCACCGCGATCGCGCAGGCCAGTGGATTGCCCATGAACGTGGGCCCGTGCATCAGACCGCCCGCCTCACTGCTCGACACCGCCTCGGCCACGTGGGTGGTGCACAGCGTCGCCGCCAGCGTCATATAGCCGCCGGTCAACGCCTTGCCGACACACATGATGTCGGGTGCGATGCCCGCGTGATCGGCGGCGAAAAGCTCACCGGTGCGGCCGAACCCGGTGGCGATCTCATCGAAGATCAACAGCACGCCGTACTCGTCCGCGAGTCGGCGCAGTGCGAGCAGCAGACGTGCGTCGTGGAAGCGCATTCCGCCGGCACCCTGCACGATCGGCTCGACGATGATCGCGGCTACGCCGTTCGCATGCGCCGCGAGCACCTGCTCGAACTCGGCGACGTAGGCGGCGATACCCGCCGCAACGGACGCGGCGGGTGGCGCGGGCGCGAACACCTGCTGTGCCAGCACACCGGTCCACAACCTGTGCATCCCGCCGTCCGGATCGCAGACACTCATCGGCGCGAACGTGTCCCCGTGATAGCCGCCCCGCCACGTCAGCAACTTCGTACGCCCGCTCTCACCCCGTCCACGCCAGTACTGCAATGCAATCTTCACCGCGACTTCGACGGACACGGACCCGGAATCTGCGAGGAACACCTTGTCCAGCCCGGCCGGCGTGATCGAGACCAGCAGCTCCGCCAATCGCGCCGCCGGCGCATGAGTGAGGCCTCCGAACATCACGTGACTCATGCGGTCGAGCTGGTCTCGCGCTGCCGCGTCCAGCACCGGATGCCGGTAGCCGTGCACCGCCGCCCACCACGAACTCATCCCGTCGACGAGTTGGCGGCCGTCGGCCAACGTCAGTCGAACCCCGGACGCGCTGTCGACGACCAACGGTGTCGTCGTCGACGGAAACCCGCTGTAGGGATGCCAGAGATGCTCGGAATCTATTCGACGGACGTCGTCTGAAGTCAGCACGCCAGAGCACACTGCCACAGCACCCGACCGGACGTACCGAGACTGGGCGGGTGGCGAAATGTCCGAATCCTTTAGCATTGCGACATGACGACGCGCACCGTGACGAGACTGGCAGGGGTGGTCGTGGCCGTAACTCTGACGCTGTCCGCCTGCGGGGGACCGTCCGAAACGCCGACGCCCACGACCACCACGGCACCGGCGTTCGCGATCGACACCTCGACGCCGCTGGGCGAGATCAACGACCGAATTCTGCAGTGGATCAACGCCGACGCCGCCCCGGATCCGGCGGCGGTGGACGCCGTCACCGGCCCGGAGCTGGCGGCAGCACTCGAGCCGATGGGCGGGCTCGTCACCCCTCTCGAGCAGTTGCGCGCCGGCGCGCCGAACGTGGCGACGGGTTTCGAGGCCGGACCGGACAGCGCCGTTCTTCGCTTCACCACCGCCGGCATTCCGGCCACGATCACCACCTCCCTCGGTGCCGACGGCACGCTCGACGGCATTCTGGCCAGCCCGGAAACTCCGAAGATCTCGTCCTTCGACGAGCTCGATGCCGCCCTGTCGAAGGTGGCTCCGAATTACTCCTACAGCGCGTCTCGTCTGAACGGCGGTGAGTGCGAGTCGGTGTACTCGGTCAATGCCGACGCGATGCTCCCGCTGGGATCGGTGTTCAAGCTGTACGTTCTCGGGGCGCTGACCGACGAGATCGAGGCGGGCAGCGTGCAATGGGACGAGCAGCTCACCATCCGCGACGAGAACAAGAGTGCGCCCTCGGGTGAGCTGCAGAATCGCCGCGACGGCACGACGGTGTCGGTGCGCGAGGCCGCGGAGAAGATGATCTCGCTGTCCGACAACACCGCCACGGACCTGCTGATGGAACGCCTCGGTCGGGACCGCGTCGAGGCTCAGCTCGCCACGATGGGTCATCACGATCCCGCGGCGATGACGCCGATGATGGACACCCGACAGTTCTTCGTCATCGGGTTCGGGAATCCGAATCTTCGTTCCGAATGGGCGGACGCAGATGCCGACGCTCGCGAGCAGCTCCTGAAGCAAGCCGATTCCCGGCCGCTGGACATCGACTTCGAGAATTTTCTCGACAACCCGGCATCGGCCGACGGCGTGGAGTGGTTCGCCAACGCACAGGACGTGTGTGCGGCCGTGGGGTACCTGGCGACCGGCCCGTCGGCGGAGGAGAATCGACGGATCCTGGCCATCACCCCGGGTGTGCAGCTCGATCCCGCTCGCTGGCCGTACTCCGGCTTCAAAGGCGGAAACGCTCCTGGCGACCTCGCCGCGGCGTTCCTGACAACCGACGCCTCGGGGCAGGACTGGATCGTCACCGAGCAGTTCCGGGCGGACGGTGCCATCGACCTGATCCCGTCCAGCTACGCGTTCCTGGTTGCGCAGGAAGCTTTTGCTCTCTTGAAGTGAGTGGGATTTGTAACACCGGTGTTACCGCTGGATTACACTCGTGCCCGTGGAGGCACAACACGAACCGGCTCAGCAGGCGTGGCCGACGGGCTTCAAAGAGTTCCTGGTCTGCGAGTTCACCGACTTCAGTCCCCTGGTGACCAGGGCCATGGAGGACAACTGCGCGTCGCTGTTCCACGACGGTCCCTACGGCAGATCCGGCTTCTGGCGGACCTTCCGGGCCGTGTTCCGAGAATTCGTCTGGCCGGTCTGAAGTTCCGGGCCTCACGGGCCGCGGCAAAAGGTTACCGTCGAGTATGGCAACCACAACGGATCACCTTCGGAACACTCTGGACGGCCGCTGGCGTGATGTGAAGAACGAGGCGCGCAAGCAACTCGCGCGCGACGAGTTCCGCCCGCATTACACACCGAATACCGTCATCGCCCGCACCAAGGCGCTCGAGCAGCTCAAGCTTCTCGCCGCGGCCGGGGCTGCCGACAACGGATTCAAGAAGGAACACGGCGGTACCGGAGACGTCGGTGCCGCGGTGACGATGATCGAAATGCTCGCGATGAGCGACCTGTCGTTGATGGTCAAGGCCGGGGTCCAGTGGGGACTGTTCGGCGGTGCCATCGAGAACCTGGGTACCGAGCGGCACCACGAGGCGTACGTACCGAAGATCATCAACCTCGAGTTGCTGGGTTGCTTCGCCATGACGGAGACCGGACACGGCAGTGACGTGCAGTCTCTCGAGACGACGGCGACGTACGACCCGAAGACCGACGAGTTCGTGATCAACTCACCCACTCCGTCCTCCCGCAAGGACTACATCGGTGGTGCCGCCGAGACTGCGACCGTCGCTGCCGTCTTCGCGCAGCTGATCACCGCAGGGCCGGGCGAGGAGCCCGAGGGCCACGGCGTGCACTGCTTCTTCGTACCGCTGCGGGACGAGAACGGCGACGATCTCCCCGGCGTGACGACCTCGGATTGTCAGTACAAGGGCGGACTCCCTGGCGTGGACAACGGCCGACTGATGTTCGACCATGTCCGCATTCCGCGGGACAACCTGCTCAACAAGTACGCCGACGTCTCTGCCGACGGCACGTACACCTCCCCCATCGAGAATCCGTCCAGGCGGTTCTTCACGATGCTCGGCACGTTGATCCGCGGGCGCGTCACAGTCGGTGGCAGCGCTGCGGCCGCAGCTCGTGTCGCCCTCGACATCGCGACGCGATATGCGTTGCAGCGCAGGCAGTTCGCTGCCCCCGGTTCCGATCAGGAAGTGCTGATCATGGACTACCTGGTGCATCAGCGTCGACTCTTCCCGCTCATCGCCAAGTCGTACGCACTGCAGTTCGCGCAGAACGAGCTGGTGTCGAAGATGCACGAGCTGCAGACTGCGGACAACCCGGATGCCGAGGAGCAGCGCGAGCTCGAGTCGCGTGCCGCCGGCCTCAAAGCCGCCAACACCTGGCACGCCACTGCCGCGATCCAGGAAGCACGCGAGGCATGTGGCGGCGCTGGCTACCTGGCCGAGAACCGGCTGATCTCACTCAAGGCCGACACCGATGTGTTCACCACCTTCGAGGGCGACAACCACGTGCTCACGCAGTTGGTGGCCAAGGAACTGCTCACCGCGTACGCCGACGACGTGAAGTCGATGAGCCCGGTCGAGTGGGTCAAGTTCGCAGCCGACATGGTCGGCGATCGCGTCGTCAAACGCACTGCGGCGCAGGCGATCATGCAGACCATTCTCGATCGGCGTCAGGACAACGAAGAGGAGGGGTCGCTGTTCAACCGCGGCACCCAGGTCAAGATGTTCGAGGATCGTGAGGAGTATCTGCTGTCCACGGTCGCGCGCCGTCTGCAGTCGAAGTCGAAGGAGAGCAGTTCGTTCGACGCGTTCAACGCGGTACAGGACCACGTTCTGCACGCTGCGAGCGCCCACATCGACCGCATCATCTTCGAGGCCTTCATCGCCGGTATCGAGTCGTGTGAGGATGCGACCACCAAGGACCTGCTCGAGGAGGTCTGCGATCTCTACGCCCTGTCGGTGATCGAGGACGACAAGGCCTGGTTCATCGAGCATCGCTACCTGTCCACCGAGCGCTCCAAGGCAGTGACTCGCGCGATCAACGAGCGGTGCCGCACCCTGCGTCCGCATGCGGAGTTGCTGGTCGACGGCTTCGGTGTGCCCGAGGCTCTCGTCGGTGCAGCAATGCTCGGCGAGCCCGGAGCGGGTACCGAGGAAGAACCGGCCGGAAACCCCAGCCACGCGCACTGACGCGTAATCGGGGTTCAGCCGGGAGAGATCGCGAAGACCCGGCAGGGACCACCGGTCGCGCCCGCGTGCTTCGGTGCGCCGACGACGACCGTGGCCCCTGTCGGGGGCACGGCATCCAGATTCGCCAGTGCCTCCACTCCGTATCGGCCTGCGCCGAGTACCGCTGTGTGCGCTGGATAGTCGCGGTCGTTCATCCGATCGAGACTGAGCGTGTCGACCCCGATTCCGACGACGTTGCGCTCGCGCACCAGCATCCGTGCCGCGTCACCGCCGAACCCGGGTGCGGCACGTTCGGCGAGCCGGCCCTGCCATCGACTGTGCATGACCACCAGCGCGCGATCGGGTATGCGTCCGTGCTCGCGCTCCCACCGGGCGATGTCCTCGGTCGTCACGACCGATTCCGGATCCGACGCGGCCCGCGCGGAGATGTCCAGCACGACCAGCGGGGCGATCAGGTCTTCCAGCGGCAGGATGTCGGCCGTCGCACCGCCGCGCACTCGGTGTGCGGGGGCATCGATGTGCGTGCCCGTGTGCTCGTAGTACGAGAGCTTGTTGACGAGGAAGCCACCCAACTCGTAGGCGGCGACCGGGTGCATCGAGAACGGTTCGTTACCCGGCCACACCGGAAACGTCGGACTCAACGTGTGCGTCAGATCGATCAGTCGACCCGCGGGGATCGCCGGTACGACCGCCGGTGCGGCGTGTGCAGCACCGCCGGCCGCAACCGTCAGGGCAGCTGCCCCCAACGACCCGAACAGCGCCCTACGTCCGATTCTGCGGTGAACAGTTTCGACGACCTCGGGGCCGCACATCAGTCGGCAGCGGGGGTGACGAGCAGAACCTTGTCGTCGGATCCGTTGTCGGTGGTCAGCAGGAAGGCTCCGTCGCTTCCGAAGCTGGTGAGCGAGCGCAGCCGACCGTAGGTACCCACCAGGGCGTCGGCTTCGTCGACGTAGTCCGTGCCGTCCTCGGACAGCTTGAGGAACACGAGCTTCTCGCCCTGCTGACTCGACACCACTGCGGAACCGTTCCAGGAACCCCATCCCGCGCCGTTGGCGAACGTCAGGCCGGGCGTCGCGATAGTGGGGCTACCCGAACTCCACACCGCCGCGCGGGCCCCGGGCACCCGGGTGGGATCGGTCATCGGCACCGACTCGTCGTAGACGAACGGCAGCCGATCCGGCCGGTAGCCGTAGTTGCCGCCGGGGACCAGTAGGTTGAGTTCGTCGTCCCTGGTGGTTCCCTGCTCCACCTCGTAGATGTCTTGAGTGCCGGGCCGTATCGCGAGCCCCTGTACGTTCCGATGACCGAGCGTGAAGACACGTCCGGGTGCATCGGCCGCCGCCGAGCCATCGGCGTTGATGTGCAACACCTTGCCGCCCAACGAGTTTCGATCCTGCGGCACCGACGGCGACGCGGTGTCTCCGGTTCCGATGTACAGGGTGCCGTCGGGGTGGGCCAAGATGCGGCAGCCGCCGTGGCGACCACCGTCGGCGACGGGGATGTCGTCGACGAGTGTGCCGGTGCGCGTCAACTCGGTCCATGCGGAGTCGACGGTCCACGACACCACGGCGATATGGTTGTCGGTGCCCCCGCCCGCACTACCGGTGCCCGCACTGCCGGCACCTGTTCCCTGACCCTGCACGCCCTGGCAGGTGTAGATGGTTCTGGATGTGGCGAAGTCCGTCGCCAGTGCGATGCCCATCAGGCCTGTCTCGCCCGACGCGTAGAGATCGCCGAGATCCGCTTCGAGCTCGCGGGTGGCACCGCCGACGTCACGAATGACGAATCGCCCCGCTCGCTCGCCGGTCAGCACCGTCCCGTCGGGGGCAACCACGGCATCCCACGGTTTCGCGAGCCCGTCGAGCACGGTGGTGACCGTCAGGTCGGGCAGTGGATCAGCCTGTGCCGTCGCGCCCGTCGAGCATGCCAGCGTCAGGAAGACGCTGGCGGCGAGTACACCGGAACTGGACACCAGCTTGTTCATCCACACTCCTGACGACGATCGGCCACCAGCCCGATATGACCGGTATCACACGATCATAAACACACCGAGGAGATGGCCGACGCAGTCAGGACGCGATTCGGTAGCCGGCTTCTTCGATCGCGGCGTCGACGGCAGCAGCGTCGAGTTCCGCGTTGCTGCTGATCACGACGGCTCCGGTGTCGACGTCCACATCGACGCCCGTGACGCCCGGAACCTCGGACACTTCTTCTTTCACCGACGCTGCGCAATGCGCGCACGTCATACCTTCGACGGAGTAGGTCGTCTGCATTTTGTTGCCTCCTGTGCCTGGTCAGGAACGTACGAGACGCGCAATGGCCTCGGACGCCTCTTTGACTTTCGCGTCTGCTTCGGGTCCGCCCTGCCGCGCGGCGTCGACGACGCACCCGGCGAGGTGGGCGTCGAGCAGCTTCAGCGAGACGGACTGCAACGCCTTCGTCACCGCAGATACCTGGGTGAGGACGTCGATGCAGTACCGGTCGTCGGCGACCATGCGTGAAATGCCGGCCACCTGCCCCTCGATGCGACGCAGTCTTTTCAGCAGGTCGTCCTGTTCGGCGCTGTAGCTGCTCATGCCGTCGATCATACCCCTACCCGGTATGGGAAGGTTCGTCCGTCAGCAGGCGACGGACGCCATCGATGGCAACCAGTCCCCCGACGATCACCGCCAGGGCGGCGACCGCAATCCACGACCCCGAGTAGTACGTGCCCGTGTACGCCGGAGACACGTCGGGAACGGCGGCGAATTCGGTGGTGCGTACGCCTGCCTTCCAGCACACCACCGCGCAGATCACCGCGACCACTGCGAGGACCAGTTCCACCCAGCCGACGGACTTCCTCACACGTACTCCTGCTTCGCCGTCTCGAGTGCGGCGCGTAGACCGTCGTCATCCTTCGCCCACGCTTGCACCAGACCGCCACCGACCAGTCGCAACCCGATGCCGTGCCGTTTGCGCGGCACCCCCGAGAGCTCACCGAGAACGCGTGCGGTTTCCCACTTCTTCGGCTCGTATTCGCCGTCCTCGTACTCGGCAGGCGGGAAGATCTCCGTGATCTCGGCGACGTCGACGGTTTCGGTCCCCTGGCGCAGCTGCCGAGTGGTCAGCTCGACGCTGACATGCATGCGGGCCGCGCGGAGCTGTACGTAGGTCAGTCCGACGAGAATGAGCGAGAACAGCGCCAGGGCGAACCAGTGAATCACCGGTCCCGACGCCAGCTCGACTGCGAGCACCACCAGACAGAACGCGGGGCCCCACAGCAGGGCGCGCCAACGGCCACCGGGCTCGTGGAACAGAACGGGGTCGGTGCCGCCGAGATCATTGCTCACGAACGAACCACTCTCGCGCCGACGGGCGATACACCAGCACCGATGCAACGACCAGTGCGATCGTGATGATCAGCAACACGAATGGGAAGACGAGCGCGGCGAAGGTCAAGAGCAGCGCGGTGGCCCCGGACAGCGCCACCAACGCCCGTCGGAACCGTCGGGCGCCACCTCGGACGGGGCCCGACATCAGCCCCACTGCCAGGCCGACCACGCCGAAGATGACACCGAGCCCTCGGAACACGGTCAGAAAAGAGTCGATCTGTTCGTCGCTCGCACCGCCGTCGGTGAACGACGCGCGGATCTGATCGACGGGCAACGTGAGCGCGATCATGCAGACGACGATCAGCATCACTGCCGACGCCAACCACAACCAGTACGCGGTGGAGACCACCCGGGGACGAACCATCGATTCGTCAATGTCAGCACTCACGCTCGACATACTGCCACCGCGCGGTGGCACGGAGTTCAGCCGGCAGAGATTCCCAGCGCCATGATGGCGATGGCCGCCGACACGGCGAGCAGCAGACCGAGCAATGCCCACCCGGGCCTGCCGTTCTCGGCGGGACACGCGTTGCTCTCGGCCGCCGCGATCGACTCCGGGAGGGCACGACTGGGCGGCACCGGAATGTTCTCTGCCATGTTCGATCCGATCACTCGATACGTTTATCGAAAGTGATGGTAGTCACACCGACAGGCTCGGCGCGCGGAACACGCTCGAAATCAGCGCTTCCGCGAGGACAGGAAGTACTCGTTGGATTCCTTGCGGTGCATCAGGTAGATCGCACCCGCAGCGAGCACACCCTGGCCGATGCTCAGCACGCTCATGACGATGTTCATCGCACCGGTACTCGATGCGATCGCGAACAGGTCGAGAATCGTGGTGAACACGGTGATCGAGCCGATGATGGTCAGCAGCATGCGCGCCCACATCTTGCCGGCGCGCATCCGCTTCACCCAGAACAGGAACAACGCACCGAATCCCGCGACGACGAACAGCGTCACGACGAGCATCACCGTCACCATGGACTGCGTGGATTCGACGGTCATGTCCGCCGCCGCACCCTGTGCTGCGAGGTCGTCGAGCAAAGACTGCGCGAATTCCGCGCGTGCGCCGAACAGCGTCCACACCGAGTACAGCGCCGAGATCGCACCGATCAGTGCAACTCCCCACCACAGGTGCCGGGCAGTCTCCACATCCACCGGTGCCGGGCGAGCGGCCGGCTCGAGCTCGGGACCGGACTGAGGGAAGCCGTGTTCGAGCTCCCAGCGCTGCCAGTCCGGTTGCAACGGAGGATTGTTCGGCATGTTGCTGTCAGGATTGCTACCGTCCGCGTTGTTGCTCGGAGGAAAATCGTTCACAGCCAGCCCGCCACTTCGGTTGCCCAGTAGGTCAGTACGACATCTGCACCGGCGCGCCTGATGCCGACGAGCGATTCGAGGACCGCGGCATCCCGGTCGATCCACCCGTTCTGGGCAGCGGCGGTGATCATGGCATACTCCCCCGAAATCTGGTACGCCGCAACCGGAACCGGTGACATCTCGGCCACGTCGCGGAGAATGTCCAGATACGACATCGCCGGCTTGACCATCACCATGTCGGCACCCTCGGCAAGATCGAGCTCGACCTCGTGGGTCGCCTCACGGCGGTTGGCCGCGTCCTGCTGATACGTCCGACGGTCACCCTGCAGCGACGAGCCGACCGCTTCACGAAACGGTCCGTAGAACGCAGACGCGTACTTCGCCGAATACGCCAGCTGCCCCACCTCGACGTGACCGGCCGCATCGAGTCCAGCCCGAATGGCACCGACCTGGCCGTCCATCATGCCGCTCGGCCCGAGCAGGTGCGCTCCGGATTCCGCCTGCGCGACGGCCATGTCGACGTACCGCAGCAACGTCGCGTCGTTGTCGATCGAGCCGTTCTCGCTCAGCACACCGCAGTGGCCGTGCGAGGTGAACTCGTCGAGGCAGGTGTCGGCCATGATGACCGTCGAGTCACCGAGATCGGCTTTCAGACGGGCCAGGCCCCGGTTGAGGATTCCGTCGGGATCCGTTGCCCCCGAACCGTTCTCGTCCTTGTCCTCGACCTTGGGGACACCGAACAACATCACGCCGCCGACACCGGCTGCGACTGCTTCCTCGGCGGCCCTGCTCAGCGAGTCCAGCGTGTGCTGGAACACTCCGGGCATCGAGCTGATCGCGCGGGGCTCGGAGATGCCGTCGGCGACGAACATCGGCAACACCAGATGCCGTGGCTGCAGCGACGTTTCGGCCACGAGGCGGCGCAGTGCCGGAGTGCGGCGAAGGCGTCGGGGACGGTCGGTGGGGAACAAGCGAACCTGCCTCACTTGGTTCGTCGTGCGCGTTGTGTGTGGCCGGAGCTACGCACAACGCGCACGAGGCGCATTCAGCGCCTGCGTGACTTCTTACCGCCTGCGTGACTTCTTACCGCCTGCGTGACTTCTTGCGCGGTGGCGGCAGTGCACCCTCGGCCCGCAGCCGAGCCGCGTGTTCTGCCAGTGCCTCGACCAGCGGTCCGACCTGAGCCGACTCCGGCTGCACGTCCACGCGCAGACCGAACTCGACGGCCGTCTCGGCGGTCTTCGGGCCGATGCACGCGACGAGCGTGCGAGCATGCGGCTTACCTGCGATGCCGACCAGGTTCCGCACGGTGGAGCTCGAGGTGAAGCACACCGCGTCGAATCCACCGGTCTTGATCATCTCGCGGGTCTCGGCGGGGGGCGGCGCTGCCCGGACGGTGCGGTAGGCCGTGACGTCGTCGATCTCCCAGCCGCGTTCGCGCAGCCCTTCGGCGAGCGTCTCGGTAGCAATGTCGGCGCGCGGCAACAGAACTCGATTGACCGGGTCGAAGACCTCGTCGTACGGCGGGAAGTCCTCGAGCAGTCCGAGCGAGCTCTGCTCCCCCGACGGAACGAGTTCGGGATTGATGCCGAACGAGCGCACCTTGGCCGCGGTTGCCTCACCGACACAGGCGATCTTGACGCCGGAGAACGCACGCGCGTCCAGGCCGAATTCCTCGAACTTCTCCCACACCGCGCGAACGGCGTTGGTCGAGGTGAACACGACCCACTGGTAGCGGCCGTCGACCAGGCCCTTGACGGACCGTTCCATCTGAGCCGGGCTGCGCGGGGGCTCGACGGCGATGGTCGGAACTTCGATGGGGATGGCCCCGTGGGTGACGAGGCGATCGCTCATCTCGCCGGCCTGGTCCTTGGTGCGCGGCACCAGCACGGTCCAGCCGTACAGTGCGCGAGACTCCCACCAGGACATCTTGTTTCGTCCGGAGACGACCTTGCCGACGGTGACCACCAGAGATCCGACGAGCTCGGATCCCGCGTCGTTGAGGGTGGCCAGTGTGGCCTCGACGGTGCGCTGCTGACGGGTGGTGCCGCGCACGGTGATGGCTGCAGGTGTCTGCGGTGCCAGGCCGTGCTCGACGAGGGCACTGGCGGTTTCGGCCAGGTGCCCCGCCGTGGCGTGCAACACCAGCGGGCCGGGAGCAGCCGCGAGTGCAGCCCAGTCGACCTCGCCGCGAACGTCCGCTTCGGTGTGGCCGGAGCCGAGTGCCATGCCTGCGTAACTGGGTACCGCGGAGCCCGAAGGCAGACCGGGCAGCACCTCGAACGGCACGTGAGTGCGGGCCACGGCACTGACCTCGGCGATCACCGAGTCGGTGGTCAGCGGATCTCCCGAGACCAGACGCACCACATCGTGGCCGTTCTTGGCTTCGGCGAGAAGGGTTTTGGCGACCTCGGCGGGCTCACCCAGTGCCGGGCGCACCTCGACCCCGTTCTCACCCGTCTCGGCGTCGCGAGGGACGTCGGCACCGACGAGAGCGGTGACACCCTTGTCGACGTCGGGATCGGTGAAAGCGAGCTCGGCCGCTCCGAGCACTTCCCGTGCCCGGACCGTGAGCAGAGCCGGGTCACCGGGCCCGGATCCCACGAACAGGATCCGTCCGTTGGTGTTCTTGCGGACTGGGCTCATCGGTTGTTCTCCAGTGCTGTCTTGTATGGGTACTGCAGTTCTATCGGGGTTGCGGTGCCCCGTTTGGGAATCAGCCGGGCAGTGGCGATCGACTCTCTTCGCACTACGGGACGGGTCGCCGCGCGTTTGGCGCGTCCGCGAACGGGTGCCGTTATTGCCCTAGACATGAGATCCGCCCTGTGCTGGTTCGGTGACCGAAACGAGTTCGCGTGCACCGAGATCGAGTAGTTCGCGGGCCAGTTCGCGGCCCAGTTCCTCGGCCCGGTCGGGTGACCCGACGATCGACGCGCGAATGGTGTCGCTGCCGTCGATGGCCGCGACGCAGCCGCGAAGCGACAACTCGTCGAAGATGCGGCCGTCCTCGTCGATGGACTCGACGACCTCGGCGATGGCACCCACCGGCGCGGTGCAGCCGGCTTCGAGTTCGGCGAGCAGTCCGCGTTCGGCGGCCACTGCGGCCCGCGAATGTGCATCGTCCAGTGTGGCGATGGAGGCGGCGAGATCGGTGTCGCCACTGCGACATTCGACGGCCAGTGCACCCTGTGCGGGAGCCGGCAGCAACTGCACCGGATCCAGCGCTTCGGTGACGACGTCCAACCTGCCGATACGGGCCAGTCCTGCCCGCGCGACGATGACGGCGTCGAGCTCACCCGAGGCCACCTTGCCGATGCGGGTGTCGAGGTTGCCGCGCAGGGGTCGAACGTCCAATCCCTGTCCGAGAGCACGCAATTGAGCAATTCGGCGGGGTGCGGAGGTACCCACCTTCGCGTCGGCGGGCAGCTCACCGAGCACGAGCCCGTCGCGGGCCACCAGTGCATCGCGGGGATCTTCACGCGCCGGAATGGCAGCGATGGTGAAGCGCTCGTCGGCGGCGGTCGGCAGATCCTTGTACGAGTGCACGGCGATGTCGACGGTGCCGTCGGCCAGGGCCTCACGCAACGCCGCGGTGAACACTCCGACGCCGATGGTCTGCACCGGTGCTGCCGACAAATCGCCTGCGGTCTTGACGATCACCAGTTCGGCTTCGACTCCCGCCGCTGCGAGAGCCACCCGAACCGTATCGGCCTGAGTGGTCGCGAGAAGGCTTCCGCGAGTACCGATCTTGACGACGCCGGTCATTCCTGATCCCCCTCGGCGGTGGTTCCGGGGCGAAGATCGGTACGGCTCGCCGTGAAGTCGTCGACCAACTCCAGGGAGCCGATTTCCATGGGAGTCGCCACGGCCTCGGCCGAACCGGGGCTGAGCTCGAACAATTCGCGCAGCGCCGCAGCATAGGAATCTCCGCCGGGAGTGCTGGCGAGCTGCTTGACGCGCACCGTCGGTGAATGCAGCAACTTGTCGACGACGCGGCGCACGGTGCGGGCCACTTCGTCACGCTGCGGGGAGTCGAGCCCGGGCAGCCGCGACTCGAGCCGCAGCAGTTCCCCCTCGACCACCTCGGCGGCGCGCTGGCGCAGCGCTGTGACGGTGGGCGTGACCTCGGCAAGTCGTTGTCCCGCAAGGTAACCCGAGAGTTCGTTGGAAACGATCTCGCGTGCGGCCGACGCGTCGTTCGCGGCAGCTCCGGCAGCGGGGTCGCGCTGCAGGGATTCCATGTCGAAGACGGTGATGCCCGGCAGACCGGAGACGGCCGGGTCGACGTCGCGCGGCAGTCCCAGGTCGCAGATCACGAGCGGCCGGTCTGCGTCGCGGCGGGCGAGTGCGAGGTGGGCGTCGGCGATGGAGACGACGGCCCCCACCGCACCGGTGCAGGTGACGAGGATGTCGGCGGCGGCCACTGCGTCGGCCAGGTTCTCGAGCGCGACCGAGGAGGCGGTGATTCCGTTCGAGACGGCGTTCTCGGCCAGGTGGTCGGCTCGTTCGCGGGTGCGGTTGACGACGGTCAGCGAGTCGATTCCGGCGCGGCCCAGGTGTGCGACGGCGAGTCCGCCCATCGCTCCTGCGCCGAGGACCACCGCGGTGCGGCCGCGGAGCGAGCCGCCGAACACGTCTGCGGCGCGGTCGAGAGCGACGGACACCACCGAGGCTCCGGCGGCATCGATGCCGGTTTCGCTGTGCACGCGCTTGCCGACTCGCAGAGCCTGCTGCGCGAGTTCGTGCATGACGCGGCCCGATGCCTGCTGACCGTCCGAGGCGGCGTAGGCCGATCGAATCTGGCCGAGGATCTGCTGCTCTCCGATGACCATCGAGTCCAGGCCACTGGCCACGGCGAACAGGTGCTCGACGGCTGCCTCGCTGTACCGAACGTAGGCGTGCTTGGTCAGGTCGGCGATTTCGAGGCCGGAGTGCTCACCGAGAACTTCGCCGACGGCGGTCAGTGCGCCGTGGAACGCGTCGACGACCGCGTAGATCTCGACGCGGTTGCACGTGGAGACCACCATGACCTCGGAGATGTTTCCGCTGGCCATCAGTTTGTCGGTCAGTTTCGGGCGATCGGTGTCCGTGATGGCGACACGCTCGAGGACTGCGACGGGAGCGCTACGGTGCGATATCCCGACGAGAAGGACACTCACGGTGCAATCACCGATCCGTTTCTTGTCGAACTGTTGACTGGGCTTGGATTACCGGCGATGCGCGGGCCGTGACTGCGGCCCAGACGCGAGGTGGAAGGCAGTGGTGACGCCGACACGGGCGTCGGCACCGGGGCCGTCACGATCGTCGGCCCGGACACGTTGCGGGAGCTGTTGAAGGACAGAACCTGCATCTCGACGGCCAGGTCGACTCGGCGTACCTCGACGTGGTCGGGGACGTCGAGCACCATCGGCGAGAAGCTCAAGATGCACTCGACTCCGCCCGAAACGAACCGGCCCGCCACCTGGTGGACGGCCTCGTCGGGAGTGGCGATGACACCGATGGTCGCCTCGAGTTCGCGGCAGGCGTCTTCGAGCTCGTCGATATGCCGAACGGTGAGTCCCTCGACCTCGGTGCCGACTCGCGCGGGGTCGTTGTCGAACAGGCCGACCATGGTGAATCCGCGACGTGCGAAACCGCCGTATCCGGCGAGGGCCTGACCGAGGTTGCCCACACCGGCCAGTACGACGCGGTGGCCACGGTCGAGCCCGAGAGCACTGTCGATCTTGGCGCGCAGGCGCGCGACGTCGTAACCGACTCCGCGCACACCGTTGGGTCCGAGGAACGAGAGATCTTTGCGCAATTTCGCAGATCCGACGCCTGCTGCGGTGGCAAGCTCTTCACTCGAGACGATGAGAACGCCTTCGTCTGCAAGGATCGAGAGGACCCGCAGGTATGTCGCCAGACGAGTGACCGTAGCCTGAGGGATGACCCGCTCTACGCCGCTGGGCGACGGGCGCTCTTCGGTCACGTCTGGGGCTCCTCGTCCGAACGGCGTCGATGCCGGTCTTCACGCTGATCCTGCGTTCGTGTCTATTTCACGAATGCTGTTCACACCACGGTAACTGCTTGTGAACGAATGAACAAAGTTGCGCATACCGGCCCTCACCTGCACACGGAGAGCAATCACACGTTCTTAGGGTGCCCTGCCCGGCCCAGATCGGCCCGCAATCGGGGCACGTCGACCTCCCAGTAACTGTGCTCGACACCGTCGAGTAGCACCACGGGCACTCGGTCGCCGTACTCCGCGCGCAGGTCAGGCGATTCGGCCGCGGCCTCGTCCACGTCGATGACCGTCACGGCGACGCCGAATTCGGCGCACACTTCGTGGAGCACCGCGGACGCGTGGGTGCAGGAATGGCAGCCTGCGCGGGTGAGAAGTGCCACGCCGGACGGAGTCGTTTCCATCCGTCCACTCTGACATGCCGGTAACAGAGACGAAGGTCACAGCTGCGCGGTGCGTCGGGAACTGTTCATCGTCGGTAGGTGCCGTCGTGCGACGCTCGTGTCGGACACACGCATTAGGCTGCGAGTGACGTACTGGCGAGGGAGGTGGACGTGGTGACTGACGGGGGCACAGACCTGCCGATCGAGGACACGCCCGATGTCGACATGGTCGACACGAACGATCCGGACGGGGACAAGCAGCGCAAGCGGCGTATTCGCCGGATTCGCAATCCGTTCGGCCCGTCCGATGCGGAGGTCCGCGCCAACGTCGCGGGTGAAGCGAGCGCCGATGCCGCTCTCGCCCTGCAGGTCGAGTCCGAGGGAGCGGTTCCCCGCGATCTGACCGCAGCCGCCTTCTTCGACGTGGACAACACCATGGTCCAGGGCGCGTCGATCATCCACTTCGCGCGCGGACTCGCCGCCCGAAAGTACTTCACCACGGGCGACGTGGCCCAATTCGCTTGGCAGCAAGTCAAATTCAGGGTCAGCGGCAAGGAGAACAGCGAGGACGTGGCCAGTGGCCGCGAGAAGGCGCTCTCGTTCATCACCGGTCGTCCCACTGCCGAACTGAGCCGGCTCGGCGAGGAAATCTACGACGAGATGATCGCCGACAAGATCTGGGCGGGCACCCGTGCCCTCGCCCAGATGCACCTCGACGCAGGTCAGCAGGTGTGGCTGGTCACCGCCACTCCCCTCGAACTGGCGCAGATCATCGCCAAGCGGCTGGGCCTGACGGGCGCGCTGGGAACTGTCGCCGAGAGTAAGGACGGCGTCTTCACCGGCCGTCTCGTCGGCGACATCCTGCACGGCATCGGCAAAGCTCATGCGGTGCGGTCGTTGGCCGTACGTGAAGGCCTCAACCTCAAGCGGTGCACCGCGTATTCGGACAGCCACAACGACGTGCCGATGCTCTCTCTCGTCGGTACCGCGGTCGCGATCAACCCCGATCCGGACCTGCGTGAGCTGGCGAAGAACCGCGGCTGGGAAATTCGCGACTATCGCACCGGACGCAAGGCCGCCAAGATCGGTGTTCCCACTGCGCTGGCCCTGGGCGCGGTGGGCGGCGGTCTCGCCGCGGTGATCGGTCGCCGCAAGGCCTGACCTCGCCCGTCCGTCGGGTCAGAGCGTCAGTTGCATCAGGGTCAGGTCCAGCCAGCGCCCGAACTTGACCCCCACCTCCGGCATCTGTCCGACGCGAACGAATCCGAACTTCTCGTGCAGTGCGATGGACGTGGTGTTCTCGGATTCGATGAACCCCACCAACACGTGGATGTCGCCGCCTCGGGCGCGGTCGATCAATTCGCTCAGCAAGGCACTGGCCAGGCCGCGGCGATAGAAGTCGCGGTGGATGTACACCGAATGTTCCACCGAGTGCCGGTAGCCGCTCTTGACTCGCCACTGTCCGTACGACGCGTAGCCGGCGACCCGCCCGTCGACCTCCGCGGTGAGTACCGGGTACCCGGCAGCGATCCGTCCCTCGAACCACGCTGTGCGATCGGCGAGGTCCACCTGTTCCTCGTCCCAGATGGCGGTGGTGTTGGCGACCGCATCGTTGTGGATGTCGAGAATGTCGGGGAGGTCTTCTACCATGGTGTCGCGAATATGCACTGGCAGAGGATAACCCGAGCTATCCGAGAAAGACGTTGCGTCTCTTGGCAAGCAGTCGGTACAGCGTGTGCTGAATGGTTTCGCGCACGTGGTCGGTCAGCTCGAAGAGCACCATCGGATCCTCGAACGCGGTGGCGTCGTAGGAGTCGGTGTGAATGGGCTTGCCGAACTCGATGTACCACTTCGACGGCAACGGAATCAGGCCCAGCGGCCCGAGGTGCGGGAAGAACGGTGTCACCGGGAAGTACGGCATCCCCATCAGTCGTGCCAGCGGGGCGATGTCGCCGATCTTCGGGTAGATCTCCTCTGACCCGACGATGGAGCACGGAATGATCGGCGCACCCGTTCGCAGTGCAGCCGAGACGAACCCGCCGCGGCCGAACCGCTGCAACTTGTACCGCTCACTGAACGGTTTGCCGATGCCCTTGAAGCCCTCCGGGAACACGGCGGCAACTTCCCCGGTGCGCAGCAGCCGCTCCGCGTCGGGATTGCACGCCAGCGTATGCCCGGCCTTGCGGGCGATCGTGCCGACGCCGGGCATCTCGAATGCCATGTCGGCAGCCAACATTCGCAACGGCCGGTGGGCAGGGTGATGATCGCGCACGGCAACCGACGTCATCAGCGCATCGACCGGTACGACTCCGGCGTGGTTGGCCACGACGAGCGCACCTCCCTCGGCGGGGATGTTCTCGATGCCCTTGACCTCGACGCGGAACCATTTGTCGAACAGCGGACGCAGCAGCGGCAGCCACACGGCATCGGCGAAGTGCGGGTCGTAGCCGAACTCGTCGACGCTGTAGTCGCCGGCCAGGCGTCGACGCACGAACTCGGCGACCGAGGAGATCTGGTCGACGATCGCGGTCTTGGTGTCGTCGATCATCGACAGCACGGGTGCCGCTTCTGCGGAGATCGTGGCCGCAGAAGCGGCGGGGGTCGGGTCCACCAGCGGCGTCGGCTCACGTGGATCGGCGTAGGCCGATGGGTGCCGCTCGCGTGAACCCTGCGCTGCGCGGGCGGACCGGGCGGACGCGCCGCCGTGCAAGGGAATGACTTTGGCCACGTCGCTCAACTGTCCGCTCCGGATTCTCGCGCCGTGTCGGCACTGCCGAGCGAGGCCAGTACGCGCGCCGCGGACGCCCCCGTGTCGACGGCCCCGAGCAGCCGATTCTCGATCGCGTCGACCCATTCGGTTCGGACGACCGGCCGAAGAGCCGCGCCGCGCACGAAGTCGTCGAACGCCTGGACTGTGGTCCACCGAGGCTCGAACCCGAGCACGGACCGCATCCGTGTGGTGTCCAGCCCGCAGCCGAAATGGAAGTAATCGAGTTGCTCGGTCGTGAATTCGCGCATCATTCCGCCCATGAGCGCCCGCCCCACGCTCTTGAACAGTGGAAACGGCACCGGAACCTGCACGCGACCGGCACGTCGAATCGCCTGCGACAGCATGATGGTGCCGTCGGCACCGATGTTGAACGTGCCCGCCGGCCCGCCGATGGTCGCGCGTTCGAGGGCCGCAAGGGCGTCCTCCTCGTGCAACAACTGCATGCGCGCGTCGCGTCCGACGATGCTCGGGATCAGCGGTGACGTCATGTACCGGGAGATGGTGCCGTTGAGCCGCGGGCCGATCAGTGGGGCCATACGCAGGATCGATACCGCGATATCCGGGCGACGACGACCGAGTCCGCGAATGTAGCCCTCGATGTCGATGGTGTCCTTGGCGTACGCGCCGCTCGGTGGGCGTCGGGCACTCATCTCCTCGGTGAATTTCACCGGATCCTTGGCGCTGCATCCGTACACCGAGGACGACGACCGCAGGACCACCTTCTCCACGGTCGGCGACTTCTGGCACACCGCGAACAGCTGCATGGCTCCGATGACGTTGAGGTCTTTCATCGTCGCGCGGCCGCCGGATTTCGGGGGCTTGGCGACCGTGGCCGCATGCACCACGGTATCGACGCCGGCGTTACGAATCACCTTGCCGATCAACGGGTTTCGAATGTCGGCACGAACGAATTCCGCGCGACCCATACGTCGCAGCAGATCTTTGCTCGGAGATTTCTCGTCGACGGCGATGACACGTTCGATGCGAGGATTCTGAGCGAGCCGGGTCACGAGGTATCCGCCGAGGAATCGACTGGCACCGGTCACGAGCACCACCCGGGGCGCGGCAACACCACGATCGCTCGGACTCACTGCGCCTCCCCAACTTCGGCTCCCGTGCCGAGCCTACTGGATCGACAGGTTTCCGCGAGGTCTGAAAGGAAAGGAGGCCTGGAAGGAGAGATGCAACTCGCCTTCGAACGAGCAGAGCCCGCCACCGATGGTGACGGGCTCGGCCGTGAAGCAGATGACGGCAGGCTTATTTGCCGAGTTTCCTGCGCTGCACGCGGGTACGACGAAGCAGCTTGCGGTGCTTCTTCTTCGACATGCGCTTGCGACGCTTCTTGATCACTGAACCCATGCGGGTGTCCTCACGTTCTTCTCTAGCGTTTTCGCGCACGCCGTTTGCGTACGCCTACCTGACAACCAAGCCCGAAGGCTTCGAGCCAACAACCTTGGTCACCGAGCTGGCGCTGGGGCCACGTACTCGCCCACGGCTGCACACCGGCTGGCTGGCACGACGAACGCCAATCCTACCGGTGTGAGCCGTGACTTACGAAACCGGCCCGGTCTTACGACCTAGCTACGTGCACTAGCCTGCGTCGAAATACGAGGTCTCGAGATAGTCGTGTACCGCCTTGGCGTGCACACGAAAAGATCGACCCACCCGTACTGCGGGCAGCTCTCCGCCGTGCACCAGTCGGTACACGGTCATTTTCGAAACTCTCATCAGAGTCGCCACCTCGGCGACAGTGAGGAACTGTGTTCCGGCCAGAGCCGGTTGACCGTCCGGGGACGAACCCTTGGACGGCTTGTTTATAGACGCCATCAATCCACTTACCTCCGGCACGTCTCATGCGGCAGGCTTCCCCTCCTGCCGAACAGACACGCACGTGCTGCCCCCGAGCCTATAGGGACAGATGGGGTTACTGCGACGGGTGTGGGGAAAAGATTTTTTATTCTGCTGTGATGCCCATCTCAATCGATCGGGCGTTGGCTGCACCGAGAGCATCGAAAAACGCAGCTCGGAGGCCGTTTCGCTCCAATTCGCGTACCGCCGCGGCGGTCGTTCCGCCCGGGGAGGTCACGGCATACCGAAGCTCGCTGGCGGACTCGTCCGAGCGATCCAGCATCGCTCCCGACCCCACCATCGTCTGTGCGACGAGTGCAGACGCGACATCCCGGCTCAATCCCAGGCCCACTCCCGCGTCGATCATGGCCTCGGCGACCAGGAAGAAATAGGCCGGACCGGACCCGGACACGGCCGTCACCGCATCGAGCTGATGTTCCTTGACGACGACGACCTTGCCGACGGCCGAGAGGATGGAACGCACGAGCTCGAGGTGCTCGGCGCGGGCGTACTTCCCCGGCGCAAGCACACTGACGCCCTCCCCCACCAGCATGGGGGTGTTGGGCATGACCCGTACGACCGGGAATCCGGCGGGGAGCTTGGGCTCGAACTTGGCGGTGGGCACGCCTGCGGCGAGCGAGACGATGAGTTGTTCGCGGTCACCGTCGAGCTCGATCTTGGTGATCTGATTCAGTGCGCCCTCGACGTCGGCCGGCTTGACCGCCAGCACGATGACGTCGGCTCCCTCGGCCGCGTCGGCGACACTGGCGGTCAGCACTCCGAAGTCCTTCGCGATCTCTTTGGCGCGCGGCTCGGACTTCTCGGCGACCACGAGGTCGCGCACGGCATGACCGGCCTCGAGGAGTCCCGCAATCAATGCCTCGCCGATCCGTCCGCCACCGATCACTGCAATTCTCGTCATACGGCCAAGCCTGCCATGTCAGTTCGAGCGCGGCACCATCGCCAACTGTCGGCTCTGCACCACCACGGCACCGGTCGAGTCGAGTATCAGGTGGTCCTCCTCGAACCAGGTGCTGCCGATGACGGAGCTGGTCGCTGCCACTCGCAGCCACCCCGGAGCCGGGCGGCGACGCAGATATGTCGTCAGCTGGACCGTCGGCGCCCAGCCGAACATTCCGCGGTTCATCGTCACCGGGGCCGAGATGTCGCCTGCCATCAACGCGAAGAGCACCGACGTGTCGGCGTCGGCTTCGTCGCCCGCGAAGGGGCGCACCCACAGTCGAATTTCGGCCTCACCCTGCTGACCGGTGAGAAACGATGCCGACGACGGTTCGATCCGCATCTCGCAGCCCTTGGCGACGTGCACGATCGACGCCATGGGGTGATCGCCTGCCACCGCGAGGGTGTCCGCAGGAGGCTCCGCGGCCATCGACGTCAGCGACAACGGGGTTTCGTGGTTCGGTTCCTCCGAGTCGGGCCGACCGAGGGTGACCACCGCCCGCACTGCGACGCGTCCGGCCTGAGTCAGCTCGACGTCGACGTGCGAGACCTGCCTGCCGCGCTTGCGCACGATCGTCGTGAGCGCCACTTCGCCTGGGTCGGGCGCGGCCAGATAGCTGACGCTGACGGCCAAAGGCTGGATCTCGACCTGGGCCGGGTCGATCAGCACGATCTGCTGACGCGCCGCGGCCGCGCAGATGGCGAGCATCGCCCCGCCGTGCACTTTGGGGCCGATGGTCCAGGTGGAATCGATCGCACCGGCGAAGGACGCCGTGTCTGCGGAGACGTCGAGTGGGACCAGTGTGGTTGCGGCCCGGAACGGGCTGGTGGAACTCATTCCGGACAACTTACCGGCAGTCAGGACAGGTGTGCGCGGGCGAACTGCAGCGCCTGGTCCAGCATCGACGAACGCTCGGGCACCGTGCGCGCATTCTGAGTGTTGATCTCGATGACGGCTTGACCGTCGAATCCTCGCCGCACCAGTTCGGTGCAGACCTGGGCGCAGGGCTGGCTGCCGTGCCCCGGGATCAGATGCTCGTCCACGGACGCGCCGCGGCCGTCGGCCAGATGCAGGTGCGCTATCCCGTCGCCCATCCGGTCGAGCATCTCGAGTGCGTCCGAGCCTGCGGTCGCGGTGTGCGAGAGGTCGAGTGTGTAGTGGCCGTGACCGACGTCGGTCGGGTCGTACGACGGCGAGAACGCCGACAGCGCCGCTCCCGGGCCTCCCCGTCGTTCGAGCCGCTGGGCGGATTTCTCCTTGCGCCCGAAGAATCTGTCGGCACGCATCGGGAACATGTTCTCTACCGCGACCACGACGTGGGAGTTCGATTCGAGTTCCGCCACCTGATCGGCGAATCCATCGCTGTACTTGCGCTGCCAGCGGAACGGCGGATGCACGACGACGGTCGCCGAACCCAGCTTCTCGGCCACTTCGACCGACCGGGCCAGTTTGACGATCGGATCCGATCCCCACACGCGCTGTGAGATCAGCAGACACGGCGCATGGATGGCCTGCACCGGTATCGAGTACTCACGTGACAGCGCAGCCACCGCATCGACGTTCTGACTGATCGATTCGGCCCACACCATCAGTTCGACGCCGTCGTAACCCAGATCGGCGGCATAGCGAAACGCTGCCTCGGTGTTCTGCGGGTACACCGAGGCCGTGGACAATCCGACCTTGATTCGCTTCGCCGCCATCGTTGTCGAAACTCAGCCGGTACTGAGCTGGAAGGCCAACGGACCGAGTGTGACGAACACACCGACGGCTATGGCAATGACGATCGAGACCAGATCATCGGTACGCCGGAGAATCCTCACCACCGCGACGAGACCGACGATGACCAGCACCGACAGCACCAGCGCCACCCATGGCAGCACGTCCCACAGCTGCTCGAAGCCCTTGAACAGCAGCGCACCGACGACGATCGACACCACTGCCTGCCCGATGAGCACCAGCCACTGCCGAACCGCGCCGCCCTTGCCCTTGACCGGGGACTTGTCCTTGCTTCCCGTGTCCTTGCTCGCCGTGTCCTTGCTCGCAGTGTCCTTGCTCGCCTTGTCCTTGCTCGCCGACTTGCGTCGATCGGCACGCGAGCCGGTACTCGGGGTGTCGGCGGTCTTCGAGTCGGCAGGGTCGTCGTCGGTGGTCGGCTTCGTGAGGTCGACTACCTCGGGTATGACCTGAGTGCCGGCCTCGTCGGCCGATTCATCAGTGGCCTTCTCGTCCGCGATCTTCTTAACAGCGGTCTTTTTGTCGGCGGTCTTCTTGTCGTCGACCTCGTTAGCGCGCGTGATGCGCGGGGTGACCGCGGTCTTCGCCAGGTCGTCCACCTCGACGAGAGCGGCATGTGGGCTCTCCACGAGCGGCGCACGCGAGGTGACGTCGGTCTTGGGTTCGGCGGATTCGGTCGAACGCGGCGGCTGGAATCCCGCCGATCGACGGGCCCGTCCCTGCTCGGCCTGGGTCGACCCGTACGGGCGTCGCTCCGATGCTTGCGCGGCAGGAGCAGCGGGCCGCAACCCGCGCGCGGTGTCGTCGTGAGATCGATTGAGCAGGTCTCCGGCGACGGTCGTGGAGCCCGACAGCAGTTCCGGTTCGGGCTGCTGCTTGTCGCGCTTGCCTGCCGGTTGGTACGGGGTCGGGCGTGCGCTCTGGGGCCGGGCCGGTTGCGGCCTGGACGACGTGGTCGTGTCGCCGTCGGATGCGCTGCTCTTGGTCTCGTTCGCAGCGGTATCGGGAGCTTCGTCCCGCGGCTCGTCGACGACGGGTGCGCTGCGGTCGCCGGGTTCGTCACGAACGACGGGAATCTCCCCGGTCAGTTCGGCCACGGAGATGCCGCCCTTGACGCCTCGCCGGCGTCGCCCTCCTGCCGTCAGGTTGGTCTTCTGGCCGTTTCTGGCCAACAGCTCGGCGACCGAGATCTGCCCGGTGTCTTCCGGGTTGGCGTCGCTCATCTCGAACTCCCCACCAGATCGCCGTCGGCTTCGGTGTCCAGCTTCCTCAAAATCAAACCTTCCCTCAGCGCCCACGGACAGATCTCGAGTGATTCCACCGACAGTGCCCGCATGCTCGCCTCCGCTACCAGCGCCCCGGCCACCAGTTGTGGTGACCTGTCGGCACTGATGCCTTCCAATTCTGCACGGTCGGCGGCCGTCATCCGCGATATGAACGCGATGAGTTGCCTCAGACCGCTCGCCGTCAGCGTTCTCGTCACTCGCGGACCGGCTGCGGAAGGCGCAGCACCGGTCAAGCGAGCCAACGAACGAAATGTCTTCGACGTTCCCACCGCGCGGTCCGCATCGCCCGCAGCCAACAGTTCTTTGGCCGGTGTCGCGAGTTCGGCATCCAACCAGTCACGAAGAACGGCGATACGACGCTTTCCCGGAGGATCCTCGTCGAGCCAGTCCCGGGTGAGGCGGCCGGCACCGAGCTGCAGGGAGAACGCCACGTCGGGATTCTCGTCGCTGCCGCTGGTCAGTTCCAGCGATCCGCCGCCGATGTCGAGTCCGAGGATGCGCCCGGCGCTCCAGCCGTACCAGCGGCGCACGGCCAGGAACGTCAATCTGGCCTCGTCCACGCCGGACAGGGTTTCCAGGGCCACTCCGGTCTCGGCGAGAACACGCGCGAGAACGTCGTCGGAGTTGTAGGCGTCGCGCACCGCGGAGGTGGCGAACGCCATCAGTTCACTGCAACCCGACCGGGCGGCGATGGCGGCGAACTCACGCACCTCGTCGACGAGCCGATCGGCACCCGCAGGAGTGATGTTGCCGAACGCGTCGGTGTTCTCCGACAGGCGCAACGTCGCCTTGCTCGAGCTCATCGGCGTCGGGTGTGCGCCACGGTGTGCGTCCACTACGAGCAGATGCACAGTGTTGCTACCGACGTCGAGCACCCCTAATCGCACAACCCCACGGTACTGGGTCTAGCGTCGTCCTTTGTGACAGCAGGTCGTGAGCAGCCACCGTTCGCTGCAGAGGTCGAGATGGATTTCCCGCGAGAATGGGTCGAGTTTCCCGACCCCGACAATGCCGAACATGTCATCGCCGCCGATCTGACGTGGCTGTTGTCCAACTGGACCTGCGTGTTCGGTACCCCCGCCTGCCAGGGCACCGTCGAGGGTCGCCCCGACGACGGATGCTGTTCGCACGGCGCGTTCCTGTCCGACGAGGACGACAAACGCAAGCTCGACGAGTCGGTGAAGTTGCTCACGCCGCAGGACTGGCAGCTGATGGACAAGGGTCTGGACAAGAAGGGATACGTCGAATACGACGATCTCGACGACGAGCAATCTCTGCGCACGCGGCGGTACAAGGGTGCGTGCATCTTCCAGAACCGACCCGGGTTCGAGGGTGGCATCGGGTGCGCATTGCATTCGATGGCGCTGCGCAAAGGCATCGAGCCGCTCGAGGTCAAGCCCGACGTGTGTTGGCAGTTGCCCATCAGGCGCACCCAGGATTGGGTGACGCGTCCCGACGGCTCCGAGATTCTCAAGACCACCATCGGCGAGTACGACCGACGCGGTTGGGGCGAAGGCGGACTCGATCTGCACTGGTACTGCTCCGGCTCACCCGACGCGCACGTCGGCGCGAAGCAGGTGTTCGAGTCCTACAAGCCGGAATTGACCGAGTTGCTCGGCAAGGCCGCGTACGACGAATTGGCGTCACTGTGCAAGCGTCGCCGTGGCCTCGGTCTGATTGCCGTACATCCGGCCACTCGTGAGGCCCAGCGCCGGTAGAGCGGCTGGCGCCGCACGTGAGTGGAAACTCGTAGCCCACTACGCTTTTCCACTCACATGCCGCAGGCTCTACCCCTCGAGCTTGTAGCCCAGACCGCGCACGGTGACGAGATGCTCCGGCTTGGCCGGGTCGGTCTCGATTTTCGACCGCAGCCGTTTGACGTGCACGTCGAGAGTCTTCGTGTCGCCCACGTAGTCCGCACCCCACACTCGGTCGATCAACTGGCCCCTGGTCAGTACCCGGCCGGAGTTGCGCAGCAGGTATTCGAGCAGGTCGAACTCCTTGAGCGGCAACGTGATCTGATCGGATCCGACCATCACCACGTGGCGTTCGACGTCCATCCGCACCGGACCGGCTTCGAGCACTCCGGTGTCGGTGCCGCCATCGACCTCGGCGTCACTGCCGCGGCGCAGTACGGCGCGGATACGAGCGATCAGCTCACGGGCCGAATACGGCTTGGTGACGTAGTCGTCGGCACCGAGTTCGAGCCCGACGACCTTGTCGATCTCACTGTCGCGCGCGGTCACCATGATCACCGGAACGCCTGAGCGCGAACGCAATTGCTTGCACACGTCGGTGCCGCTCATTCCGGGAAGCATCAGGTCGAGCAGCACGATGTCCGCGCCGGCACGATCGAATTCGGCCAGAGCCGACGGTCCGTCGCCGACGACGGTGGCCTCGAACCCCTCTTTGCGGAGCAGGAAGGCCAGTGGATCGGCCAACGACTCTTCGTCTTCCACGATCAGAACGTTGGTCACTGATTCTCTCTTTCTGTAACCGCGGCGTCGTCTTCTTCTTCGAAGTACGCGGGGATCTGGAGGGTGAAGGTGGATCCGGTGCCCAGCTTGCTCCACAGCGAGATGCTGCCGTTGTGGTTGGCTGCGACGTGTTTGGCGATGGCAAGGCCGAGGCCTGTCCCGCCGGTGGCCCGCGACCGAGCTTTGTCGACGCGGAAGAATCTCTCGAAGACGCGTTCCTGGTCCGCCTTGGCGATACCGAGTCCGCGGTCGGTGACGGCGAACGCCACGTTCGATCCGCGCAGTGCCCTACTGACCGAGACGGGTGAACCGTCGGAGGAGTACGCGATCGCGTTCTGGATGAGGTTGGCCAGCGCCGTCACCAGTAGTGCCTGGTCGCCGAGTACTTCGAGCCCGCTCGGGTGGTCGGTGGTGACGGAGATGCCCGCGTTCTCGGCAGCGAGTTTGGACCGGTCCATCGCCTCGTTGACGACGGTGTCCACGTCGACCACTTCCAGGTCGGGCAGTTTCTCGGCCCCCTGCAGACGCGACAGCGCGATCAGCTCGGTCACCATGTTGCCCAGGCGTTTGGATTCGGCGACGACCTTGCCGCCGAAGTGCCGGACGGAATCGGGATCGTCGGCGGATTCGAGCAGCGCCTCGGCCAGCAGGCTCATCGCACCGACCGGCGTCTTGAGTTCGTGACTGACGTTGGCCACGAAGTCGCGACGCGTGGCCTCCATCCGTACCTGCTCGGAATCGTCGTCGGCGAAGAGAACGACGAACCGTCGGTCCTCTTTGCTGAGCAGTCGCGCGACGCACCGGACGGCGATCTTGTCGCGGCCGGGCCGGGGGGCCTTGGCACTGAGATCGACTTCGACGGGATTGCCGTCGGACAGCACTTTCGTCGCCGCGGCCCACGCCCGCTCGTCGATGGAACGGTTACGCACCAGGCCGAGCTCCTCGGCCCGAGGATTCGACAGCACGACGTCGTGAAATTGATCGACGACGGCGATACCGCTCTCCGACGCCAGCACGATGAGGTCCAGTACCTGCGACATCGTCAATCCGGAGGTGGCGCGGCGGCGCTCCGAGTGTCGAGTGTTGAGGTACGGGATCAGAACACCGCCGACGAGGTATCCCACGAAGGCCGCGGCAATTGCCAGTAGTACGGCCGATGCAACACTCACACCGGAATCGTACGTTCGATGGACGGCTCACATACGCAGGGTGCAGGCATTTCCCTGGTCGTCATAGCCCTCGTCGGCAGTGTTCTTCGTTCGTTCACCTGCAGTTTCGACAAACTGCCGGTTTGTGCGTGGCGGAGTTACTTGCCGCCCTGGTTTGCCACGGCAGCCGCACCCGCAGCCGCTGCTTCCGGATCCAGGTAGGTGCCACCCGGATTGGTCGGCTTCAGCTTGCCGTCGACCTCGGTGAGGTCGTACTGCAGTGGGATGCCGGTGGGGATGTTCAGTTCGGCGATGTCCGCGTCGGAGATCTCGTCGAGGTACTTCACGAGTGCACGCAGGGAGTTGCCGTGTGCGGCGACGAGCACATTCTTGCCGGCCTTCAGATCGGCGACGATCGTCTCCTCGAAGTACGGGATGAGCCGTTCGACGACGTCGGCGAGGCATTCGGTCAGCGGAACGCTGTCCAGGTCGGCGTAACGGGGATCGGCATCCTGGCTGAATTCGCTGCCGACCTCGATGGCGGGTGGCGGGGTGTCGTAGCTACGACGCCACAGCATGAACTGCTCGTTGCCGTACTTGTCCTTGGTCTCGGCCTTGTTCAAGCCCTGCAGTGCGCCGTAGTGCCGCTCGTTCAGACGCCAATCTCGCACGACGGGGATCCAGTGCCGCTCGGCCGCGTCGAGCGCGAGGTTCGCGGTGCTGATCGCGCGGCGCAGCAGCGAGGTGTACAGCAGGTCGGGCAGTACGCCCGCCTCGGCGAGGAGCTGGCCGGCGCGCTTGCCCTCGGCCTCGCCCTTCTCGGTCAGTCGCACGTCGACCCAGCCGGTGAACTGGTTGGACGCGTTCCATTCGCTCTCGCCGTGACGAAGCAGAATCAGGGTTCCGATACTCATGTGGTCAGTTTCTCATGCGGGACGCTGGGGAGTGGAGCCTGCGGAACGACCTAACGCTGGGGGGTCGTGGCCCGCGTGCGACGAGCACGCCGACGACGACGATCATGACGACCGCGGTGAGGGTGATCGGGATGGGAATGATCGGGTCGAACAACACGAGCACGGCACCGACCGGAACTGCGATGTTGACGACGCGATCCGCGTGGGCGCGGATGGCGATCAGCCAGACCCCGAGGACGAATATCGCAATCGGAACCGTGACGGTGAACGACGCGGCGACGTCGCCGAGCTTGCTGTGTTCGGTGAGCACATCGATCTCGACCTCGATGCCGGCCGAGAACGCGCCCGCCGCGGCGAAGATGAAGTAGTGCGTGTAGCCGTAGATCAGCGAGTTGCCGAACTTTCCGATGGCCCGGTGGTGCGGCGGCCAGAAGTAGATCCACCACAGACTCGCGGTGACGACGAGGGTGAGGACGGAAATCGAGATCAAGGGTGCCAGCGCCGTCTCGTCGTGCAGCGCTTCGATGATGGCGTTGGCCGATGCGAGCAGACTCTCGCCGAGCAGTATCAGCGTGAACAGCCCGTAGCGTTCGGTGATGTGGTGCGGGTGCCATGGCGTCGACCCGCTGCGTTCGGCGATCAGTGGAACCGCCATTTCCGCGGCTGCCAACACGAAGAACAAGACGACGGCGGCTGTGCCGTCGAACAGCACCAGCCAGAGAATCCACAGAACTTGAACGCCCGCAATGCCTGTCGCGTATGTCAGTGCGGTCTTCTTGTAGTCACCGGTCCGAGACGCTCGAACCCATTGCGTCACCATCGCCACGCGCATCACGACGTAGCCGAGCACTACGACCGCAAAATCCTTGTCCACGAACGCCGATTCGACTCCGGCGGCGAGCACCAGCACGCCGGCCATCTGTACGACGGTCAGCGTTCGATAGAGCCAGTCGTCGGTATCGAAGGAGGTGGCGAACCACGTGAAGTTCATCCACGCCCACCAGATCGCGAAGAACACGAGCGCGTAACTGAGCAGGCCGTCGGCGACATGGTTCTCGGTGAGCGCGTGATGGAGTTGCACCGCCGCGATACTGACGGCCACGACGAACACGAGGTCGAAGAACAATTCGAGTGGACTCGCCGCGCGATGCGGTTCGTTCGGATCGCGCGGACGCATCTGTACCAGCCGGGCCGTGGAAAGATTCACGAAGGCAGAGTAAGGCATCCGATTCGCGAATGTTGTCGTGATTGCGTTGCCGTAGTTGCCTTTACGGACATTTCGGGCAGGGTCGACGGTATGGCGTTGGCAATGCACGGAACCTCCCACCCTTTTGGGCGACCGCACGCCGGGGTTCCGCGCATAGCGGGGGTGCGAGGTCCGGAGAAAGGGTGTGAGGTTGCGGGACTACTCCCCCAGCGCCGCCCCGATCTCGCCGACCCGAGCTCCCACGCTCTGATCAACCTCTTCGGTGTCGACGAAATAGCGACGAAACACCGAGCGCATCAATTCGATGACCTCGATGTGTTGCCTGATCGCAACAGCCGCCGACCGTTCCTCACCATCGGCCAGTCGCTTGAACTTGCGACCCAGCTGTCGAGCTGAAGGAAGCGTGCCGAATGCGTCGATATCGACGAGAAACTCCGTCTTCTGCAACATGCCATTCAGGTGTCTGAGATATTCGGCGCACGCCTGGTCGCACTGGAACGCCACGCCCTCCGGAATCTCGAGCGCCCCCGCGGCCGCCTGCTCGGACAGGTTGCGCCACTGCTGCATCGACACTGCAAGACTATTGACGTTAGTCCCCACCAGATCCCCCATCCGTCAATTTGTTGCCGGAGGCAGCGACGAACGCAGAGAGCCTGCGATCCGCATGATCTCCACGCACGGGTCACCCTGCGGGTCTTCGGAACCCATTGTGTCGAGGACGAAATACACCAGACCCTTCTCCACCTCGAATGCCATGCCACAACTTCGTCCGGCGGGGCGATCGGCGCGGAGGAATTGGTATCCGCCGAGACCGTCGACCTTCGAGAATTGATTGAAGCGGTCGTTCGCCTCCAGATCGTCCAGCGAGTGGAAGCCCGAGAACGCGCCCAGGAAGTACCACGATCCAGGGTCAGGGTCTGTCCAGATACACGTCTTCCAGTCGTTGGACAGCGGGGCGTCTCCGAACAAGTTCGAGCTTTTGCTTTCCACATCCAATCCCGCAACCTCGACGGCATTGTCCGGGATGGTGCATGGATCCCAGGGCTCGGTGGCGATCGGCGCAGCGCTGGTCGACGTCGGCAACGCAGCATTCGGTGCACTCGGCGTCGACTCACCACATCCGGCGACCAGCATCATCAGTCCGACCACACCCGTTACCCAGCGCCCCGTTGCTCTCACAACTGGTTGGACGCGGCGAGCCCCGACTCGGTTCCCCGGCAACCTCACACCCTTACTACCGACTGCGCGCCCCCGCTCGCTCAGGAGCAAGGGCGCGCAGTCGACAAATGCGGTGTGAGGTCACCACCCAGCGGACATCAGCCGCAGTTCGACGGTGCCGGCTCACCTCGGAATCGTGCGTCCACGTACGCGTAGGCCTCGGGCAATCCGACCAGCGATCCACTGAAGTGCTCCGCCAATGGGTAAGCCCGGAACTGAACGGTTGCCCCGGCTGCGCAGTAGCGGTCGACCGTCTCCTTCACCGGCGCGTAGGGGGTGATGAAGTCGTTGATTCCATGCCAGATGTATACCGGGGCCGTGGGGACGCCGTCGTAGTCGACGAGACTGTTCTTCTTCAGTACCGCCTGCGCAGAGGGCAGGGACGCGATGTCGACGTTCGACAGATCTCTTGCGCTCTTGAACGCTCCGCCGATGATGATGGGGCGCCTGCATTCGTTGCTCACGCGATCTCGCAGGGCCAGGCCCGCTGCATTCAGGTTCTCCGAGACGGGGAATTCCGTCGGGTATTCACGTTCGAGTCCGAGTGATGCCGCGAGTGCCATTCCGAAGGCGGGGTGGGGAATCGCGCTGTAACCCAGGTTCTGTGCGATCAATCCCAGGTCCGCCGGAGTTCCACCGTGCACGCTGGCCACGATGTTCAGCTCCGGCGCGTATGCGGGTGCCATGGCACCGGCCCACGAGGTCGCCAGTGCGCCTCCCGAGTAACCCAACAGTGCAACGGGACTGTCCTTCAGCGGCAACTGCTCGAAGTTCTGCACGGCCCGCACACCGTCGAGCGTCAAACGACCTTCGTACTCCGCGGCTCCGTAGGCTCCGGTCGGGCCGAGGTAATCCGGCACCGCCACCGCCCAACCGCGGGCGACCATACCGACGTACAGGCTCGGCGCTTCACCGATCTCGTATGTAAAAAGACCATGCGACGGTGCACATTTGACGCCCAGGGCATTGATGACGGCTTGATAGGACACCAGTGGGGTTCCCGCGCCCTTGCCTCGCGGCATCAGCACGGTCGTCACCGCGGCGACGGGTGCACCTGCGGAGTTGGTGGACCGATACTTGAGTTGCCAGATGTCGGTGTTGGGGTACATCCAGGCGTCGGCCCGTCGGCTGGCCAGGATGTCACCCGGCGCGTGATCGGCGATGTCGGCCGGTGCCGCGTAGAAGACGTCCGGATCCGGGGCCGTCGGCGCGGGAGCCGCCGAAGCTGTTGTGCCCACTGCGAACAGGGACGCACAGAGCGCCACCAGGATGGACCCCAGGGTAAAGAATTTTCGGATCACAGCGAGCCCTTCGGGTGAGCAAAATCGAAGATCACGGGACTACGGGAAGAGAAAGCTGGTTGATCGGATCCGTCGAGGACACGGTGACGTCCGCTGGGCCCGGCCCACCTGCGAAGGACGGATCCGACGCGGTGATCTCGACGGCGACGCGATGACCGCGGTCGAATCGATGGACGATGCTGGGTAGCGAGATGGTCACCGGTTCAACGGATCCGGTGAGTACGGCGGGTGCGAGAAGTCCGTGAATCGGGCTTCGCGCACCGTCGGGTGCTACGTCGAGCACGGTGACGAAGACGGTCGCGGGACCGGACACCGTGGGACCGATCGACAGTTCCGGTGCGCCGACGACGTCGATGGGTTCGGTCAGTGGCGGCGTCGTCCAGTTCGCGGCAGAGTCGGGTAGCGAGACCCGCGGCACGGGCAACTCGGCCGCGAGATTCGGCAGTCCGAACGTGGTGGGTATCGGCGCACCTGCACCCCGAATCGTCTGGGTCCACAGTTCATTCGACGAATCCCCCTCCGCCAGTGATCCATTCGACAAACGGAACGTGCGGCGAGCACCGACGGGAAATGTCTCGGATTCGACGTAGGCCGGCGACGCGACACCGGTATAGGGCACCCAGTCCCGGAAGTAGGTGAAAGCCGGTCCTGGGTCGACGTCACGATCCTTGAGGTGTCGGTCGAGCCAATTGCCCACCAGTGCCGCTTCGTGCTGAGTGAACGGGTCGGGGGCCTTGATGTCGAACTCACCCGGATAACCCTTGCGATCGTTGTGTCCCCACGAGTGCCAGACCATGGACGTTTCCACTCCCCGCGCCCGCAGGGCCTCGAATGTGGCTGCAGCCTCGTCGAGACTGAACAGCGAATCCTTCTGCCCCTGCGTGAGCAACACCGGCACATCGACTCGATCGAGATAGTCGACGGGCGAGACATGACGCATCGCCGCCAGAGTTCCCAGGTCGGGTTCGCGATTGGCCGTGAAGGCGGACGCGGCGTCGCACACCCACTGGGCGTAGTTCGGGCACCGCTGTGCCCGTGCCGGATCCACGGCGTATCCGCCCGGTCCGGTCAGAACGGCACCGGCGGCCAGAAATGCCGAACCGAACACGCTCTTGACCGGCCCGACGGATCTGCGGCCGGCCCCGTCCGGTGCCAACGACCGCGCCAGATCGTTCCAGGTGATCATCGACGCGACGGTGTCCAATCGTGGATCGACCGATGCCGTCGCCAATCCCGTTGCGCCGGCGTAGGAACCGCCGAGGTAGCCGACGCGCGGGTCACCCGGTGCGTCGAGGCGAACGACATCCAGTGCCGGGGCGGCCACCGTCCGTGCGGGATCGGTGAACACCCCGCCGCTCTCACCGGCGAGATAGCCGATCAGAGCCGATGCGGCCATGCCGTCGTAATCGGGATCGGCGAAGTAGATCTTGCATGTCGAGCCGCCGAAACCCAGAGCCGAGTACGTCAGAACCACGTAGCCGTGAGTGGCGAATCTGGCCGCGGCACCGGCCTGGTCGTCCTTGGATCCGCCGAAACCGTTGCTGGTCAGAATGGCTGGAGCTCGGTGGTCCGGTCCCAGCCCGACAGGAACGTACACATCTCCGACGACGGTGCAGTGCTGATCGTGTTCGGGCCCCACTGCGACGTCGAAGTACCGAGTCTGCACCGAGAAGTCGCCGAGCGCCTGCGGTGCCAGGACCGGAAGCTCCGCTGCATATCCGGGCGCGGAAGCCGCGACCAGAGCCGTCGTCACAGCAGCGACGACGGCTGCCAGTCGTCTCATCGGAGGCAGTTCGTCGGCGGCGCGGCACCCCGGAACCTGTTGTCCAGGAATGTCAGTGCCGCGGGAAGACCCTCGAACGCCGCCTGGATGTGCTGCGGTGCATGGACGACGTCGAACTGCAAGGTGGCACCACGCGCGCAGTACCGAGCAGCAGTGTCACGCAACGCACCGATCGGAATGAGCGGATCGTTGTCGCTTCCCCACAGCAGTGTGGGTGCCGTCGGCACACCCGCGTACTTGACCAGACTGTTCTCGTCGATGATCTGCTGCGCCTCGGGGCTGTCCACCAACGACGTAGTGGTCGAGACCGCCAGCGCGCTCTTGAAGGCTCCGGTCGCAAGGATCACCGGCGTGCACGCATTCGACACCTGATCCTTCAACGCCAGACCGGTGGGATTGAGCTGCGCGGTGATCGGCAAACGATCCGGGTATTCACGTTCGAGTCCGAGGGCGGCCGCGAACGCGAGACCGAATGCCTGATGGGGCTGAAAACCCAAGGCGCGAGCGATGTTGTCCAGATCCGCAGGCACACCTCCGGCTGCGGCACCCACGATGTTCAGCTCGGGTGCATAGCTGGGAGCGAGCGCCGCGGCCCACGCCGTCGCCATACCGCCGCCGGAGTAACCGGCCATGCCTACCGGGCTCGCTGCCAAACCGAGTTCCGGCACGCGCTGTGCGGCGCGGACGCCGTCGAGCGTGATCTGTCCGCCCAACTTGGCTGCGCCGTACGCACTTTTCGGCCCGAGGTGGTCCGGTACCGTCACGGTCCATCCACGCATCAGCGCGAGGTTGAGGAATTCGCGTTCCTGCACACCGGTCGTCGGGTCGGCACCGAACAGGGACTCCGACGGTGCGCACTGCAACCCGAGCGCGTTGACGAACGGCTGATACGACAGTAGAGGCCCACCGGGTGCGCGGTTCGTCGGTGCCAGAACGGTTGTCACTGCGGCGATGGCGTCGCCTCGGGAATCGGACGACCGGTACTGGAGCTGCCAGATGTCGGCACCGGGATACAGGGGGCTCGAAAACCGCCGACTGGCAACGACATCGCCGTTGTTCTTCCCGTTCAGGTCCGCAGCCGCCGCATACAACGTGCCGGGTACCGGGGCCGGATCACCGGGCGCGGCCGACGCATGGGGAGCAGATACGAACAACAGCGACATCAACCCGACGACGAGTGTCGAGGTCACGAGGGTGCGAAACATGGTGTAACTCTTCTCGATTTCGATCGGCCCGAACTCCTGGTCCGGGTGAGACATTGTCGGATACTGTTGCGGGACAATCACTTAAGAATATTCACGGCACACCCTGGGAGACCATCGACGAGCTGCGTTCGACGACGCCGCGGGGCAGCGCGGCCGCGACTGCGGTGGCCACCACCATGGTCGCGGCCAGCCCGAACAACACCGTCCGCTGAGACGCCAGATAGTCCGCGGCAACCGGCTCCGCAGGAAGCAGACCGAAGTACAGGGCCCCGGTCACCGCGGTTCCCACAGCCGATCCCACTTGTTGGACGGTCGGCAGAATTCCCGAGGCCGAGCCGATAGCGTGCGGGGCTACCCCCGCGACGATGGTGCTCTGCAACGGCGCGATCACCGACCCGAGACCCGCTCCCAGTACCCCGAGCGGCACGACCGCCCACCAGGGAAAGCCGGCACGGTCCAGATATTCGGTGGTGACGCCGAGAACGAGCAGAGCCAGTCCCATGGCAGCCGCGCCGGCCGCAACGACGCGAGAATCCCAGTGGTGGAACGAGATCGGCGCGGCCACCGAAGCGAGCACCGCCCCGAGAGCGAAGGGAACAGTGATCGCTCCCACCGTCGACGCGCTCTCACCCAATCCGGATTGCAGTGTCACCGACATCGTCAGAACGAACCCGGTGAAGGTCCCGTACACGAGAGCCGATACGGCGCATCCCACGGAGAATCCTCGCTCACCGAAGACGCCGATGTTCACCATGACGTGTGCTCCTGCAGCACGTCGACGACGCTCCCACATCGCGAACCCGGCCAGTGTCGTCAGACCGAGCGCAACCGCGGGCAACGCTGCGGCGACACTCGAGCTGATCATGACGGGACAGACGATCAGCAGGGCCGCGATCGACCACAGGACGGCGCCGACCGGGTCGAACCGCCCGCCGTGTCCGGCCGGGACCTGCTCGGTACCCGGTGCCACGAACCTACGGCCGAGAACGATCGCCGCCGCCGCGATCGGGACGTTGATCAGAAACAGTGCTCGCCAACCGGTTTCGAGGATGTCGAGGTGCAGCAGCGCTGCGCCGATGGACGGCCCGGCGAGTCCGGCCAGCCCCGCGGTGCCACCGTACAGCGCGAACGCGGTGGTGCGCCGGGTGCCGGAGTAGGCCGCTGTCACGATCGCCACCGTCTGGGCCGACATCGCCGCTCCCGCGAGCCCCTGCAGCACGCGAGCGAGGACGAGCAGTTCGACGGTGGGCGCATACGCGCAGAGCACCGACGTCACGGCGAACAGTGCAGTGCCGGTGACGAATACCGTTCTGCGCCCGAACACCTCGCCTGCGCGCGCCATCGTGAGCAGCGCGCAGGCGAAGGCGAGCAGATACGCCGTCGGGATCCAGACCTGCTGGGTGCCCGACGCGTCGAGGTCACGCGCGATCGTCGGCAACGCCACGGTGACGGCGGTGACGTCGATCATCTGCATCGTGACGGCCAGCAGGCAGGCACCCAGCGTCAGCCACGACCCGCGGCGAGGGAGCGTCATACCCTGCTGACGTCCGGAAGCTCGTGGGCCAACACGTGAGCCTCGGGTGGCTGTGGGATGTAGTCGCCCTTGTCGACCACGGCGGCGTAGATTTCGGAAATCTTGGAGAAGTACAGGTCGATCGAACGATCGGCCTCGTCGGTGCCCGGGTACAGGAACTCGACGCCGGTGTGGTCCTCGAAGCGGTTGATCCACATGAAGACTTCCTCGGAACTGCCGCGGTTGCCGTACAGACCCGCTCCCGCCGCATCCAATTCGGCTTCGCCCGGCAACTTGCGAACGTCGACGTACGAGATCATCGGCGCGGTCCATCCCGGCTGCGTCGTGATTCCGTGTTCCGGCAAGGCCAGCTCGAGCACCCGGTGGTACGAGGTGTTCGCCAGCAACTTTCCCGAGTCGAATGCCGCCTGTGCGAGCACTGCGAGGGTACGGAACGTCGGCTGCTCACCGAGGTCGAATTGCACAGGAATCAGGCTCGAATACCACCCGATCGACGCGAATTCGCCCGGAGTCGCCCGAGTGCTCTTGGGCGTAAGACCGAGGTAGCTGCCCCGGCCGGCGAGCTCGTACTCCGCCAGAGCTGCGGCGGCGAAGATTCCGCCGATGAACTTGACTCCCACGGCTGCACACGCCTCGTCGACTGCCTGCGCGGTGGCACCATCGAACAACGGGAACGAACTGTGCGAGGTCCGGGTGTAGTCGGCGCTGCTGCGTCCCAACGGAAGTGGGAACGTCGGCAGATCGCCCCCGTTGTCGGTGACCAAGTCGATCCACGTCCGAACCGCAGGGCTCTCGAGAGTCGTCGCGTCGCTCTCGAGACGTTCGCGCTGGCAGTACTCGAGGTAGCTGCCCGGGGTGAACAGGCCGTCGGACTCCCCCGTCACCGCGTTGCGATAGAGCTGGCGCAGTTCGTTGTAGGTCAGGGCCTGCGAGATGCCGTCGGTGTCGAGGTGATCGACCGCCGCGTACACCACGAAGTGATCGTCGTGTTCGATCGTTCCGAACGAGAAGCAGTCCCAGCTCTCTGGACCGGGCGTGCTGTCCTGCACGTGACGCCGAATGGCCTCGGAGTCCGCAGGCGTTCCGAAATCGGTCGCTTCGAGCGCGATGTCGGCGACGTCGACAAGGTGGCGCGTCGAACCCTCGGCCGTCGTCGAGAACCAGCTACGGAACGAATCGTGTCGGGTGACGAACGTGTTGAAAGCTCGTCCCATCGCGGTGCGGTCCAGTGCGCCTTCGATCTTGAACGTCACCAGGCACAGCCGCGAGAATCGGAACGACGATCCCCGGTTGCGGTAGGCGGCTTCGAGATACGCCTGCTGGATGTGCGAGGGCGGTGCCGGGTGAACGGGCGCAGCCGCGGCAGCAGCTCGTGAGGCGACGGTGGGTGACCACGTGGTGAGCGGTCCTGGAGCGGGCTTCCACTCGTCGATGAGTCCGAATGCGACCACGACACAACCTTTCGAAGGAGACAGAGCGATTCGACGCGGCGAGGTGCGTCGGAGGGGTCAGTGCATCACCCGGGCAGAGGCCGAGAAACCCCGTCGACGAGCATTTTGGAAAATTGACAACGATTCGCGGGATATCTGTGTCAGAACTGAAGGATCGTCAACATTGTTGTCGACACCAGTGATCCGCATTACCGTCCAAAGGCACATCGCGCTCGCCGGAGATTTGTCGTGCGTGGCTCCCACAATGTCAGGAACCGTTGATGCCCAGTCGATTTCGCCTCGGTCAGGCGACCTTGTCGGCGCTGAGTGTGCTCGCTACCGTCGTCGTTCTCCTATCGATCACGACGGGGTCGGCTTCCGCCGACACCGTCTCGTCGGTGGTCGGCGTCGAGGGAGTCGCCGACCGACGAGACATCGTGTGGGTGCATTCGGCAGCCATGGACCGCGATATCCAGCTCGACGTATTTCGGTCGGCGCAGCCCGGTTCACCCACGCTCTATCTACTCAACGGGGCGGCGGGCGGTGACGGGGGAAGCAGCTGGTTCGACCAGACCGACATCGCCGGCTTCTTCGGAGACAAGAACGTCAATGTGGTGGTTCCGCGGGGCGGCGCTGCGAGCTATTACACCGACTGGTTGCACGACGATCCGGTACTGGGCCGAAACATGTGGTCCACCTTCCTCGGTCGCGAACTTCCTCCGGTGATGGATGCTCTGCTCGACGGCAACGGGGCCAATGCGGTCGCCGGGATCTCGATGGCAGGCACGTCCGTTCTGCAGTTGGCCATCGCCCATCCCCCGGTGTATCGATCCGTCGCCGCGTTCAGTGGATGCGCACGCACCAGCGACCCGGTGGGTGCCATGTACGTCAGGTCCGTCGTCGAGGCCCGCGGCGGTGGGTCGACCGCCAACATGTGGGGACCACAGGGCAGCGCCGACTGGATTGCCAACGACCCCTACGTCAATGCCGAGGGGCTGCGCGGCATGGCCGTCTACATCTCGTCCGGAACGGGAGCGCCCGGTGCGTTCGACGTGCCGGGCGGCCCCGGTATCGGCAGCGATTACGGCAAGCTCGCCCAACAACTCGCCGTCGGCGCAGTGATCGAAGCAACGACAGATGTGTGCTCGCAACAGATGCGGAAACGGTTGCAGGAGTTGAACATCGAGGCCACCTACAACTTCCGACCCAACGGGACCCATTCCTGGGCCTACTGGCAACAGGATCTGCACGATTCGTGGTCGGTGATCGCACCGTCGTTGGGGCTGCCGACCGGCCCGTCCTGAGCCGTGCACTCCTCGAGCGATGACGAAGGAAAAGCGATGAACCGAACCGACGTTGCGGGCACTCCGGCTCTGGCTGCCACCTGGGCCCGCTCTCCGTGGCCACTGGCAGACATCATCCGGGCCAAACGTGGCCGGACCGTCTCGGTCGTGCTGCCCGCTCTCGACGAGGAAGAGACCGTCGCCGGCGTCATCGCCTCGATGACTCCCCATCTGGGCAGCCTGATCGACGAGCTGGTGGTGCTGGATTCGGGGTCGACCGACCGCACCGCGGCGCGGGCCCGCTGCGCCGGTGCCACCGTCGTCTCCAGGGAGGACGCCCTACCCGGCACACCCGTGGTTCGCGGCAAGGGTGAAGCGCTGTGGCGCGGAGTGGCCGCCACCTCGGGCGACCTCGTGGTGTTCGTCGACTCCGATCTGGTCGATCCCGGTTCGCACTTCGTTCCCTCCCTCGTCGGTCCACTGGTCATGTCCGACGACGTCGAGTTGGTCAAAGGCTTCTACCGTCGACCGCTGACGATCGGTGACACCACCGACGAGGACGGCGGCGGCCGCGTCACGCAGCTGACGGTACGTCCTCTGCTGACGGCGCTTCGGCCCGAACTCGCCGGCGTCTTCCAACCGTTGGGCGGGGAATACGCCGCGACTCGTCGCCTCCTGGAAGCACTTCCGTTCGCCCCCGGCTATGGAGTCGAGATCGGTGTACTGCTCGATACGTGCGACCGGTTGGGTATCGGCGCGATCGGCCAGGTCGGACTGGGAACCCGACGGCATCGAAATCGGCCGACGTCGGAGTTGGCTGTCATGAGTCGGCAGATCATCGCCACGATGTTCTCGCGCCTGGGCCTGAGCGATTCCGGAGCCGGGTTCACCACGTTCTCCACCACCGGAACTCAGCTCTCGATGAGCGTGGCACCGTTGTCTCTCGTCGACCGTCCCCCACTGACCACCCTGGACGAATACAACCGCCTCACCCGATGCCCGGCGATGAGTGCACCCGGCTGATTCGAGCGCGGTTCCACGACAACCTCACACCCCTGCTACCGACTGAGCGCCCATGTTTGCGCCCGAGGAGGGTCGCGCGGTCGGAAAAATGGGTGTGCACTATCGAAACGTCTGCGCCACCACACAACACCCCGCCCCACTGAGTGTGAGACGGGGTGTTGTCGTGGAACGGAGTTTTACTTTCCAGCCTCCGCTGCCCGCAGATCCTTACGAAGAATCTTGCCGGCCGCAGACTTCGGCACGATGTCGATGAACTCGACGCGTCGAACCTTCTTGTGCGGGGAGACGCGCTCGGCGACGAACGCGATGATGCCCTCTTCGTCGATCGTGGCACCCTGCTGGCGGACGACGAACGCCTTGGGGATTTCCTCGCCCTCGTCGTCGAGCACACCGATGACGGCCGCGTCGGCGATTTCCTCGTGCGTGAGCAGCAGCGCCTCGAGCTCCGCCGGGGGCACCTGGTAGCCCTTGTACTTGATCAGTTCCTTGAGGCGGTCGACGATGTAGACGACGCCCTCGTTGTCGGCGACGGCGATGTCGCCGGTGTGCAGGTAACCGTCGGAGTCGAGGGTCTCCGCGGTGGCGGAGGGATTGTTCAGGTATCCCGCCATCACGTTCGGTCCCTTGACCCACAGCTCGCCCGGCTTGCTCAATCCCTCTGTGGGCAGCTCGATTTCCTCGAGCGTGCCCGGGTCGACGAGCTTGTTCTCGGTGTTGGCCAGTGGCTGGCCCACCGAGCTGAGCGGCATGTCGTCGCGATCGAACGGGATCGCGTGGCTGACCGGGCTGAGCTCGCTCATGCCGTAGCCCTGACGCACCCGCGTGTTCAAGCGCTTGGCGACGGCCTTGCCGAGCTCCTCGTCCAACGGGGCCGCGCCGGAGAAGATGGTGTGCACGCTCGAGAGGTCGTACTGATCGATCATCGGGTGCTTGGCGAGCGCGACGGCCACCGGCGGGGCGATGAACAGGTAGGTCAGCTTCTGGTCCTGGATGATGCGAAGGAACTCGACGAGGTCGAACTTCGGCATCGTCACCAGGTGCGCGCGCAGCTTGAGGGCGATGTTGAGCAGCACCGTCAGGCCGTAGATATGGAAGAACGGCAGCAGCGCCAGGATCGCGTCGTTGCTGTCGATGCCCACGCGCGGTTCCATCTGGGCCACGTTGGCGACGAGGTTGCGGTGCGTGAGGATGACGCCCTTGGGCACACCCGTCGTGCCGGACGAGTACGGCAGCACGGCAACGTGCGTGGCCGGATCGAACGAGACCTCGGGAGCAGGTGCGCCCTGGGTGAGCAGGTCGCGCAGGCTCGGGTGGCCCTCGGCGCCGTCGAGCACGATGACGTGATCGGCGTCGATGCCCACCTTGTCCGCGGCGGCCTTGGCCTGCGGGTACAGCGGGGAGACGGTGAACAGGAACTTCGCGCCCGAGCCGGTGAGCTGCTTGGCGATGTCCTCGGCGGTGTACAGCGCATTGATCGTCGTCGCAGTTCCGCCGGCACGCAGAATGCCGTGCAGCACCGACGCGAATGCGGGGACGTTCGGCGAATGCAGTCCGACGACGTCGCCGACCTCGAGCCCACGGGCAGCGAGCGCCCCGGCGATCGCGTCGACCTGGCCGATCAGGCTCTTGTAGGTGGTGACGTCACCCGACGTGCCGTCGATGAGCGCAGGCTTGTCCAGATCGGACTCGGCGATGGACCCGAACAGGAAGTCGTAGACGCTCAGATTCGGGATCTCGACGTCGGGAAAGGGACTGCGGAAGCTCATGGCTCTCCTTCGAAAAACTGCGGCAACAATGATCGAACCTTACAGTGAAAGCGGTCACATCGGACAGCGACCCTACCGCTGAGTCAGATGGCGAAACCGTCAACTCCTGGACGCGTACGGTTTGCCCGCTGCGGCCGGTCCTCGCACGTGGCCCACCAGGCCGGCGACGGCGAAAATGGTGACCACGTACGGCAGCATCAGCATGAACTCGCTCGGCACCGGGGACCCGATGATGCCCAGTACGTTCTGCAGATTCGACGCGAAGCCGAACAGCAATGCGGCCAGGGTGCACGCACCGGATCCCATCGGCCGAAGATGACCGCGGCGAGTGCGATGTAGCCGGCACCTGCGGTCATCTCCTTGCCGAAGGCTCCGACGGACCCGAGCGTGAAATACGCACCGCCGAGCCCGGCGATGGCACCGGCGAGGCAGACGTTCCAGAACCGCGTTCGGGCCACGTTGATTCCGACGGTGTCGGCGGCTTGCGGATGCTCACCGACGGCACGTAGTCGCAGACCCCACTTGGTGTGGAACAGACCGAAGAACACCAGGGCCACGGCGATGTACATCAAATAGACGATCAGTGTCTGTCGAAACAGCACCGGACCGAGGATCGGAATCTGCGAGAGCACCGGAATGTCGATGCGCGCGAAGCGCGGTGGCGAATTCAGCGTCTCGGCGTTCTTGGTGAGCACCACCGAGTACAGGAAGCTCGTCAGTCCGACGACAAGCACGTTGAGCACCACACCGACGATGACTTGATTGACGAAGTAGCGAATCGAGAACACCGCCAGCAGCGACGCGGTCAGTGCGCCGGCGACCAGAGCTGCGAGCAGCGCCACGTAGGTCGAACCGGTGATCGACGCGACGACGGCGCTGACGAAAGCCCCTGCCAGCAGCTGCCCCTCGATGGCGATGTTGATGACGCCGACACGCTCGGAGATCACTCCGCCCATCGCACCGAAGATCAGCGGTGTGCTCAAAGCGACTGCGCCGATGAGCAATCCGGGTACGGGGATCGTCTCCCCGTCCGCGGCCCACGCGAGAAATCCGAACACGAACAGCACTGCGAACACGGCGAGCAGCCACAGCGGCGTCGACCGGTAACGCGACGCCAACAGGGCCGCGTAGCCGGTGATGACGGCCAGCAATACGACCACGACCAGGCCGGCACCGTACGACGGTACGCCGACGGCGGGCAGTGCGAAGAAGTCGTCTTCGGAGGCCAGCGCGAATGTACTGGTGCCCGAGCCTTTTCGGACCACGAACAGCACCAACGCCAGCAGTGTCACGACCCCGAGGATCGTGGGCACCTTCCAACTACGACCGAGGACCGTCTCTGCGGGTGAGTCGACGGAGGTGGTCACAGTGCACCCACCTTCGCGGTCTCGGCTTTGGCGAGTTTCTCTTCACCGGGTTTGGGCAATCGGAACACCGCTCGCACCAACGGCGGTGCGGCGATGAACAGCACGATCACCGACTGCACGACGAGCACGATGTCGATGGGTACGCCCTCGGCCGCCTGCATGGCGAACCCGCCGGCCTTGAACGCGCCGAACAGGATTCCCGCGAAGAAGACGCCCCACGGTTTGGATCGCCCGAGCAGGGCCACGGTGATGGCGTCGAATCCGATACCGGCGTCGATGTCGGCACTGAAACCGGTGGTGACCGTACCGAGCACCTGAGCTACACCGGCCAGGCCGACGAGAGCTCCGGACAGGATCATCGCGTAGAGGTAGATACGGTTGACGTTCATGCCGGCGACGCGTGACGCGTGCGGGTTCTCACCGACGGCACGGAACCGGAATCCGAGGCTCGATCGTTCGAGCAGCCACCACACCGCGACCGTCACGAGGATCACTAGCACGAACCCGAGATGCAGGTTGTACTTGTCGCCGAACAGCTTCGGGAACACGGCCGTCGATTCGATGGGGGCCGTCTTGGGATTGTTCGATCCCGGAGCCTGCAGCGCACCGGGAGTACGCAGCAGGTACGAGATGAGATAGAACGCAACGTAATTGAGCATGATCGTGACGATCACCTCGTGAGCACCCGTGCGGGCCTTGAGGAATCCGGCGATGCCGCCCCAGACCGCGCCGCCGACAACGCCTGCGACAACGGCCACCAGCAGATGGATGCCGGCGGGCAGGCTCACCCCGAAACCGACCCAGCCCGCGCATGCGGCGGCGATCAGCATCTGGCCACGACCACCGATGTTGAACATACCGACTCGAAAGGCAAGGGCCACACCGAGTCCGGCGACGATGAGCGGTGTCGCGAATGTCAACGTCTCGGTCAACGGCCGGATGCCGTTCTCGAACCCGGGACGACGGAAGTTGTACACCGACCCCTGGAACAGCGACAAATACGCGCCGGACACCGAATCCCAGATCGCCGTCAGCATGTCCGACGGACGGGAGAAGAAGTAGCCTGCCGATTCCTGGACGCCGGAGTTGGTCGCGGCAATGAGGACGGCACCGACGATCAGCGCAAGCAGGACCGCGAGAACCGAGATGATCGCACTGCCGGTGAAGATCTGCCGAAGTACGACATGAGCTTTCGACGGCTGCTCGGTCTCACTCACCGCGCTCGCCGCCCATCATCAATCCGAGTGTTTCGCGGGACGTATCCCCGGGGACGATTCCCACGATTGCTCCTCGATACATGACGGCTATGCGGTCGGCCAGTGCGGCGACCTCGTCCAGTTCGCTCGACACCACGATGACCGGGATCCCCGAATCCCGGGTGGCGACGATGCGCTTGTGTACGAATTCGATGGATCCCACGTCGATTCCGCGAGTGGGCTGCGCGGCGACGAACAGTCGCAGATCGCGGCTCAGTTCGCGTGCGAGTACCACCTTCTGCTGGTTACCACCGGACAGGCGTCCGACAGCGGTTCCGATTCCCGGTGCCCGCACGTCGAATTCGGTCAGTTTCTCCGACGCGAACGTGTCGAGATACTCCCGCTGTACCGCTCCGCGCCGCACGAACGGCTCGCTGATGGAGCGGTCGAGCATCAGGTTCTCGGCAATCGAGAACTCCCCCACCAGGCCGTCGACGGTCCGGTCCTCGGGCACGAACCCCACGCCGGCGTCGAGCACCTGCTGAACTGTCGCCCCGACGAGCGAGCGGCCGTCGAGGGCGATCTTTCCGGATACGTTCTCCTGCAAACCGAGTAGCGCCTCGACGAATTCGGTCTGCCCGTTGCCCTGCACGCCGGCGATGGCGAGGATTTCTCCCGCGGCGACCTCGAGACTGATGTCGTCGACGGTCTTGTTGCCCTGGGCGTCGAACACCGACAGGTTCTCGACGACCAATGCGGCAGCACCCGGCTCGGCCGGTTCCTTCGAAACTGTCAGCTGCACATCACGTCCCACCATCAACGCGGCGAGTTCGGTGTTGCCTGCCGTCGGCTTCGCTTCGCCGACGACCTTGCCGAGCCGGATGACGGTGATCTTGTCTGCTACTTCGCGTACTTCACGGAGCTTGTGGGTGATGAACACGATGGTGGTGCCCGACGCCGCAAGTTCCCGCATGATCCGCATCAGATCGTCGGTTTCCTGCGGCGTCAGCACGGCCGTCGGCTCGTCGAACACGAGCACCTTGGCTTCTCGAGAGAGCGCCTTGACGATCTCGACCCGCTGCTGAACGCCGACGGGGAGATCGTCGACGAGAGCATCGGGGTCGAGGTCGAAGCCGAACCTCGCGGATATCTCTCGTACCAGCTTTCGTGCTGCCACGAGGTCGAGTCGTCCACCGAGCGAGGTGGTTTCGTTGCCGAGCACGATGTTCTCGGCCACGGTGAACACCGGAATCAGCATGAAGTGCTGATGCACCATGCCGATTCCTGCAGTCATCGCCTCGCCCGGTCCGGCGAAGTTCTGCTCGACGTCGTCGAGCAGGATCTGGCCCTCCTCGGCGCGGTACAGGCCGCTCAGCACGTTCATCAACGTGGACTTGCCAGCACCGTTCTCACCGAGGAGGCAGTGGATCTCGCCGGATTCGACCGTCAGATCGATGTGATCGTTGGCGATCAACGAGCCGAATCGTTTGGTTATACCGCGAAGTTCGAGCTTCATATCCCTTTACGACCGAGGCTACTTGGGTGCCGACGGCGATTCGACGGTGATGGACCCGTCGACGATGCCGGCCTTGATCGTGTCCAGTTCGCCCTGCAGCGCGGGGTCGACCTGGGACTCGAAGTCGTGGAACGGCGCGATGCCGACGCCGTCGTTCTCGAGGGTGCCCACGTACGGGCTGTTGTCGAACTTGTCTGCACCGGAGTTGGCCACTACCTCGTCGACACTGGTCTTGAGGCCCTTGGTCACCGAGGTGAGCAGCAGGTCGCCGACCGACGGGTCCGACTCGAAGACGTCGGCATCCGCACCGATCAGCGCGACCGGACGAGAGGAGTCCCGAATGGCCTGCGCCGCACTCTGATAGATGGGTCCACCGACCGGGAAGATGACGTCGGCGTTCTGGTCGATCAGGCCCTGGGCGGTGTTCTTGGCGACCTCGTTGGCGGTGAATCCACCGGTGAACGAGCCGTTCTGGGAAGGCACGTCCCAGCCGATGACGCGGACTGCCTTGCCCTTCTGCTCGTTGAAGTAGTTCACACCGTCGGCGAAACCGTCCATGAAGATGGTGACGGTCGGCAGCTGCGAGCCGCCGAAGGTGCCGACGACTCCGGTCTTGCTGTAGCTGGCGGCGGCGTAACCGGCCAGGAATGCCGACTGCGACGCGTCGTAGGTCAGCGGCTTGACGTTCGGCAGATCGATCGAGGAGTCGTCGATAATCGCGAAATCGATGTCGGTGTTCGCCTCGGCCGCGACCTTGGTGGCGTCGGCCAGGTCGAATCCGACGGTGACGATCAGGTTGCAGCCCTGATCGACGAGGTTGTTGATGTTGGGGGCGTAGTCGGTGGGCGACGTGGACTCGACGGTGCGCGGCTCGACGCCGAGCTCGCCTGCAGCCTCGGTGAGTCCCTCGAATCCGAGCTGGTTGAACGACTTGTCGTCGAATCCGCCGCTGTCGGAGACCATGCAGGGCAGGAAGTCACCCGAGCCGCCCCCGCCCGATCCTTCGTTCTCGGGTGCGGATCCACAGCCTGCGATCAGGGCGATGGCACCGAGCGACGCGACGCCGCCGAGTGCTGCCTTCCGAGTACTCGTGCGGGTAACGAATGACAAGATGTCCTCCAATATCGATGTGTGTTTCGTCTGTTTCGGGACGGTACTCGCGCGAACCTGGGTGCGCAGGATTTCACTCAGGTATCGGACTCGGGCGCGACCTTGCCGGGCAAGGTTCCGCCTTCGCCGAGTACCCGTGCTTCGTCCTCGCGCACCATCACTGCCGGGCCCGCGGCGACCACCGATGGATTCGACGGCGTACCGGGCTTGAATACGTTGAAGAATACGTTGAGCACCACTGCGACAATGCTTGCGGCACTGATTCCGGAATGGAACACCGTGACGAACCAGTCCGGGAACTCGTCCCAGAAGTCGCTCGCAACAACAGGAATGAGACCGAAAGCCAAGGTCACCGCCACGATGACGACGTTGGCGTTGTTGTCGTAGTTCACCTTGCCGAGGGTGCGGATTCCACTGGCGGCGACGGTTCCGAACAAGGCGATTCCGGCGCCGCCGAGCACGGGCAACGGAACGACGCCGACGACCGCCGCGAGAACCGGCGAAAGACCCAGCAGCGCAAGCACGCCGCCGCCCAGGGCGACGACGAAGCGGCTCTTGATGCCGGTCATCGCGACCAGTCCCACGTTCTGTGCGAACGCCGTGGCCGGAAACGTGTTGAAGATGGGGGCGACGGCCGAGGAGACCATGTCTGCGCGCAAACCGTCGCCGACACGTCGGGAGTCGACGTCGGTTCCGACGACCTCTCCCACGGCCAGGATGTCGGCCGTGGTCTCCACCATCACCACCAGGATCACGATCGTCATCGACACGATCGCGCCGACGGCGAAGATCGGCGAGCCGAAGGCGAACGGGGTGGGTACCTCGACCACCGCGGCGTCCCCGACGCCGCCGAAGTCCGTCTTGCCCACGATCAGTGCTGCGATCGTCCCGACGACGAGCCCGAGCAGGATGGACAGGCGCGAGAGCACCTTGATCTTGGTCATCACCAGCACCGCGAGCAGGGTGAACATCGCCAGTCCGATGTTGCCGGGGTCCAGGTACTCGGGGTTCGGCGCACCGCCCACCATCTCCTGGCCGCTGATCCAGCGTGCGGCGACCGGCATCAGCGACAGCCCGATGACGGTGATGATGCTTCCGGTCACCAGGGGTGGGAAGAAGCGGACGATCTTCGAGAAGAACGGGGCGATGGCCAAGCCGATCAGCGCGGCCACCAGGACGGCCCCGAGGACCGTGCGGAGCCCGGTTCTACCGTCCTCCGCGCTGCCGATGATGGTCAGCACCGTCGACACCGATGCGAACGAGATGCCTTGCACCAGCGGCAGTTGCGAGCCGAAGAACGGAACTCCGACGGTCTGCAGCACGGTCGCGACGCCACTGACGAACAGCGCGCACGAGATGAGCAGCGCTTGATCGGCCCCGGACAGTCCCGCTGCTCCGCCCACGATGATCGGGACGGCGATGACACCGCCGAACATGGACAGGATGTGCTGCATGCCGTAACCGAACATCTGCAGCAGCGGCGGGCGAGTGTCCTCGGGCCTGGTCATGACCTCAGGCTAGGAACCGGACGTTACCGAGGGCAATACCCAGCCGTTTCCGGCGAGTTACGGATGTTCCGGCTCGTCGCTGCTGCCACTGGCCACCAGGTGCTCGAACGCCTTCAGATTCGCGAGCGATTCACCGCGTGACACACGCCAGGCCCATTCGCGCTTGATCGACTCCGCGAAACCCAGCTCGAGCAACACATTGAAGTCGCCGTCGGCGGCCTCGAGGGTCTGACCGAAGATCCGATCGAGTTCGTCACCGTCGACGGCGCGCAACGACATTCGGCCCACCAGGTAGATGTCACCGACCTTGTCGATCGTGTAATGCACTCCGTACAGCCGACGGTTGCGACGCAGCAGGTATTTGTAGACGCCCTCGAAGTTCTCGTCGGGCTTGCGGCAGACGAACGCCTCGATGCGCACCCCGTGGTGTCCGACGGTCAACATCGTCGTCGTCTTCAGTTTGCGTTCCCCGGGCAGTTCGACGGTGAACACCTCGCCGCGCCGCGTGTAGTCCAGTTCGCGGTCCTTCAGGACCCGGTCGATCAGTTCGGCGGTTTCGCTCATGCAGTCACTGCTCCCGATCTGCGCAATTTCGACAATCCTCGGACTCGACGCGGCGAGAATTCACTCGGTGCCTCGCCTCGATCGAAGTGGAATCGGGCCTGCCGGTAGCTCTCGATCAGGCCGTCCGCGGTGTGTTCCCACGAGAAGTTTCGCGCATGGAGGGGTGCGGCAATTGCCATCTCGGACAACGCCGCTCGATCGACGAGCATCGACGCCAATCCGTCGGCCCAGTCCGTGATGCGGTGTCCCTGCACCAGTCGCCCGGTTTCACCGGATCGCACCGCGACACCGAGCCCGCCGACATCTGCTGCGAGAACCGGTGTTCCACAGGCCTGGGCTTCGATCGCCACCAGACCGAACGATTCGTTGTAGCTCGGCACCGCCACGAGATCGGCGGCTCGGTACACCTGCGCCAGGCGAGCGGACGGCTGCGGCGGCATGAAGGTGACGTGCGGGGTGATCCCGAGCGTATCGGCCAGATCGATCAGACTGTCGGGTCGGTCCAACCCGCTGCCGGACGGCCCGCCGACGATCAGGATCCGCAGCGGCATGCTCGGATGTCGTTGCAGCACTTCGGCAGCCGCTGCGACCAGAACATCGGGGGCCTTGAGCGGTTGGATCCGCCCGACGAACGCGACGACGGCCTCGTCCTGCGAGAGTCCGAGTGCGGCGCGTGCGGCCCGCTTGTCTCCCGGATTGTATTGCGCCAGATCGGCTCCCGGGGCAACCACGTCGATCGACTCCTGCCGAGCCCCGTAGATCTCGACGAGCGATTTCGCTTCCTCGGTGGTGTTGGCGATCAATCGATCGGCCTCGGCGACCACCTGCTGCTCACCGATCTGACGGGCCGCGGGCTCGGGTGCATCGCCCTGAGCCAGGGACGCGTTCTTGACGGCGGCGAGGGTGTGCGCCGTGTGCACCAACGGCACTCCCCAGCGGTCACGCGCCAACCACCCCACCTGACCCGACAGCCAGTAGTGCGAATGAACCAGGTCGTAGTAGCCGGGCTCGTGCCGAGCTTCCTCACGGAGGACCCCGGCCGCGAACGCACACAGTTGAGTGGGCAGGTCGTGTTTGTCCAGACCCTCGAACGGCCCCGCGACGATGTTGCGTACCAGCACCCCGGGAGCGGCCTCGACGACCGGCGCGTCGCTCGACGACGTCGCGCGGGTGAATATCTCGACCTCGACGCCGCGTTCGGCCAACTGCTTGGCGCTCTGCAGTACGTAGACGTTCATTCCCCCGGCATCGCCCGTTCCGGGCTGCGCCAGCGGGGAGGTATGCAAGGACAACACAGCGACCCTGTTCAGCCGGCGTCCAGTCACTTCTTCAGCGTGCACGCCTCCACATTACGTCGCCACGTCTTCCGCTTCGCACGGCCTGCGCTTTTGCTCACCCGTCCAGACCGTCGACGAATTCGCTCACCTCGCCGAGAAAGCGCTCGGGATCGGCGACGAACGGGCCGTGGTCGACGCCGTCCCAGTACGACGCGCCGGCTCCGGGAATGAGGTCCGCGGCGTGCCGACCGGCCGAGACATCGACGACGGTGTCGTCGGTTCCGTGCAGCACGAAGGCGGGGACATCGAGGTTGCGCAGCAGCTCGTCGTGGCCGACGGTGCGATCGAACAACGCGGCGCGAACCCTCGGCCGGGTGGACAGGGTCAGCCCGAACAGGGCCTGCGCCTCGGTGCCCTTTCCCTCGACAGGGCCCGTCAACGCGTTACCGAAACTACCCAGCGCCTTGATCGCGATACGCGGTTCTTCCGCCATCGCCCCGGGGATCGCCGCCCGCATGGCCGTGCCCACCCGTCCGCCTGCCTCGCCTCTGCCGATACTCGTGATCGCGCCCACGAGCACGATGCCCGCGATCGCGTCCGAGCCGTGAGTCGCGAGATAATCGCAGATCACCAGCCCGCCGTACGACCACCCCAGCAGCACTGCGCCCGCCGTGATGTTCTCGGCGTCCAGCACCGCGGCCACGTCCCCGGCCCAGATCTTCGAGTCGTCGTATCCGGCCTCGGGGGCATCGGAGTAACCGTGGCCACGCAGGTCGACGGCGACGACGCGGTAGCGCGACGAAAGATCGGCCAGCAGCCCGTCGCCCCAACACGACGAACTCTGCGCCCACCCGTGCAGCAGAACCAGCGGTCTCGCCGCCGGGTCACCGGTGACGCGATAGACGATGTTCGTTCCGTCGATGCCGGTGGCCTGCCGAACCGGTCCTGCTGCAGGGGTGCTCATGTGGGGTCAACTTACGCGGCTGCTCGGCGCATCGAGGCCAGTGGATCCGAGTACAGGGAACTGAGCGAAACCACCGTTGCGGCGAACTCCTGCACCCTGTCGCCGAATCCGGTGACCCGAATGTCCCTGCGCGGCAACGTCGAATTGGCGGCGAAGGCCTCCCCCACGTGCGGAATCCCGGCGGGATACGCCGTGAACGCCTGGCCACCGAGTACCACTCGATCCGGATTGAACATGTCGCGTAACAGGGCGACCGTCCGACCCAACGTGACGGCGCGTTCGACGAGCAATTCCCGGGCCGCCTCCGAGCCGTCGGTCGCGGCTCGGTACACGGCGGAGATAGTCGGCCGGGCTCCGCGGGCTACGCTCGCGAAAATTTTGCGGTCGATCGCCGCGGTCACGATCGCGCGATCGCTGACGGCCGCTTCGAGGCATCCCCGGTTGCCGCAGCTGCACAGCACCGACGAGCCGGTGGGTAGGTGAGCGATCGACCCGGGTCCGCTGGACGGAGTGTGCACGCGGCCGTCGATCGTCAGCGCCATACCTGCGCTTTCGCGTGCATAGAAGTAGAGCGAGGTGCCGGTGCTGCTCGGCGGAGCAGCGACGTCCGATACGCGGGGCGCGAGCAGAAGTTCCGACGCCGCCATCGCTTCGACGTGGCCGGAAACAGAGATCGGTAGCCCCAACCCACCGCCGATGACGCCCGCCACCTGGGCGTTCTCCCAGCCCAGACGCGGATGATCGACGGTGCCGGTCGTCGTGTCGACACGGCCGCCGAGGGCAACCCCCACCCACAGTGGGGTGCGCCGATGCCATCTGCCGGCGAAGGCCCCGGCGCTGCGGGTGATCGAGGCGAGCGCCGCATCGGCGGACCCGCTGGGCGTGGGAATCTCCACAGCCCCCAGGATCTTTCCGCGCGGGTCGCTGACGATGATCCCGGTGACGACGGCACCGATATGGATCCCGATGGTCGAGAACGGCTCGTGATTGACCTCGAACGGCACGCGGGGGCGTCCGATCGCACCGGCGGCCGTGAGGTCTGCGCGCTCGCGCAGCAATCCGACGCCGAGCAGAGCAGACACCTGACGATTGACCGTGGCAATGCTCAAACCCGTTGTGCGAGCCGCACTGTCACGCGAGATCGGGCCTTCGACGCACGCGACCCGCAGTACCGACGCCGCGGGACTGTCGGCAATCCGAAGATCGGGCGCGACGAGCTGGACCCGCGATCGCAGCGGGGTGTGGGAGGCGGACCGCGCCGGCGAGCGCAACGCGGTGGGGCGAGAGTGGTGGTGCAGCGTGGATACGGACATCCGTCGTGTTCCTCAGCAGTGAAAACCTTCGTCTCGTGTGCAACGTCGACGAAAGAGCGAAGTGATGCAGGTCAAGGGTGAGGCAGACCGGGGAGGTCCACGTCACGCGAATCGACTGCCCATAGCGCGAGAATGCTAGAGACAGGTTCCTTGGCCGAGACAACACAATTCCCGAGGAAGCGGGAGGCGAGACCCGAGGGACGCGGTCACATAGGTGACCCGCATCGCGGTGGTCTCGCTGGCGGACATGAACCCAAAATTAGCACTCGAAGCCCGATTGTCCAATCGGGCCCGTCCGGATGCACTGTTTCTACCGAACTAGAATTTCTGCATGACCTCGCCCGAACACATCGCACCCGATACCCGCATCGCCGTCGTCACCGGAGCGAGTTCCGGCATCGGCGCGGCCACTGCGCGCCAACTCGCCGCCGACGGATTCCACGTCGTCATCGGCGCACGCAGGCTCGACCGACTCGAAGAACTGGCCTCGGAGATCGGCGGCACCGCCCTGGAACTCGATGTGACGGACGAGGATTCCGTGGCCGCCTTCACCGCTGTCATCCCCCGCGTCGACGTCCTGATCAACAATGCCGGTGGCGCAAAGGGATTGGCCCCGGTGATCGACGCCGACCTCGACGACTGGCGCTGGATGTGGGAGACCAACGTTCTCGGCACACTCCGCGTCACGAAAGCGTTGCTGCCCAAGCTGATCGATTCCGGTGACGGCCTGATCGTCACCATCACCTCCGTCGCGGCATTCGAGGCCTACGACAACGGCTCGGGATACACCTCCGCCAAACATGCTCAGGCCGTACTGCATCGGACGCTGCGCGGCGAGCTGCTCGGCAAGCCGGTGCGGTTGACCGAGGTCGCACCGGGCGCGGTGGAAACCGAATTCTCACTGGTCCGCTTCGACGGCGACGCGGCCAAGGCCGACGCGGTCTACCAGGGCATCACGCCGTTGGTCGCGAGCGACATCGCCGAGGTGATCGGCTTCGTCGCCTCCCGCCCGTCGCACGTCAACCTGGACCAGATCATCATCAAGCCACGCGATCAGGCCGGTCCGGGGCGCTTCTCCCGTAAGTAACCCATGTGAGTGGAACTTCGTAGTGGGCTACGAGGTTCCACTCACATGCGCGCAGCGCTCTACCCCGCGGGCGCAGGTGCCGTTGTCGTCGCGGGTGCCGTTGTCGCAGGCGTCGTCGTCGCTGGCGCCCCGCCGGCAGGGAGCGCCGACATCGACTCCCACGTCGGCCAGTCGATGGCCCAGTCGTACAGGTCACCGTCCGCTGCGGAGAGGTCGATGCGGGTGCCGGTGACCTCCACCGGATCGCCGTACATCGCCGTGCCGAAGTACTGCTGCGCGTCCTCCGTCGAGAGGTTGATACATCCGTTCGTGACGTTCGATGCGCCCTGCACGCCGGTGGTCAGCGGGTTGGCGTGAATGAACTCGCCATTGTTGGAGATGCGCACCGCCCAGCGTTCGCGCACGTTCTCGTAGAACGGCGGGTTCGACATCAGGAAGTCCTCGTGCTTCTCGGTGACGACGTGGATGCCGCTGCGGGTGACGTTGCGATCCTCGTTGCCCTCGCCGTAGCTGACGGGAATGTCCATGATCGTCGCGCCGTCACGCACCACCTGCATGCGGTGGCTGGTGGCGTCGGCGACGACGACCTGGCTGCGTCCGATGCTGAAGTTGAGGGTGACGTCGTCGGCCCCGTAGGCACCGTCGCCGTAGTTCACGCCGTAGAGCTTGGCGTTCACCGAGACCGTCGTGCCGGGCGTCCAGTAGTTGGTGGGACGCCAGTGGATGCGCGAGCCGTTGTCGTCGGGGAACCACGCCCAGGCACCGGGCGTCGGCGGGTTGGTGGTGACGGTCAGCGCCTTCTCGACGGCTGCCTTGTCCTCGATCGCCGAGTCGAACTGCAGGATGATCGGCGCTGCGATGCCGACTTCCTGGCCGTCGCCGATGTTGGTGCTCACCGAGGTGCGGCTGTCCGGTTCGACGGTGGTGAAGCTGCCCTCGATCGGCACGGTCTTGTTGTCCGCGCCGACGGCGGAACCGGACCACGTGTATTTCACCCCGTACCCGAGTGGCTCGGTGACGGCGTAGGACGCCTTGTCGGGTGCCAGCGCACCCTGAACGATCTTGCCGTCCGGGTTCGTCAACTCGACCTGGGTGAGCGTTCCGTTCGTCACCGACACCGAGATCGGTGCCACCGGGCTGACGTCGGTGGCACCTTCGGCCGGGTTCTGCGTGATCTGCGCGACGGGCGCTGCCTCGGTCGTCGGTGCCGAAGCACCGGGGCTCTTGTCGCCCGATCCGACGGTGCAGCCGGCTACTAACGCAACCAGTGCGACGAGCACGGTGACCAACCACACCATGCGCGTCCGTTTTGTCTGTTCTACCTGCTCATGCACGTTGTCCAACGTACCTGCGTCTGCGAACTACCCCACATTTCCCACTGTTTTTGGGGGCAGTCTCACAGCGAACCGTCGACGACGAGTCAGAGCTTCTGCGAGCGCAGCTCGTGTCCCTTCGACGTCAGGCAGCGGCCCGAGTCCAGGTTCCAGTCCCAGCCGTGCAGGTTGCAGGTGAGCTTGTTGCCCTCGACGATGCCGAACTTCGTCAGGTCCGCCTTCAGGTGCGGGCAGCGACGTTGAATTTCGTAGCCGCCCATCGTGATGGTGGCGGTGTCGTCGTGCGCCTCGGAGAACCAACCGTCCGCGTAGGCGATGCGTTCGTCCGTGAGGCACTTGAAGAACGTGTAGAGGAACTCGTTGTACCCGCCGACGCGTCGGGCCCGGAACCGGGTGGACAGGAAGATCGAGTTGACCCAGTCCGGCTCCTGATCACGCACTGCGGTGCGTACGAGTTCCGGCGGGATCGTGAAGCTGTATCGGAACTTCTCGTTCGAGATAGGCTCTCGGACAATCCTTTTCGGGAAGTCCAGCACAACCGTCTCGTCACCCATCGTGATGCCGACGGGGTAGCCGATGCCATCACAGATCAGATCCGTCTGCGCCATGATCGGCTCGAACAGTCCGCGCAGCGGCTCGAGCAGCGGCTCGCCCTCGGCCGGTGCCCAGCCTGCCTTCTCGGCTGCGATGACCGACGCCTGACGCTGGGCGTAGGCCTCGATGTAGTCGGCTTTGCCGGTGGTGAAGATGGCTTCGGCGTCGGCCGTGGGGATGGGATGCTCGTGGGACTTCAGATCCGAACCCTCGAACGTGGCCGTCGTGCCCGGAATCATCAGCAGACCCTTGTCGTGACCGTGCAGGCGCATCTGCTCGAGAAACACCATCTGGTCCGGGAACACGTTGGCCGGGTCGCCGTAGACGTCGTTGAGCGAGCGCAGTTCGTCGTCGAGGAAACACGGCGGGCCCGCCGACGGAATGACCCACGTGGAGCCGACCTGCTCGATGTACTGACGCGCACGATCCATCTGTCGCTGACGCTTCTGGATACCGAAGTTTCGCTTCGCACGCGAGACCATGTCGTAGACCATCGGGTACCAGATCGCGCCCGAATACTGCAGCATGTGGACGTCGACGGGACCGAACTGCTCGGTCATCATGTCCAGGTCCACCGGCCGCGCGTCGTTCATGTTGAACGCGACGGTCTTCCCGTCGGACACCACCAGGCCGGAGTCGCCGATCGGGCCGTCGGCAGGCGCGCGAAGCGCGATGATCATGATGTCGAGATCGCCCTTGGGCCCGGTCAGCGTGTGCTTGACCGAGTCGGTGGTCTCGTAGAACTTGTGGAAGCCGAGCTTCTCCAGCTCGTGCTTGAGATCGAGCACCGGGTAGTCCGGCAGCAACACCGTCGCGTCCTTGTTGACGTGTTCGGCCAGGTTCTTCGGATCGAAGTGGTCCTTGTGCAGGTGCGAGACGTAGAGGTAATCGCAATCACCCAACTCGTCCCAGTCCAGGCCCGAGTTGTCGGGGAAAGGGAACCACGACGCGTAGAAGGACGGGTTCACCCACGGATCGCACAGGATGCTCCCCGCCTCGGTCCGAATATGGAATCCCGCGTGCCCCACGCTGGTGACCTGCACTGACTTACCTCCTACGAGCCGAACTCTCGAATCTCCATCGTATGCGCCGTTTCGAGCGTCCCTAACCCAGAGCGCAGTTGACGAGGTCACACTCGGGGGTCAGCGTGACCCCGAACTTCTCTCGCACACCGTCTCGGACGTGCGCGGCAAGAGCCATGATGTCCGACGCGGTGGCCCCACCCCGGTTGGTGATCGCGAGTACATGTTTGGTCGACAGGGCCGCGGTACCGCGGCCGAACTCGGTGCCGTAGCCCCGCGGGAATCCCGAGTTTTGAATGAGCCAGGCGGCCGGAATCTTCGTGCCGGCCGGGTCGGGAAAGCTCGGCGCGTGGGTTGCCTGCTCCGGCACCTCCGGCAACACCGGGTTGAGGAAGAAGGACCCCACGCTCCACGTGTCGTGATCGGCCGCGTCGAGCACCATCCCACGCTCACCGCGCAGCGCGAGCACTGCTGCGCGGACGTCGGGCACCGGAACGACGTCGCCGATCTGCACATCGAGCCGCTCGGACAACGCCGCGTAGCGCACCGGCAGCGATTCGGTGGTCTTCTTCAGCGCGAACGTCACGTCCAGAATCACGTAGCGCGACGATCGCTTGAACACCGACGACCGATGTGTTCCGAATCCGCACTGCTCCGGCGTCCACACTGCCGTCTCTTGCGTCTGCCGGTCGTAGACGGTGAGGCTGTGCAGCAATTCCGACGTCGACGCACCGTAGGCCCCGACGTTCTGAATCGGCGTCGCGCCGGTGGTGCCCGGGATCCCCGACAGCGCTTCCATACCGGACAGCCCGGCATCGATAGTCGCCTGTACGACGGCATCCCACTCGACACCGGCGTCGACGGTCACCCGCTCGCCGTCGATCTCCAACCGCGAGCCGGTCACCCGAACCACCCGGCCGTCGAACCCGTCGTCGCCGACGACCAGGTTGGATCCGCCGCCGATGACCAGCACATCCGTCCCTGCACGGTCCGCGTCACGCACCAGGGAGACCAACTCGTCAGCGTTCGTCGCGACGGTGAATTCACGGGCTGGGCCGCCCACCCGGATGGTGGTGAGTTCGGAAATTGCAGTAGGCACGGACTCTCACGCTACCGGTCGCGCACGAACGTCCTCAGTCACCCGGTAACCTGCGGGGATGCCTCGCCCTATTGAGCACAGCTCGACTGTGCCCGCCTCCGCCGACAAGGTCCACGCAGCGCTGACGTCCGAGCAGTACTGGAAGGACCGCATCGAGCAGATCGGCGGCCCCGGTGCCAGCTTGAAGAGCGTCACCGTCGGAGACGGCACCATCGACGTCGTCATGACCCAGTCGGTCCCCGAGGAAGAGCTGCCGTCCGCGGTCACCGCCTTCAAGAAGGGCGACCTCATCATCGAACGCACCGAGAGCTGGGGACAGTTCGACGGCACCCACGCCGCGGGCACCTTCGGAGCCACCGTCGAAGGAGCACCCGCGCGCATCACCGGCACCACCACCCTCGACGGCAAGGGCGAGACGACCACCGTCGCTCTGGCCGGCACCACCGAGGTCAAGGTCCCCATCTTCGGCGGGAAGATCGAAGCGATGATCAGCGAGCAGGTTCTCTCGCTCATCGACAACGAGCAGGACTTCACCGGTAACTGGATCGCCGCGCAAGCAAGCAGCTGAGCCTGGTCGTTCCGCAGGCTCCACTCCTGGGTAACCTGGTCGCTCCGCAGGCTCCGCTCCTGGGTAACCTGGCGCACTATGGCTCGCCGAATGAACTACTCCGCCCGGTTCACCCACTCGACGCAGCAGGTCTATGCAGCGCTGTCCAGTCGCGAGCACTGGGACGCGCGCATCGAGGAGATGCGTAAGTATTCGGAGAACGAGCTGAAGAGCTTCGAGGTGTCCGACGCCGGAATCGACATCGTGATGCACCACGTCATCCCCCGTACCGAACTGCCCGACATCGCACAGACGGTGATGAAGAAAGACATGGTCATCACCCGCAACGTGCATTTCGACGCGTACGGGGAAACCACTGCGGGGCACTACGACGCGTCGATTCCGGCCGGACCCGGCTCACTGAAGGGCACCACGTCACTGTTCCCCACCAACGGTGGCTCGACGTTGCGCACGTCCTCCGAGGCCAAGGTGTTCCTGCCGTTCATCGGCGGCAAACTCGAGCAACTGATGCTCGTCAACCTCATCGACCTGTGGCGCGGCGAGGGCGAAGTAACCGCCGACTGGCTCGAGAAGAACGCCTAGCCCACTGAAGCCTCCTCACAGGGGTCGTTCCGCAGGCTCCACTCCTGCAGAAGGCGTCATCACCCGCGGCACCACCGGCATCAATCGGTTGCGTCGCAGCGACCGGTGGTTGATGCACGATCCCGATGTCCGACGCGTCCTGCGCGAATCACCGGACCCCCTCGTCGTCGACCTCGGGTACGGGGCGATGCCGAACACGACTCTCGAACTCGCGGGCCGACTTCGCACCGTCAGGCCCGATCTCCGAGTCACCGGTCTCGAAATCGATCCCGCGCGGGTGGTCGAAGGAAGCGGTGGCGTCGAATTCGCCCGTGGCGGTTTCGAGTTGGCCGGACTGCGACCGAATCTGGTGCGGGCCTTCAACGTGCTGCGGCAATATCCCGAGGACGCGGTTCCCGGTGCCTGGCACCGCATTCTGTCGGGCCTGGCACCCGGCGGCCTGTTGGTCGATGGCACCTGCGACGAACTCGGTCGACGCTGCGCATGGGTGCTGCTCGACGCCGATGGGCCGCGATCTCTGACTCTGGCCTGGGACCCGTTCGATGTCGAGATGCCGTCGGACATCGCGGAGCGGCTTCCGAAAGTGTTGATACACCGCAACATCGAGGGCGAGCTGATCCACGATGTGCTCCGCCGCGCCGACCGCGCGTGGTCGGTCTCGGCACCACTGGCCCCGTTCGGCCCCCGACTGCGTTGGCGGGCGGCATTGAAAGTGCTTGCAGAGCAAGGACTCCCGGTCACACTCCCCCGCCGCCGCATGCGAGACAACGTGCTCACAGTGCCCTGGTCGACGGTAGCCCCGGCACCGTGAATCTGGCGCTACGTACAGGCGGACAGCGCCAGTTCGACGCGTTCGGCCACTCGATCGGTGCTGCTGCCGGCCTCGGAGTACAGCGCCTGCGGGTCGACGCGACCGATAGCCACGGCGTCGCCCACCACCTCGTCGAGGGTGATCTGCGAGATGCCACCTGCGGCGAGGTCGAGGACCGTGCGTACGGGAGTGGTGATGTTGAACGTGCCGGCCGATTCGACGTCACGCGGCTCGAGCCGCAGTCGATGCACTGCCAGGCGAGTGTCGGTGAGTCGTAGGTCTCCGAACGCGCAGAGATGTACGAACTGCGGGTGCAGGTGTCCGAAACCGTGCAATTCGGCGGCGCTCTGGTGTGAGATCACTGCCTCGCCGCCGAACCACGCGCACCACATAGCGAACACTTCGAGTTCGCTGTGCGGCCACTGCCCGAGCCGAAACAGGTTGCGCTCGACGCGAGTCCACGTGGCCGTCGCCAGGTTGACGCGCACCATCGCAGAGTCGAAGCCGAGTTCACCGGCCTGTTCGGCGGTGAAGTAGCCGTCCTGCCGGGTAGCGAGCGAGTGCAGCTCCTGCACACTCGGTCCTATCGTGCTCATGCAGCAAGAGTACGTCAGAATGTGTTACACATCACAAACTTTCGAATCGAATCCCCGGACTCGGCGAGTTTCACAGAGCTTGCTCAGAAACTTCGGGAAGACTGCCGGGAATGACATCCTCAGCCAGGCGCAGCACAGTACCGCTGATCGCAGTCTCCGTTGTTGTCGTCCTCCTCGTCGCCGTCATCGGCGGAGAACTGTTCGTTCGGCAGCAGATCAAATCCTGCCTCGCCGGCCAGCTCGAGTCCGAGCTGGGCAGCCAGGTGGAGGTGGGTCTCGGCTTCAAGCCGGTCTTGCTGTCCTTGGTCGACAAGAAGGTCTCGTCGGTGACCGTCGACAGCGACGATGCTCGATTCGGCCCGGCCGAGGGCATGGTCGTGCACGCCGAGGCGAACGATCTGAACCTGACCCAAAGCGCCGACTCGGGCGGCACCATCGGTAGCTCGAGTGCCGACATCTCGTGGTCGACCGACGGCATCACCCGCACCCTGCAGAGCCAGGGCATCGGTGCCATCGTCTCCGGGGTCACGTCCGACGCGTCGGCGGGCACCCTGGAGTTCGCCGTCGGCGCGCTTGCGAAGCTGACCGTCAAGCCGCAGGTCACGGGCGGCAAGGTCGACGTCCAAACCGTCGACGCATCGATTCTGGGCCTGGGAATCCCCACCGATCTGGTCGATTCCGTCGTCGGCGTGCTCACCGACAGCCTGCAGGCGTACCCGCTGGACATGGCTCCGACGTCGCTGACCGTCACCGACTCCGGCATCGAACTCGCCCTCGAAGGCGGCCAGTACACCATCCCGGCCACCCAGCAGAACCAGAATCAGCAGACGCCCGAGGGTTGCTCCCTGGTTGCGTAAACCATGTGATGCTCCTATGAGTGTCAAGTGGCAGTTTTCTGGGTGAGATGTTGGAACATTTCGCGGGCGACGGCTCGCTTGAGGCAGCGGATGATGTCGCGTTTGCTCTTGCCTTCAGCGAGTCGTCGGTCGCGGTATTGCTGGGTGCGGGTGTCGTATTTGAGGCGGGCCATGACGATGACGTGTAACGCTCGGTTGGCCTGCCGGTTGCCGCCGCGGTTGAGTCGGTGGCGGGTGGTTTTGCCCGACGATGCGGGTATGGGTGCGACGCCGCAGAGGCTGGCGAATGCTGCTTCGGAGCTGACGCGGTGGGGGTTGTCACCGACGGTGATCAGCAACTGTGCTGCAGTTTCGTAGCCCACCCCGAACCGGCCGACGAGGTCTCCGGCGGCATCGTCGATGAGCACTGCGAGGTTCTTGTCGAGTGCTTTGATGTCGGTGTCGAGGAGCTGGATCCGTCGCGCCACCGACCGCAGTGCAGTCTTGATCGCCGCGGTCAGTGCACCTGGAGTGACGGCGGTCGGGCGCAGTGCTGCGCATGCGTCGATCAATGCGACTGTTGTCAGACCCCGGAGCTGTTCTCGAATCGGTTCGGGTGCGTTGACGACGGCAGATTTGAGACCTGTGATCGCCTCGGCGCGAGCTTTCACCGCGGAGCGACGAGCGTTGTGCAGGAACCGAATTGCCTCGACGTCCCCGTCGTGGGTCTTCGGGATCGTGCGAGCGAGCCCGGCCGCAGCGATGCGAGCAGCACTGTAGGCATCGAGCGGATCGGATTTGCCGTGAAAGCGCCGCGAGCGGCGGTCGGTGCGGTCGACATCGACGACCTCGAGGCCCGCTGCGAGCAGGACCGTGGTCAGCGCGGAGCCGTA